>JAFMIZ010000095.1 GCA_017853715.1 Pedosphaera sp.
AGTTGAATGTTGGGCGTTGAATGTTCAGTGTTCCCTGAACCGCAGGTATCGTTTCGCCCCATTTTGCCCCAAAATCCCCTTGCTCAGGGGCTGAATGGGGCTATTCTGGCTTCGCCTGAGCCCGCGCGCGCGGTGCTCGTGAGAGGCTGAAAAAAACCGTTAAACCGAGTAACCTAACCTTCAACCTCCGTTGCCCCGCAACGCGGTTCGTTAGGCAATGGAGCTTCCAAGCCCCGCTTGAAAGTTCCCCTCGTCCGTTCGCAGAAAGAGCAGTTACGTCATTATGTTGACCATGGAACAAGCCATGAAGCAGAGCGAAAAGAGCTTTGCTGTTGGCCATATCACCAAAGGAACCGTCATCGAAGTCCGCCCCAAAGAAGTCATGGTGGACATCGGATACAAGTCAGAAGGCCTCATCCCGGCCAATGAATTCCTCGACATCAGCGCCATCCAACCCGGCACCGAAATCGATGTGCTCATCGAGAAGCTCGAGAACAAAGAAGGCATGGTCGTCCTCTCGCACGAGAAGGCCGAATTCAAGAAGAACTGGGAGCGCATCCTCTCCATCTGCAATGAAGGCGGCCGCGTGGCGGGCAAGGTGAAGGCGATGGTCAAGGGCGGTCTCATCGTCAACATCGGCGTCGAGGCGTTCCTGCCGGCGTCGCAGATCGACGTGATCACCCCGAAGAATCTCCAGACCTACGTGGGCAACACCTACGATTTCAAGGTGGTCAAGATCAACCAGGAGCGCCAGAACATCGTGCTCAGCCGCCGCGAACTCCTCGAACAGGAACGCAGCGAACGCCGTGGCAAGTTGCTCGGCGAAATGATGCCCGGCGACATCCGCAAGGGTAAGGTCAAAAACCTCACCGACTTCGGTGCGTTCATCGACCTCGACGGCATCGACGGATTGCTCCACATCACCGACATGTCCTGGGGCCGAGTCAACCATCCGTCCGACATCCTCAAGGTCGGCCAGGACCTCGACGTGGTCATCCTCGACATCAACAAGGAAAAGGAACGCGTCAGCCTCGGCCTCAAGCAGAAGATGGCGAATCCGTGGGACAGCATCGAAGCCAAGTATCCGGTCGGCACCAAGGTCAAGGGCAAGGTCGTCAACCTCGTGCCCTACGGCGCATTCGTCGAGATCGAACCCGGTGTGGAAGGCCTCGTGCACGTCACCGAACTCTCCTGGACCAAGCGCGTCGCCAAGGCGGCCGATGTTCTCGCGCAAGACCAGGAACTCGAAGCGGTGGTGCTCGGCATCAACAAGGAAGAGCAGAAGATTTCCCTCGGCATCCGCCAGCTGGAATCCAACCCTTGGGACAATGCCGACCAGAAATACAAGCCCGGCAGCAAGGTGAAGGGCAAGATCCGCAACCTGACCAGCTACGGTGCGTTCATCGAGCTGGAAGAGGGTCTCGACGGCATGATCCACGTGTCCGACATCAGCTGGACCCGCAAGATCAACCACCCCAGCGAAGTCCTGAAGAAGGGCGACGAAGTGGAAGCCGTGGTGCTCGAAGTGGACAAGGCCAACCAGCGCATCGCCGTGGGCATGAAGCAGCTCGCCACCGATCCGTGGGACGAGATCGACCGTCACTACAAGGTGGGCGACCTCGTCACCGGCAAGGTCACCAAGCTCGCCAGCTTCGGTGCGTTCATCGGTCTGGCCAACGAAATCGACGGCCTCGTGCACATCTCGCAGATCAGCGAAGAGCGCGTGGACAAGATCAAGAACGTGCTTAAGCCCGACCAAGAAGTCACCGCGCGCGTCATCAAGATCGACAAGGGCGAACGCCGCATCGGTCTGTCCATCAAGGCCGCGAACTACAGCGACGAGCAGATCAAGGAAGAACAGAAGATCCTCGACTCCCTGAAGCCCGGCGAAGACCTGGTTGCCCTGCAACACGCCTTCGACAGCCTCGGAGTGAAGGAAGAGAAGTAAACCTTCCGGAGAGATTCAGCCAAGGGCGGACCTGCAAGGGTCCGCCCTTTTTATTTTGGTTCATCACGGGATTCCGGGGTGAAAATGCCCCGGGCCACGCCTCGCCCACCAGCGTCTGGAGTGCGCGGGTCTTCAGCGCCGCTATCCGTTGCGCCCAAGTTCACCACGCACTTCCATCTGCCGAAAAGCGGTGCTGGAAACACCGCAGTCCAAACGCTTCGCGACCCAAGTGGCCCAGCTTCTGATTCAGCCCGCAGTCAGCGGATTATTCCTGGGAATCCGCGATGAAACCTTTTGTTGGGACGACAGGAAAAACGGTTCTACGTGGATTGCACGAATCACCGCGAAGGCAAGGCAAGGCAGGGCGCACAGTCCCCCTGCACGCCGTCGGGAAACCCATCATCAGAGGCTATTCCATCCCCAATAATTCCACCTCGAACACCAGCGTGCTGCCGGCGGGAATCAAGGGGCTTGGGCTTTGGTCGCCGTAGGCGAGATTGGCCGGGATCTCGAACTTGAACTTGTCGCCCACTTTCATGAGTTGCAGTCCTTCAGTCCAACCGGAGATGACTTGGTTCAGCGGGAAGCTGATCGGCTGGCCGCGTTGCACGGAGCTGTCGAAGACGGTGCCATTGAGCAGCGTGCCGTGGTAGTGAACACGGACCGTGTCCGTCGCCTTGGGCGAAGCGGTGCCGCCGCCGGACTTCAACACCTGATACTTCAAGCCGCTCGCGGTGGTGGTCATTTCACCGCTGGGAGCAGCAGCAGCTTCTGTGGGAGCGTCCGGCGCAGGGGTTTGCTGCGGTGCGGGTTGGGAGGAATCGCAACCGAGCAGGCAGACGGAGGTCACGGCGACGAGTGAAAGCGGAAGCATATTGATCATAATGGTGGCACGCAGCTTCCGCAGACCCGTCGCGCAGGTCAAGCTCGGCGGCACGGAGCGAGGCGCGCAACTGGCCATGCGCGGGAAGGGCGCCCGAGCCCAAATCAGAACTGGCAGGTGGTGCAGTCCCCTGCGCGCCGTGAACGGAGGTGGAACTTCCGCCAGCGCGCACGGAGAGAAGCGCCCTGCCTTGGGGGATACCATCAAGCGTGCAAGCTGGCTAAACCAGGTGTTTATTTCTGGCGAGACGCCGGAAACGAAGGGCCGGAGGCCTGTGCCACCCTGAACTGCGGCAACCAAAGCATGCACGCGCGTCGCCAGGGGGAAACGGGACGGGGCCTCAAGTGTGCAAGGGAGACGCGTTTATGGGACAGCAGCCAGATGGCTTCCGGCCATTGCGGACGTTCATTGGGGTTGACGATCGGACGGATGATGCCGCCGCTGGCGGGTCGACCATCAATCAACTCCGAGCGATCAATTGTGCAGACCGGCGCGACGTGCTGGATGATGCGTTCCGCGCGCGAGGGGCGTCCATCGGGATTCACCTCGTAGAGATGGAAGCCGTGCGATTCCAAATTCTCGTGCAGGCAGAAAGCACGCATCGAAGCGTGGCTGTCGCTCCAGCCACGCCACGTGCGCGCGGATCTCGTCGGCTTGGAGATGGCGGTAATCGCGATTCAAGTCGGGGCCACCGGCATTCTCACGGCGATTGGTGAGGAGGCGCGCCGGGTTCAAGCATGGCACCAAAAAGAGTTCCGCGTTGGCGGGCCGTGGCGTGAGCGGGGCGATCCACCTCCGCGATCCGGATTGCAACGGGGTTGAACTTTACCGTGACCGCCCGCAAACCGAATGGCCACGCAACGCTGACGGCGCCCTGGCGATGGTCACTAACCCGCTGGACTTGGGAGCACTCCTGCGGGAAGCGCCCAAGGAATGAAGATGCGACGAAAATTTGACATAACCGAAATTGATGGAAATTTCGCACCCAAACCAAGCAAGGAACAGCCCATGACCACCGTTGCCATTGTTTGCCACTCCGGCTCCGGCCATACCACGAAACTGGCCGAGAGAGTGACCAATGGCGCCAACGCCATGCCTGACGTGAAAGTGACCGTGCTCACCCTTAACGGCAAAGACATCGTCGAAGGCCGCTTCAAGAACTCCGCGTTCATGGAGCGGCTTGAGGGGAGCGACGCGATCATCTTCGGCAGCCCGACCTACATGGGCGGACCGAGCGGCGACAAGTTGAGCACGATGCATTACTTCTTCACGCTGGCGATGCAGCACGGGATGATCCGGGCGGGCACGGACGAGACACCGAAGAACAACCAGGGCATCAACCGCCTCAGCAGTTACAGCGGCGTGATGGCGCAGGCCATGATGGAATCGCCGGAAGAGAAGCCGGATGCCGCCGATAAACTGACGTGGGAACTCTTCGGCAAACGCGTCGCGGAAGCGGCGAAGCGCTGGAAGGCAGGCAGGGCATGAACCGCGCATTGAACATTCTCGCGGCGCTGGTTGTCTTGGGTTCAGTGGCCGTCTGGCTGGCCTTGGGCGCCAATCGCGGCTGGACCAAGACGTCGGCCCAGATAAAGGCCGTGGATGAAATCACCGGCATCGAAGCCATCACGTATGAGGATCGATTCCAGCCCGGGCTGGATTTTGTGGGCGCCGGTCTCGCCGTGGGTGGGGCGCTGGCCGGCATGGGTTTCCTGATTTTAGCAACCAAGAACAAACGAAACAAAGCATCACAAGCAGCATGAAGAAACAGATCGCAACCCTGATATTGGCCGCCGGCTTCGCCAGCATCTCACCGGCAGAAACCCTGACCTTCGACTTCAAGGACGCGAAGGGCGTCAACAACGCGGTGTTCAAACTCGACGCGCCGCTCGAAGCCATCAGCGGCAGCGCCAATGGCGTTTCGGGCACGGTGAAGTTTGACCCGGAGAATCCAGCCGCCACGACCGGCAAGATCGTCGTGACCGCGGACACGTTGCATGTGCCGAATCCGATGATGAAGGAACACATGCACGGAGCGCAGTGGATGGATGTGGCCCAACACAAGGAGCTGACCTTCGAAGCCAAATCCTTGAAGAACGTCAAGACCGACGGCAACAAGACCACGGCGGACGCGGTCGGCACGATGACGATGAAGGGCGTATCCAAGGCGCAGACGGTGCCGGTCACCATCACTTACCTGAAGGACAAGCTCGGCGCGCGCTCCAACGGCCAGATGCAAGGCGACCTGCTGGTGATCCGTTCCACGTTCACCGTGAAGCGGAGCGACTTCGGCATCAACCCAAGCGCCCCCACGGACAAGGTGGCGGAAGAGATCGAACTGACATTGAGCATTGCTGGCGCAGCGGCGAAGTAACAGCACCAGCTAATCCTAGTTTGATTAGACGGCGGGCAGAGGGCTGCCCGCCTTATTTTTTCTGCCAGTCGGCAATACCAGGAATGGTCACACGGGCAACCGCACGGTAAACGTGGAGCCCTGCCCCGGCGTGCTGCTCACTTCAATCCGGCCGCCGTGGGCCTTCACGATGGCGTCGCAGATGGCGAGGCCGAGGCCGGTGTGGCCCTCGGCGGTCGCGCGGGATTTGTCCGCGCGATAAAAGCGCTCGAAGATGTGCGGCAAATCCTCAGCCGCGATGCCCACCCCGGTGTCCGCCACGGTCAGCAACACATCCCTGCCCTCGCTGGCCAGCTTCACGCGCACTTCGCCCTCAGGCCGGTTGTATTCGATGGCGTTGCTGACCAGGTTCGTCAGCACCTGCCGCATCTGCTGGATGTCGCAGGCCAGTTGCACCGCCGCCAGCGCCACGTGCAGGGTAATCCCCTTCTCCCGCGCCAATGGGCGCAGCATTTCCACCACGTCATCCGCCATGGCATCGAGCCGCGCGGACTCGCGCTTGGGGGCGATCTCCCCGGCATCCTGCCGCGCCAACGTCAGCAAAGACTCGATGAGTTGCCGCATCTGCTGCGCGGCGCGCTGGCAGACCGCGAACGCCTCGCGATATTCAGCACTGGAGCGCTCGCGTTTAAGCGCGGATTGCGCCTCGGAAAGGATCACAAACGTCGGCGTGCGTAATTCGTGTGAGGCATCGGCGGTGAATCTCGCCTGACGCGCAACGGCGGATTGGAGGCGCTCGAAGGTGTCATTCAAGGTGCGCGCCAGTTCGCCGAGTTCGCTCTCGGCGTCGGCGACGTCGATGCGCTCGGACAAGCTGCCGCCCGCAATCTTCCGCGCCGTGTGGCTGATGTCGGCAATGGGACGGATGGAGCGCCCGGAGAACCAGCCACCGACGAGCAGGCCGAGCAGCAGCACGCCGCCGCCGGCAATTCCGAACAACACAATCAAGCGACGCAGCTCGGCATTCTCGGGTTCCAGTGAGTGACCCACGACGGCGCGTTCACCGCCCGGCGCCATGCCGACGCGCTCACGCAAGTCTCCTCGCCCGCGCGGCAACCCAAAACGCCCCCGCTCCTCTGGAGGCAATTCACCGCCGCGCAAACGCGCCCGCGGCAAAGCCAGTTCGGGGAAGTCGCCGGGGTGCGGCGGCGGCACCATTGCAGGCGCAGTGTCTGAGCGCGCCGTCACCTTGCCCTCGGCGTCCCAGACGACGAAGTAATACGAGCCGCGTTCGCTTTCCTCGAACAAACCGCGTTGCCCGGCGGGCAAACGGAACGCCGGCCCGCGATTCGGTCCGCGGCCCGCGCCGGCCTCGGGGTTGAGTTCAGGCCCGCCAGGGTTGGGCGGGCGCGCACCGGGTCCGCCGCGCGGCCCGGCTCCGCCCGCCAGCAGCACGAGGCGACGGCGCAGTTCCTGATCCACACGGTTTAGCTGCTCGCTGCGCACGAACCAGCAAGCCGTTGCCCCGAAGGCCACCAACACGACGAGCAGGACCAGCCCATGCCACACCTGCATGCGCCAGCGAATGGATTGGTAGAACTTGCTCATTCGATACAGTAACCCTGCCCCCGGCGCGTCACGATGAATCCCTGCCCGAGCTTCTTGCGGATGTTGAACACATGCACGTCGAGCAGGTTGGAAAGCGTGTCGTCGTTCTCGTCCATCAAATGCTCGTAAAGCTCGGTGCGCGAAACCACTTCACCACGACGCAGCGCCAGAAATTCCACCATCGCATACTCGCGAGCCGTCAAGGCAACCGGCTTGCCGTCGAGCAAAACAGTCTTGGCCGCCTGATCAATGACCACTCCACCGATCTCCAGCAAGGGTTTCGCCTGTCCCGCACTTCGGCGGATCAGCGCACGCAGCCGCGCGAGCAATTCATCCAAGTCGCAGGGCTTGGTCAGGTAATCATCGGCCCCACCATCCAGCCCGCGGATGCGATCCGGCACCGCATCGCGCGCCGTGAGCATGAGCACGGGCGTTTTTTTTGTCGTCCGCAAACGCTTCAGCACTTCCCAACCGTCCAGCTTCGGCATCATCACGTCCAGCACCAGCGCGTCGTAGTCGTTGTCCTGCGCCTTGGTGAGCCCGTCCTTGCCGTCCGCCGCCGTGTCTACGGCATAGCCCTCCTCGCGCAGGGTGCGCGCCAGGTTGCGAAGCAGGTCCGGTTGATCTTCGACCACGAGTATGCGCATGACGGTTCTTTACAGCGGAGGCTAAACCTTAACCACAGATGAACACTGATGCGGAACAGGTTTTACGCGAATTACGCTAACAGTCGCTAATTAGGCCTGAACCAATTCGCGTCAATCGCGAAATTCGCGTAAGGTCTTCAGCCGTGTGCATCTGTGGTTTAACTGCTTTTCCAGCTTTATCTGACACAACACTCTAACCGCTGGAAGATGAAGCGAAGATTAAGACAATCACTCCGGCACGCCGAAAAGATTTTTTCAAAAACTTGCCAACTTAATCTTCGCTTAATGGTTCATGCGCTAGGCTGCCCCCATGAAAGCTTGAATTGCACCGCACGTCCGGCCCGGAGCCGGACACGCCACCCGGCGGCGGCACAGTTCCTTTCGTCTGCACCGAAGAATCCGTGCAGAACGGCAAATCAACCCGCGTTGGTGCGGCCAAACAGCGCGCCAACAAAAGAAGAAAGACAATAGAATGAAAACAACCAGTATCCTCACTGCAGTATTGCTCGGACTCGGCACCGCCGGCGTCCTGGCGCAAGAAGGCGGCGACCGCCCCGAAGGTCGTGGACCCCGCCCCGGCGGCCCGGGAGGCCCCGGCGGTCCCGGCGGCGGACGCCCGAATCCGGCGGAGATGCTCAAGCGCCTCGACAAGAATGCCGATGGCAAGATCACCAAGGACGAAGCTCCCGAGCGCATGGCGGAAAACTTCGATCGCATTGACAAGAATGGCGACGGCGCCATCACGCAGGACGAACTCAAGCCACCCGGTGGTGGCCAAGGTGGACCCGGCGGCCCCGGCGGTCCCGGTGGCGACCGTCCCAATCCGGAAGAGATGTTCAAGCGCCTCGACAAGAATGCCGACGGCAAGGTGACCAAGGACGAAGCCCCCGAGCGCATGGCCGAACACTTCGACAAGCTGGACAAGAACGGTGACGGCGGCCTGACGCCTGACGAACTCAAGCGCCCCGGCGGTCCTGGTGGCCCGCGCCCGCCGCGTGGCCCCCGTCCCGGCGGCGACCAGCAATAAACTCCATCCTCACTGATTCACAGGGAAGCTGCGCCAGTCGCAGCTTTCCCTTTTTGCCAATCTCCTCCTTAACCATGCAGGCGCAGTGCTCAAACCATTCGCTGCAGCTGACGGTTACCACCGGTGCTTTTGGGCTGAGCACTTTGCTGGCGAACGCCCACCTCGTCGGCGACGTTTTCAAGAAGGACGCCGAGCTGAGCCTGCATCGCGCCGAAGTGATGGCGGAAGTCTGGCGTTCGCCAAGGTGAATCGCACGCTCACCGACACGCAACGCGCCGTGCTGATGAAGATTCGAAATCTCGAAGGCTACAAGAGCGCTGAGGCTTACCTCTACTCGCGCCCGTTGACCGGCAAGCTTGACCTGCCGGACACGGGTCAATTCTTTGTCGCACCTAAGACCGCAAGCCCCGGCCGCTCGACCACCTGAACATCTCCCTACCTGCTTCACATGATGAGACCCAATTTGACCGCTTTTCTCAGCTTATTAGCGATGATTTCGTTGGCGCAAGATCGCCCGCCAGGGAGCCCAGCACGGCAAAACCGGCCTGACCGCAACGGGCCGGCCGGCCTGGTGAAGCCCACGATGGCTGACACCATCCGGCTCAACGTCTACGCCGACAACTGGTTCGTCCTCCATATCAACGGCAAACTCGCGGCAGTGGATTCGATCGACTTCATCCCACACAACGTCGTTTCGGTGGACATCCTGCCCGAGTATCCGATGACCATTGCCGTGATGGCCAAGGACAACGCCAATCCCAAGACCGGCCTCGAATACGGCAACCACATCGGCGACGGCGGCTTCATCCTGAAATTCGCCGACGGCACAGTGACGGATGCAAAGTGGAAGGCGAAAAGCTTCTTCAAAGGCCCGCTCAACGGTGACGCGCAGAACCCGAAGGTGCA
>JAFMIZ010000020.1 GCA_017853715.1 Pedosphaera sp.
AGAAGACCAACCACCTCGTTCAAAAGAAATCCTCGCGGATCAAACCAGCGTATCCGTAGTTCAGCCCGTCACCAGTGTGCCCACCTTCTTGCCGAGCACCACATCACGCAGATTGTGCTCTTTGAAGAAGTCGAATACGATGATTGGCATCCTGTTGTCCATGCACATGGAAAACGCGGTGGAGTCCATCACCTTTAAACGCTTCGTCAGGGCTTCCGTGTAGCTGATTTCCTCGAAGCGTTTCGCGCTCGGGCTCTTCTTAGGGTCGGCGTCATAAATGCCGTCCACTTTGGTCGCTTTGAGAATGGCCTCCGCGCCGATTTCATTGGCGCGCAAGGCGGCGGCTGTGTCCGTGGAAAAATAGGGGTTGCCAGTGCCACCACCGAAGATGACCACGCGACCTTTCTCCATGTGACGAACGGCGCGACGACGAATGAAAGGCTCAGCCACCTGAGACATCGCAATGGCGCTTTGCACGCGGGTGGGAATGCCTTGCTTCTCCAGGGCATCCTGCAACGCGAGAGCGTTGATGACGGTGGCGAGCATGCCCATGTAGTCGCCCGTGGCTCGTTCGATGCCCTTTTCGCCGCCGGAGATGCCGCGGAAGATATTCCCGCCACCGATGACCACCACAACCTGAACACCCAGCTCTTTGACCTCACGAATTTGGGCGGCCATGCCGTGCAGCGCATCGGCATCGATACCACTTCCGCTCTGGCCACCAAGGACTTCACCGCTGAGTTTGAGAAGAATTCTGCGATATTTAGGCTCGGGGGATTTGCTCATAGCGCGCGTTCGCCCGGAATTGGGCTGCCATGGTGTAGCAGCCAGAGGCGAGAGGGTCAAACCAAAGGCGGGCAGCAAAAAGGGCGGCCTTGCGGACGCCCTTGCGTAAATGAATTGCTGTCCCGCTTAGCTCGCGACAGCTTCGCCTACTTGGAAGCGGAGGAAGCGGTTGACCTTGATTTCATCGCCCAGTTTCTTGCCGACTTCACCCATGTAGGCGCCGACGGTCTTTTCCGGATCCTTCACGAAGCCCTGATCGACCAAGCACACGGTCTGGAAGAAGCTGTTGAGCTTGCCTTCCACGATCTTGGCGATGGCCTGGGCGGGCTTGTTCTTGAATTGTTCGGCGGCGATTTCGCGTTCCTTCTCCACGACCTTCGCGTCCACCTGCTCGCGGCTCACGGCAATCGGATGCGCGGCAGCGATCTGTAGTGTGATGTCCTTCACGAGTTGCTTGAACTCGTCTTTGGTCGTGGTCTCATCCTTGGAGCAGCTCACTTCCACTAGCACGCCAACCTTGGCGCCGGTGTGGATGTACGCTGCGACCTGGCCAGCGCCCTTGACTTCGAGGCGCGAATTGCGGGCGAGGCGGATGTTCTCACCGATCTTCGCGACCATTTCCGTGCGGCGACCTTCGAGATCCACGCTCGGACTGGCGGCGTAAGCCTTGGCCACGTCCTCGGCGAACGCCTTGAAGTCGTCGTTGCGCGCGACAAAGTCGGTCTGGCAGTTGATCTCGACGAGGACGCCAAGTTTGCCTCCGGGCACCACGTGCGCACAGATAAGACCTTCGCGAGCTTCCTTCTGTGATTTGGTGTCAGCGCCGGCCTTGCCCTTCTTGCGCAGGATTTCAACGGCCACTTCGAGGTTGCCATTTGCTTCAACCATCGCCTTCTTGCATTCCATCATGCCCACGCCGGTCATTTCGCGGAGCTTGGCGACATCTGATGCGGTAAATTCAGCCATAATATTCAGTCTTAAAGTGTCGGGTTTCAGTTAGGAACAGGGGAACGCACGTGGAGGCACGGTGCGTTCCCCATGGAAAACAAACTAAGCAGCGGCGGGAGCAGCCACTTCCGTGGGGGCTTCGTCAGCCTGCGGCTTGCGGCTCTTTTTGGATTCGAACTCCGCCTTGCCTTGGGTTATTGCAGTTCCGACGGCAGCGAGGATGACGCGCACCGAGCGGATGGCGTCGTCGTTGCCCGCGATGGGGAAATCCGCTTGATCAGGATCACAGTTGGTGTCGACGAGGGCGACCACCGGAATCTTGAGCTTGCGAGCCTCGGCCACAGCGTTGTGTTCACGCTTGAGATCCACGACGAACATCGCGCCGGGCATGCGGTCCATGGAGCGGATGCCATCGAGATACTTCATGAAGCGCGCGGCCTCGCGACGGATCATGGACTGCTCCTGCTTCACGTATTGGTTGATGCTGCCGTCGGCCTCCATCTTCTCGATCTCCTTGAGACGAGCAATGGACTTCTTGAGGGTGCCGTAATTGGTAAGCGTGCCGCCCAGCCAGCGTTCGCACACGAAGAGCTGACCGCATTCCTTGGCGGTCTCTTTCACGGCCAACTGGGCCTGCTTCTTGGTGCCGACAAACAACACAGAGTTGCCCTTGCGGACTGTCTCGCTGAGAAAGTTACAGGCGGCCTGCAGTTGAGTGGCCGTCTTGCTGAGGTCAATGATGTGGATGCCGTTGCGGGCGTCGAAGATGAACTTCTTCATCTTGGGATTCCACCGTTTGGTTTGATGTCCGAAATGGACGCCTGCTTCCAACAGTTCTTTTACGCCTATCGTGGTGCTCACTAAGTTTCCTTTTGGTTATAACCCCGTGGCGGGGCATCCCGCGGAACACGGGATTAATTTAGGTGTTGTTGTGGCCGCCTGACTCACGCGAGCCGGGAACGAATTAAGGCCGTTCAACGGTCCCTCCCGCTGCCATTGGGCGGCGAAAAGGATGTGCACAATAGCAAAAAAGCCCCGCCCAGCAACCTGATTTTTGAGGGATTTGGGCCTCCGGAGTTGTGTTTGGCAGCCTGATTAATAGGGTTTTGCCATGCGCAAATCTGTGTATCGCGCCTCAAACTTCGGCATTCCGGCCACGTGCCACCCCGCCAGCCACTTGCCGCCGGATATGAAAAGTGTGCCAAGCCGTTGGCTGATACTCCTTGCTTGCACATGTCTCTTAACAGGTTGTGCCTTGCCCAAACGCACGTGGGCGAATTGGCGCGCAGCGGAATCCCAGTTGGCGGAGCGACCCAAAACGAATTTGCCGAAGGTTCGGGGTAAGCCCCAAGGCCTACTATTCCGGCCGGGCTATACAAACGGGATGGGAGCCAACGTCGGTTGGCGCATGAATCTGGAGGCGCGTAATCCCGATTTCCCCGCCACCCACATTGCGACAGTTTACGTGGACCTGACGGCACCTTCCCAAGCGGTTCATCTTGCTTGGGCTGGCCCGCAAGCCGACCAAGGACCGATCGGTCCGTGGCGCTCCAGTGCGGGTCGCGGTAAACCTTGCTTCGACTGCGATGAGGTGGATGACAGCAATACCAACGATTCGTGGTGCACGCCTAAAGGGCTGTTCACGGTGGCTGGGTTTGACGACCGACTGGAGGGGGTGCCGTCCTGCTGCTATGTGACTTGGGTGGTTCACGAGCCGCGCCACATCGGACTGCATTCGCATCGCGACCTGCCCTACCAGCACGAATCACACGGCTGCATCCGCCTGCCGTTTGATACCGCGAAACTGATCCACAACAACAGCATCGCCGGGGTGACGCAGGTTTACATTTATGGCAAATGGGTACGGCCTATGATCGTCCGCGATTAGGTGGCGGCTCCGTGATTGTGTTCCGGCCAATTCACGGTAAGTTCGCGGCATGAGGAACTGGCGCAGCACTGTGGGGATTCTCCTAACGGCAGCCTGCGTGCCCCACGCGGACACGCTTCAGCTCAAGGGGCAATCCACTTTGACCGGCAAAATCCTCGTCGAGAAGCCCGACAGCGTTGCCCTCGACGTGGGCTACACCGTGCTGGTCATCCCGCTCAACCACATCGAGAAGATTGTGCGCGGCGAGGGCGAAGCGCCCAACCCAAAGTCTTCCAAAGGAAAATCCGCCCCCGCCGCGGCTACGCCTGACCACGCACTGTTCCGCCCCGCTCCGCTCAACGCCCCGCTGCGCACGGTGCGCGAACTGGTCGAGGAACTCGGCGAAGGCGTGGTGCAAGTGCGCACGCCCAGCGGTTTAGGCTCCGGTTTCATCTTGAACGAAGACGGCTTTCTCATCACCAACTTCCACGTGATCGAGGGGGAGACGCAGATTTGGGCGGAGTTGTATCACCAGAAAGACGGAGCGCTGGAACGCAAGAGCTACAAAGACGTCCGCATCGTAGCGATGAACAAGTTTGCCGACCTTGCCCTGCTGCGCATCGAAGACAAGGACACCCCGAAATTCAAATCCGTGACATTTGGTTCCGCTGATGCGCTGGCGGTGGGCGAACGGGTGTTTGCGATTGGCAGCCCGCTTGGGCTGGAACGCACCGTGACCGAAGGCATCGTCAGCACGAAAACACGACAGATCGGCGGCGACTTGTATTTGCAGACCACGGCGCAGATCAATCCAGGCAACAGCGGAGGCCCGCTGTTCAACCTCGCCGGTCAGGTCATCGGCGTGACGAACATGAAGATCACGGCGGGCGAGGGCCTGGGGTTCGCCATTCCCGTCGAGGTTGTGAAGTTTTTCCTGAATCACCGCGACGCCTTTGCCTACGCCGCCGACAACCCGAGCAATCCCTACCGCTATTTGGAGCCGCCCAGCCGCTTGCGACGAGCCGGTGGAGCGGAGGTCGAAGCCCAGTGACTTGATTGGCAGCAAAGTTTTGAAACACTGGACCGACTTAAGAATTTAACCAGCCCATGAAGAGTATTCTTGGCCTACCCAACACCCTGTTGACCCTGACCGCCGTTGTCGCCCTGTCGGCTCGGGCAGCCACGCCGACCGCCGAACAGATCCTGCCCGACGACACGCTGGCGATGATCACCGTGCCGGACTGCGCGAAGCTGCGCACCGTTTCCATCAAGTCGCCGATGGGGCAACTCTGGGATGATCCCGCGATGAAGCCATTCCGCGACAAGTTCATGACGAAGTTCAACGATGAGTTGATCAAGCCGCTGGAGCGCGAGTTGAGCATCAAGCTTGACGACTACGCCGGACTGGCGCAGGGGCAATTGACGATTGCGCTCACCGCCAACGGCTGGCTGGGCGCCAGAGGCTCCAAACCTGCCGCCGTGTTGCTGCTCGACACGGGTGACAAACGCGCTGAACTCGAGAGGGCCCTAAAAACTTTCGGCCAGAAGTGGACGGATGCGGGCAAAACAATCCGCACCGAACAGGTTCGCGGATTGGAGTTTGTCGCGGTCAAGTTCACCACGAACGATGTCCCCGCCACCGTGAGGAAGCTGCTGCCCGGCGCCAGCGAGGTGAAGGAGTTGGGCGACGAGGAGGAGCCGGACAGCACGGAGGAGAAGAAATCTGGTGAAATCTTTTTCGGCCGTTCGGAATCGGTGCTCGTAGTTGGCGACAATGTGAAAGCTTTGGAACGCGTGGTGTCGCGGCTGACGGGCGGTTCCTCTCCGGCACTGGCTGAAGTTGCCGCGTTCCAAAACTGCCAGCCCGTGTTCTTCCGCGAAGCGCACGTGTTCGGTTGGGTGAACGCTCAACCGCTCGTGAAAGCGTTGGGCAAAATGTCCGAACACGAGGCCGAGCAAAGCGAGGAAGCTCCCGATCCATTCGCCACGATCAAGCCCGAAAAAGTGCTCAACGCGATTGGTGTGAATGGTCTCCGCAGCGCGGCGTTTGCCATGCAAGTCGCCCCCGAGGGCAGCTTGATTCAGTTCCACCTCGGTGTGCCGGAAGCGGAACGCAAGGGCGTGTTCAAGATCATCGCCGGCGAAGCGAAAGAGACCGTCCCGCCGCCGTTCGTGCCTGCGGACGTGGTCAAGTTCAGCCGCTGGCGCATGGATGGTCAGAAGGCCTGGGGCACGCTGACTTCGGCGTTGAATGAGGTTTCGCCGATGATCATGAGCGTCACGGATTACTTCCTGAAAAACGCCGATGAGTTGGGCAGGCAAGATGATGGGAAGTTCGACATGCGTCGCCAGCTAATCGAAAACTTCAGCGACGACCTCATCAGCTTTGAGAAGAAACCGCGCGACCCATCCAATGCCGCGCCGTCGCTGGTGATGATCGGTTCCAAAGCTCCAGAGGACATGGCCGCCGCGCTGAAGGTATTGTTCAGCGCCATGTCGTCGGGCAGCCCCGTCAAGGAGCGCGAATTTCTCGGGCGCAAAATCTACGCCGTCAATACCCTGCGCCCGCAAATGGATCCGACGAATCTGAAGCGTGCCAAGATGCATCTCTCCTACACCACCAGCTACGTGCTGATTGCTAATGACGAAGCAATCCTTGAAGAATGCCTGCGCTCCGCCGAGCCAACGGGCAAAGCCTTGGGCGAAGTTCCAGGCATGCTGGCTGCCGCCCAAAAAGTTACCAGCCCCGGCTCAAGCCTTTTACTTTACGAAAACCAACGTGAAAGCCAGCGTGCCAAATACGAGCAAATGAAGCGGCTCCTGGCCGATGCGGACAAGGCGGACCCCGACGAGGCGAGCGGCATGACACCGATCCCGGAATCCTTCGGCATGGCCTTGCCGCAAAAAAGCATCAAAGAGTGGTTTGCTTACTCACTCCTTCCGCCCTTCGACGATGTGGCCAAATACTACGGTTTCTTCGTCATGGGCGGCAACGCCAGCGCCGACGGCTTGACCCTCAAAATCTTTGCGCCCGTGCCAGCGGAGTTTAAGTAGCGGCCCGTCCGACTTTCTGGCGGCGCAGATATCGCTATTCGTCAGTCATGACGCAACTGTGGCTGGCGCAACCATGAGTAGGATTTGCGCAAGGGTTCAGCCGCAGGTGCGACTCACCCGTGTGGGACAAAATCGAGTCCCAGCAGGGAGAGGAAGACGCTATGACTAGTTACGAACCGTGGGCGATGTATGAGGCGACCGACGTAATGGCGGCGATGGACCTGCCAGAAGCAAAATCCACCCCCCCGCAAAGCCACTTTCCGTTCCGGAGTTATGGGTCGAGCAACACGGCAACTACCTGTTCCGGTATGCGCCGGTGCGGTTGCGCGATCCGGCGCGGGCGGGGCAAATATTGTAAGAGACATCTCTTGCCGCGCTGAAAGGCGGCAATCGGTTTGATGGCCGCGGACAAGAGAAAAGCTGGCAGGTGGGAATTCTAAAGAACAAGATTTTCAATCGCCACCGCTGGGCGAGCTGCGAAACTTCCTTCACCGACGTGGAATTCGTTTCCGATGAAGACGGCAAACGGTTTGTGCCGGATGGGTTGTTCAAGGATGCGTGGGCGCACGAACTGGGACCGGTGGAGTGGTCCTCGGAGCCGGGCGCCATGCTGGATAGTCAGGAATTCTGGAAGACATATCACGACTGCAACAACTCGTTCCCGAAGAATATCGCGACGGTCTTCAACCTACGTGAGGTGAACGGCGTAGAGAGCAAAGAGATTTGCGCCTTGGTGAATATCTCCGAGGGCAACTTGTGGGTAATGCTGCACCGGGCGCGCGTGGCATTGGGGCGTTGTCTGGAAACGAATTGGTTTGGCAATGAGGCCACCCACGAATGAGCGTGCTTACCTCGCTTAAGACGCACTGGGTAGCGTGGGCTTGGCAACGAACCCCCAACTGCGATGAGATGGCGCGCCTGTCGTACCACCCCTTGGAACGCCACCTTCTGCTGGGCCCCCGGCTGCGGATGCGACTACATCTCCTGATCTGCGTCTGGTGGCATCGCCACCTGAAGCAGTCGAATTGATGCACGATCATCTGCATCACGCCGATGAACATGCGGTCGAATCCGCAAAGCGCGGATTATCCCCCGAAGCAAAATAGCGCGTCGTTCGCCATTTGCAGGAGGCTGGAGTGGGACAAGACCAGCAGCTGATTGTCATGTTTGCGCTCGTGAGGATTGGGGTAGGTTGGTCAATCCGCCATTTATATTAGCGATGCTAGAAGTTCATTGAACGCCATGAAGAGGCTCAAAACCACCATGCAGGCAATGGTTGCGCTTTCACCCGGTTGCCTGGAAGCCGTGCGTTTGCAGTTGGAGTCTTCAGATCATCTGCTGCCCCCCCCGGCGCGCCGCTTGTGGCTGCACAACCACCTCATGCCTTGCAAAGGGTGCCGCCGCTATGACTCTCAGATTCAATTCTTTGGCAACGCCAGCCAACAGGAGACTAGGCCCGCTTTACCCCCCCCAACCCTCACGGGTTGAGTCTCAAAGGCTGGAACCGCATCCGCCCAAAAAACTGGAGGAAGCACGCAAGTAGCCCGAGGCGCGGGCATTAGCGAGATTGGCAAAGCTTGCCCATTCTCTTACCCTGCTGCCGTCAAACGAAATGAGCTCAACATTCGAATCTGTCCGCCTGCTGGTCAGCCTGCCCGCGCACTACGAGACCCGACTGGCCCGCAGCGCTGCAGAAATCCGCGCTGCGCAAGAGTTGCGTTTTAAGGTGTTCAACCTGGAATTGAACGAGGGTTTGGCAGACTCACACCTCACGGGCCGCGACGAAGACCCGTTCGATGCTGTGTGCGATCACCTGATTGTGGAGCATCGTTCAACCAAAACTGTGGTCGGCACCTATCGCCTGCAAACCGGCGCGAGTGCCGCGCAGCATCGCGGCTATTACTGTGAACAGGAATTTGAGTTTGGGCCGCTCGAGCCGTTGCGCGCCGAGATGGTCGAACTGGGCCGGGCTTGTGTGCATCAGCAACATCGTAACCTTGTGGTTTTGGGTGCGTTGTGGAAGGGCATCGCCGACTACGCTGCGGAACGTAACGCACGCTTTCTCGTGGGATGCAGTTCACTGACATCTCAGGATGAGACGGTGGGTGCATCGGCTTACGCGGAGTTGTGCCGCCGCCACTTGGTGCGGCCTGAATGGCGCACCATACCCAGGGCAGAATACGAATGCGCGATGCACACGCTTGCCATCGAAACGCCAAAAGTTCCCAAACTCCTGCGTGCTTATCTGAGTTTGGGTGCGAAGGTCTGCGGTCCACCCGCGTTGGACCGGCATTTCAAGACGATTGACTTCCTGACCCTGCTTGATCGCGCGGCAATGCCTGAGGCAGCGAAGCTCAGGTTCTTCAGCTAGTCGGCAGGCGCTCCAGTGATGAATGCCTTGTTGAAGCATCCCTTTCGGGTGACAGGGCGACTGCTTTGGTTGGGTGGCGTGGCGGTCTTGGGGTTGTTGACCTACTTTCCAAGTTGCGTGTTTCGTGGCGGCGACAAAAGGGAGCTGCGTTCCCGCTGGCTGCAGAGTTCCTGCCGCCGGAGCCTGCGGATTTTTGGAACGGAGGTGAAGGTCGTGGGCAAGGTTCCCGAGGGGGGCTATGTGGTCTGCAATCACCTCGGCTACATGGATATTCTGGTGATTTCTGCGCTGGCACCGGTGACCTTTGTGGCGAAGCGCGAGGTGAAAGACTGGCCGGTGTTCGGCTGGATTGCACAGTTGGCCGGAACGCTCTTCGTCCATCGCGAAAGTCGCACTCACGTGGGCAAGGTGGCAGATGAGATTGAAACCGCCCTGAATCAAGGCGCAATCGTGGTGCTGTTTCCCGAAGGCACCAGTTCTGACGGCAAAACTTTGCTGCCCTTCAGGTCGCCTCTCTTGGAACCGGTGGCACGCAATGGACATCTGGTGACCTCCGCGCTGATTACTTATCAACTGACGGATGGCGATGTGGGCGAGGAAGTTTGTTATTGGGGGGACATGACGCTGGTGCCGCATGTGCTGAACTTGATGAGCAAGAAATCTTTGCGCGCGCGGATCCAGTTCGCGCCTTCGCGGACGCGGACGGAAGATCGCAAGGAACTCGCGCGGCGATTGCACGCGGAAGTGGTGGCAATGCTCGCAGCAATTCAGATCGAATCGAAATAATGAAAGTAATTGTGACATGCGGCCCGAGCTTTGAGCCGATCGATGAAGTGCGGCGACTGACGAATTTTTCCACGGGCGAACTGGGCGTGATGCTGAGCGAATCGCTGGCCAAGGCAGGGCAGGAGGTCTTTTGCCTAAAGGGCAGTGGCGCGACGCATCCGGACCCACAATTACCATGCGACACGCGGAAGTTCGATACGAACGACGATTTGCTGGCGCGGCTCCACGAACTGGACGCAGCGCACCAGATTGGCGCAGTGTTTCAAGTGGCAGCGTTGTGCGATTACAAGGTACGGCGGGTGGCAGATGACGCGGGCGCGGAGTGTCATTCGGCCAAGATCGCCAGCCGCTCCGGCCCCTTAACCATTGAATTGGAACCGGCCACAAAGGTCTTGCCGCAACTGCGCAGGATGTTCCCCGAAGCCATTCTGGTCGGCTGGAAATACGAGTTGGCGGGCACGCGCGACGAGGCGATTGCCCGGGCACAGAGACAGATCCAGGAGGCAGGTGTCAATGCCTGCATCATCAACGGGCGCGCATTTGGGAGTGGCTTCGGGGTTTGCGCGGACGGCTCGGTGCAACGGGAATTATCAACCAAAGCGGGCCTAGCTAGTTACCTGCCAGCGTGGCTGGCCGAACAATCTTCACTCCGAGCGGGAGTCTGAAAGCTTCAAGATGGCCTCAGTGCGATTCCGCACGCGAAGTTTCTTGTAGATGTTCCGCAGGTGGGCGCGGATGGTATCCACGCTTAAGCCCATACGGTCGGCAGCTTCCTTGTAGAACAAACCTTCCGCCATGAGATCCAGGACTTCGCGCTCACGCGTGGTGAGGTTGGCGTTGGCTTCGACGTTGGCCACGGAGGGGATGTTTGGCGCTGCCGGGACGATGCGTTCGGTGCCAAAGAATTTGACCAATCGCCGAGCGATTGGCGCACTCATGGGGGAACCGCCACCACTCACTTCGCGAATGGCTTCCAAAATCTTGTTGGGCGGGGTGTGCTTGAGGAGATATCCCGAGGCGCCCGCTGTGAAGGATGCAAAAATGCGGTCATGGTCTTCCATGGCCGTGAGCATGATGATCTCGGTATTGGGCAGTTCACCGCGCAAGGTGCGGATAGCTGAGATGCCATCAATGCCCGGCAATTGAATGTCCATGAGCAACACGTCCGGCGGTTTTTCCGGCAGGTTACTCATGGCTGATTCGCCATCAGCATAGGTTCCCAAGCAAATGAACCCGGGTGAGCGTTTGAGCAGGTTTTCCAACCCGGAGCGGATGACTGGTTCGTCATCCACAATCGCGACCTTTATGGCGGAGTCCTTAGTTTTGGCGTTTTGAAAATTCAAGTATACTCTTGAGCGGTGGGGTGATTGCACTCCACTGCTATAGACTTTGAAACAATCGTGGGACTTCATCAAGGGCAATATTGCCGCCCCGGGTGCGGGTCCGATGTGGACAAATCATTCCAGCACAACCACCATGCGTTGAAATACACGGCCCCACGGGCGTCCGCCGAGAGGCGGGTTTAACAACTTTCGATGACGGACGATTCGGAGCAACCCTTGATCATGACGGCCAGCGAGCCTGACGCCCGCTGGTTTGTGGCGCATACCCGCCCGCGTTGTGAAAAAAAGTTGCTGGAGCACTGCGTCAGAAACGAATTTGCAGCGACGCTGCCCTGCTATTCCTCGGCACACAAGTATCGAGGCAAAACGGTGGTGTTCCACAAGCCGCTGTTTCCCGGTTACGTGTTCCTGCATCTGGCCCCGCAGCACAGCCAAAGCGTGCGGCAAAGCGACTTGTTGGCCAATCTTTTGGATGTGCCAGATCAGGAAGTTCTTCAGGAACAACTCTTGGGGGTTCTCCGTGCTTTGGAATCAGGCTTGGAGGTGCAGTTGGCCCCGGAAATTGGATCCGGCACCCGGGTGCGAATCAAATCTGGTGCGCTTCGCGGCGTGGAGGGCCTCGCAGAGGAGCGATGGGGGCCGGATATTGTGGTTTTACGGCTCGATTTCATCAGCCAGGCGGCCACAGTGCGCATTGGCGCGGACCTGTTGGAAGTTATTTAGCTCCAAGGGCAAACCCAACCCCGGTCCGTAGTTCTCCCGCACATTTCCAGCGAGTGCCGGTCAACTTATCCGACTGAGCTTGCCACTTTTGTGCATCTAGGAATTCGCTGGCGGACTTCTACACTGTCTCCCGTAGAAGGACCTATGGAGAGTACAGTCACAACAACCGACAGCCACTTGGCGGGAACAGGAAACCACAACCTGTCGCGCACCGGCGCCGGCATGTCCCCATCCATTCGCACCACCTTCGAGGGTATGAACGAGGCAACCATGCAGGCAGATTTGACGGACGAACCGACTCGCGCCAAAACCGGTATCCCGACGTGGAAGCGATGCTTTGATTTTTCCCTGATTCTATTGAGCGCACCATTCTGGCTGCCCGTGTGCCTGGTGATCGCCCTAGTCATTCGCTTGGGCTCACGCGGCCCCATCCTCTTCAAACAGGAGCGCATTGGACAAGGGGGCCGGGTATTCATCTGCTACAAATTTAGGACCATGCGCTTGAACGCCCCGCAGTCTGCCCATCAGGAGCATGTGAAGGATTTGATCGAGTCCTCCACCCCGATGATCAAGCTTGATGCCGAGAATGATGGCCGATTGATTCGCGGCGGCTCTTGGATTCGCGCCAGCGGATTGGACGAGCTGGCCCAGCTCACGAATATCGTTCGCGGCGAAATGAGCTTTGTAGGCCCCCGCCCCTGCATCCCTTACGAATATGCCATGTACCAGCCGTGGCAACGTCGTCGCTGCGCTGCGCCTCCTGGATTGACCGGCCTCTGGCAGGTCAGCGGCAAGAATCATACGACCTTTTCACAGATGGTGCACCTCGACATCCAATACGCCCGCAAGATGAGTGTGTGGCTCGACATTTCGATTTTGGTGCGCACGCCCCTCGTCATCGTCCAGCAAGTTCTCGAAATGCGCGCCGCCAAACGGGCCCGCTACAAAAGCGCAGAATAGTTATTTTACCACAAAAAACAAACAGAGCAGTTAAAGGGTTTTATGAACAACAAGAAGATCAAAGTCGGAGTCATCGGTTGCGGCTACTGGGGCCCCAACCTTGTCCGCAACCTCAGCCAGACCTCGGATTGCGAAGTTGCCATCCTGTGTGACGCCTCGGAACAGCGGCTGCGCCACATGAAAAAGCTCTACCCGAGCGTGGCGGCCACTTCCAAAATCGAGGATGTGCTCGACAATCCCGCCGTGGACGCAGTGATCATCGCCACACCGGTGCGCTTCCACTATCCGATGGCGAAAGCCGCGTTGGAAGCCGGCAAGAACGTCTTCATCGAAAAGCCCATGGCCCGCACCGTGGCGGAGTGCGAAGAACTCATCGCGTTGTCCGAAGCCAAGGGCCTCGTGTTGATGGTGGGACACACCTTCATGTTCTCGCCCGCCGTGAACCGCATGAAGGAAATCGTGGATTCCGGCGACATCGGCAAGATTCGCTACATCGCCACACAGCGCCTCAACCTCGGCCTGTTCCAAAAGGACATCAACGTGGCGTGGGATCTGGCGCCGCACGACCTGTCCATCATTCTTCATCTGCTTGAGGAAACTCCCGAAGCGGTGGGTTGCCAGGGCAGCTGCCATGTGGCCCGCAACATCGAAGATGTCACCACGATGTATCTCAAGTTCCGCCACGACTGCTGCGCCATGGTGCAGAACAGCTGGCTGGACCCGAAAAAGGTCCGTCAGATGACGGTCGTCGGTTCGCGCCGGATGATTGTTTATGACGACACCGAGCCGTTGGAAAAGTTGAAGATTTACGATGCCCGTGTCGAAGTGCCGCCGCACTACGATTCCTTTGCAGAGTTCACCTACTCCTACCATCATGGCGACGTTTACGTGCCCTATATCAAGCAGGACGAACCGTTGAAGATGGAGATGCGCCACTACATCGAGTGCATCAAGGAAGGCATCCAGCCGCTGACCGGCGGCCCCGAGGGCATGGAGGTCGTGCGCATTTTGGAAGCGTCCAATCAGTCACTCAAACAAGGTGGCGCGTCCATCTCGCTGGTTCAGCCGCGGCTGGCCGGCAACGGCAATGGCAAGTTGGTCAAGCCCGCCACTACGGAAGAGACGGCCAAACTCATCAGCGCATGAGCCAGAACGACTCCGCCACGCTGCGCATCGCACCCGACGTACGCCTCGGCAAAAACGTCCGCTGTTTTGCCTTCGTGAACCTCTACGGCTGCGAAGTCGGCGACGACTCCCGCATTGGCACCTTTGTGGAAATCCAGAAAGGTGCGCGCATCGGGCAGCGTTGCAAAATCTCCAGTCACACCTTCATCTGCGAAGGCGTGACGATTGAAGACGAAGTGTTCGTCGGCCATGGCGTTACGTTCATCAACGACATGTTCCCGCGGGCGACGGCGGAGAATGGTGCTCTACAAACCGAGGCGGATTGGCAATGCTTGCCCACGGTGGTGAAGCGCGGGGCTTCCATCGGCTCCGGCGCAACCATTCTTGGGGGCGTCACCATCGGCGAACGCGCCATCGTTGGCGCGGGAAGTGTGGTCACGCGAGACGTCCCTGCTGGCACCATCGTTGCTGGAAACCCGGCGCGCGTGCGACGCACTGTGCCTCAATCACATGTAAATGCAGAGGCGGTTGCGTGAAATCCAAGCAGGGCTGCACAGGCCCCACGCCTGACTGCCCAGCTTCGAGGCGCTCGTCAGCTTGAAGATCGCCAGGCCATTGCGAGGATTTTTGTGCAGCAGCGAGCCTTTATCAGTATCACCCGCCCGTTTGACGGAGCGGTTCAAGACCGCAGCCGAACCAATGATTCGGCTGCCGGTCGAGACGGAATGAACAACCGAAGTTTTGCGCCAGTTGATCGCATGACTGCGAATTGACGGGGACGAAGTCCGCCTGCGCATTACGACTTCCAGTTCAATTCAGCCTCTCAGGCAATCATGGGTTCCGCCAACATAGCAAATCAGAGCGACGGGATTTCAGGTCCTCTGCAAGGCATCCGCGTGGGCGTGGTGGTGTTCTCACACTACCCCAGTGACCCGCGCCCCCGCCGGGCAGCGGAAGCAATGGCTCAAGAAGGGGCGCAAGTGGAGGTCATTTGCCTACACAATTCCGAAAACGAAGCCAGCGAGGAAGTGTTCAATGGAGTCCGGGTTTCGCGCGCTCGTTTGAAGAAGCGCCGCGGCGGGAAGCTCACCTACATGCTGCAATACGCCAGCTTCATCTTCAACTGCTCCTTTCGTCTGGCGTTCCGGACGTTGGGCGGCCGTTTCAAGCTGGTTCACGTCCACAACATGCCGGATGTGCTGGTGTTCAGCGCATTGGTGCCACGGTTGCTTGGCGCCCGGGTATTGTTGGATTTGCATGACCCGATGCCGGAACTAATGATGTCCATCTTCGGCCTTCATGCGGAGAGCCGTGCCGTGCGTTGGTTGAAGTTCTTCGAGAAACTCAGCTTGGGGTTTGCCGATGCTGTGGTGACGGTCAATCTCGCCTGTAAAAAGATTTTCACCTCGCGCAGTTGCCGGGCGGAAAAGTTGCACGTGGTGATGAACGCCCCGGATGAGGGGATCTTCCAGTTCGCCGAAACTGCCCTTCACCAAAGCAGGCCTGCAGAAAAGCCTTTCGTGATGATGTATCACGGCTCGATCGTGGAGCGGCACGGGCTTGATCTGGCCGTGCAGGCCTTGGAACGGTTGCGTCGCCACGCACCCAATGCGGTGCTGCGCATCTACGGCAACAGCACGCCTTTTCTCGAAGCGGTCATGCAGGACGTGGCCAAGCGCGGATTGTCCGGCGCCGTGCAGTACCTGGGGCCGAAGAACCTGAACCAGATTGCGGCTGCGATTGATGAATGTGACGTGGGGGTGATCCCCAACCGGCGCAGCATCTTCACCGAAATCAATACGCCGACCCGCATTTTCGAATATCTCGCGCGCGGCAAAGCGGTCATCGCGCCTCGGGCAGGCGGAATCACCGATTATTTTTCCGAGGACAGCCTGATTCTCTTCGAGTTGGGCAGCGTGGAGGATCTTGCCGAAAAAATGCGCATCGCCCACGACCACCCCGATCAAGTGGCGGACTTGGTGCGACGGGGTCAGGTGGTTTACCAGAAGCATCGCTGGGCGCAGGAGCGTGAAGTACTGGTGGACCTTGCCTTAAAACTTGTCGGCGGAGCCGAACGCACGCCCCACCGCAAGGCCACCGCAGGGTCGGCTGCGGCATGATCGGCGTCGTGGCAACGGAAGCGGAGCGCCCCTGGGTTGCGGAGTTCTTCGAATTGTTCAAGACCCCGTGGGAGTTTTGTCGCTCAGGCTCGAACTACGACGTCTTGCTCTGCACGACGGGTGACATTCCCACACACATTTCAAAGCTATTGATTGTGTTCAGCAGCCAGCCCCTGCCAGAGGACGCCCGGTTAAATTTGAAGACGGCTGAATCGAACGCAGCCCAGCTGTTGCAAGGGCCGGAGGGTGAGGTTCCAATTTATGGAAAGTGTTTGGCGTTTGAAGGCGGTCGGTCACTCGGATGGCAATTCGCTGGAGCAACTGGGGGGGGGGCAGTTGAGTCGAGTCTGCATGGCATGAGATTGGTGCGAGTGGGGTTCGATCTATTCGAGGAAGTGGAGCACTTGCTAACTCACGGTCAGCCCGTGCAACACGCGGCCATCCCTACGCTGGAACTGCACATTGCGATGCTGCGCCGATTGATTGTGGAGAGCGGGATGTTTCTGGTTGAGATCCCCCCCATACCACAGGGTTATTCAATGACCGCGTGTTTGACGCACGACATGGATCATCCTGGCCTGCGATTCCACGGCTTGGATCACACGATTCTTGGATTTTTGAAACGCGCGACTGTCAGTTCGCTAGTCAACTTCTTGCGAAACAGGTTATCTTTGGATCAGCTCTTACGGAACTGGATTGCAGCGCTGAAACTGCCGCTGGTTTATTCAGGGGTGGCGCGCGATTTCTGGCGGCAGACGGAGCGTTATATTGAACTGGAGGGAGACCTCGCTTCCACGTTTTTCGTTATCCCCAAAAAGCACGAGGCCGGGCAACGCGTCGGACGTCAGAATTCTCAGCGCCGGGCTTCCGCTTACGAAGCTGCGGAGATCGCGGAAGATCTCCGGGGAATAGTGGCATCAGGCCGCGAAGTGGGCGTGCATGGTTTGGATGCCTGGATGAATGCAAGTCTTGGCCGTGAAGAGCATGAGTTGGTTGCAGCGGCCGCAGGCAATGGTTGCACCGGAGTGCGTATGCATTGGTTGTGCTTCGACAAGGATTCTCCCGCAACGTCGGAGGCGGCTGGTTACGACTATGATTCAACCGTGGGCTATAATGAATGTGTCGGTTACCGCAGCGGAACTACGCAGGTATATCGTCCGCCCGGTGCGAAGAAATTGCTGGAGCTGCCGTTGCACCTGATGGACACGGCGTTACTTTATCCCGCCTACTTGAATCTTTCCCAGCAGCAGGCAGCGGAACGAGTCCAATCCATGGTCGATCACGTCAACCGCATCGGTGGTGTGCTGACAGTGAACTGGCACGACCGCAGCCTTGCCCCGGAACGGCAATGGGAGCTTCCGTATCGTCGGTTGCTGACTATGTTGCGCGAGCGCCGCGCGTGGTGTCCTCCTGCAGCAAAAGCGGTGAGGTGGTTTCGTCGCCGTCGGACCGCAGAATGGCAATCACAAGCTGGTGAGGGCGGCGTAGTGAAATTGCTCTTGCCTGAACCGGAAATCGCATTGCCCGGCATGGTAGTACATGCTTACAACCTCTCGGATGGTTCAGGCACACTGAAACAGCCCGCTAAATTACCGCTGCCAACCCAAGGTGCCGGTAGTGTCGCAATCAACCGGGCCGGACTTGTTCGCGCCTAGGCAGAACATGCTATTGCCGGTTGCTCACTTAAAAAAGTATCCCTATTCGATGAATCAGGTGCGGGCGAACTTTGGCGGGCTTATACGCGTCTTGGCCGTTTTGGCCATGGGTGCGACTGCACTGTCTGCAACTCAAGCTGACTTCCAGTTCACCGGCCGTGAGGGTTTCTCCCCAAATACCGGGCCGTTCTTGAATGGAACTCTTTCCCTAGACCCTGGCGATGTTGGAACGATTGCGCCCTTTTCAAACGGCGAGAACGGTTCCTCTGCGACCTTTCTGTCTACGAGCCATTCCTCACGGGGTTGTATGACTTGTGGAGTTTCGGCGGAACACCGGGGATATATGTAAAGGACGGTCCAGCCAATTGGTCTGGCGGCGCAGAAAATTTTTCACCTGACCACTGGATTATGCGCACGAGCCTCACTGGCACCACCGTGGGCGGATGGACGCCGGTATTTTTCGGCATTTATTTTTACACAAGTCCCGCAGGTATTGATGGGCCCGCGCTGCTGCCGCTAGCGGATCCCTTGAGCAACCCCAACGAATACGATCTAACTTTTTTTCTGCAGCTTCAGGATGAGACCCAAAACCTGATGGACATTACCGGGCCGATTTTCTCCGTCCAGAGCGTGCCCGAGCCGACTGCCTTCGCCTTGTTGCTGTCGGGGGGGATTATCCTACGTGCGGCCAAGCATCGCCGCAACTAGCGGTCGATTCCGGCAGACTTCATTTCGCAGCAGGGGTGAATCCACTGGGAGGACTGCACATTCTAATTTCATGAGCACTACCAAAACTGCCGTTGCCCAGATCGGCGTTGGCTACTGGGGACCGAATCTGCTACGCAACTTCTCGGCGTTGCCCGATTGCGCCGTCAAATATGCCGTGGATGCCAGCCCCGAGCGCCGCGCATTCGTGGAATCGAATTTTTCGCGGACTCGCGCCGTGGCGGAAGTGGATCACGTCTTGAACGATCCCGAGGTGCAGGCCGTCATCGTGGCCACGCCAGCCGCCACGCACTTCGACCTCGCGCGCCGGATTCTTGAGGCGGGCAAGCATGTCTTCGTGGAGAAACCACTCGCCACCACCGTGGCAGAAGTGGACGAACTGGGACGCATCGCCGCCGCACGCGGTCTCGTGGTGATGGTGGGACACACGTTCATTTACAACAGCGCTGTCCGCCACGTGAAGCAGCTCATCGAGGCGGGCGATCTCGGTGAGATTCGCTACATCTACAGCCAGCGACTTAATCTTGGCCGCATCCGCTCCGACATTGACGCGCTCTGGAACTTCGCGCCGCACGACATCAGTATTGTGCAATACTGGCTGGACGACCCGGCGCCAATATCCGTTTCACGCCAGGGGATGGCTTACATGCAGGAAGGCATCGAGGACGTGGTTTTCATCAACGTGGTCTATCCGAACAAGATCATGGCCAACATCCACGTCAGTTGGCTAGACCCGCAAAAAGTCCGCAAGATGATCGTGGTAGGCTCCAAGAAGATGGTCGTCTATGACGACATAGCGGACGACAAGATCGCCATTTACGACAAGGGCATCGATAAGAAAGCCATCCTTGGGCAGAACATGGATTTCGATCATCCCCGCGGGCCAGAGTTCAACTATCGCAGCGGCGACATCCTTCTCCCCAACGTGAAGTTCGTGGAGCCGCTGCGCGTCGAGGCTCAGCATTTCATCGATTGCGTGCGCAATGGCAAAACGCCCATGACCGGCATCGCCCACGCACGCAACGTTGTGGCTGTCCTTGAAACCGCCCGCCGCAACGCAGCTTAATCTATCACCTCCATGGGAACTCCGCGCATCAAAGAATCCGGCATCGTCAATGTCAGTTTTGGCGAGAACGTGACTGTTGTGAATCCAGCCAACCTCTATGGCTGCTCTGTCGGCGATGACTGTTTCATCGGCCCCTTTGTGGAGATCCAGAAAGACACCACGATTGGCCGCCGGTGCCGCGTTCAGTCGCATGCGTTCATCTGCGAACTCGTCACCATAGGCGATGACTGTTTCATCTCACACGGCGCCATGTTCATCAATGACCTGTTTGCCATCGGCGGACCCGCGAAGGGACGCAAGGAACTCTGGCGTTCCACGCGCATCGGTTCCCGCGTCAGCATCGGCACAAACGCGACGGTGCTGCCCGTCAACATTTGCGACGACGTCGTCATCGGTGCGGGATCAGTGGTGACCAAGGACATCAGCGAACCTGGCATCTATGTCGGCAATCCCGCACGCAAGCTGCGTTCGCTGCCCGCCCGTTAATCCTTTAACATTTCCAAATCCATGAAAGTTCCATTCGTAGATCTCCACGCACAGTACCTGACCATCAAACCGGAAATTGATGCAGCCATCGCTGCGGTCATCACCGAGTCCTCCTACATTCGCGGCCCACACATGGAGGCTTTTGAGCAGGCTTGGGCCAAAACTGTCGGCGTGAAGCACTGCGTCTCCTGCGCCAATGGCACCGACGCAATCTACATTGTCATGCGCGGCCTTGGATTGAAGCCGGGCGACGAAGTCATCACCACCGCTCACTCATGGATTTCCACCACCGAGACCATCACGCAAGCCGGAGGTAAAGTGGTGTTCTGTGATACAGATGATGAAACGTTTACCATCGACGTTGCGCAGATCGAATCGAAGATCACTCCCCGCACGGTGGGAATCATCCCGGTTCACCTCTACGGCCAGCCCTGCAATATGGAAGCCGTGATGGCGATCGCCCGGAAACACAAGCTGTGGGTGATCGAGGATTGCGCACAAGCCCATCTGGCCTGTTTCAAGGGCCAGCAGATTGGCACGTTTGGGAAAGCCGCTACGTTCTCCTTCTATCCTGGCAAGAACCTCGGTGCCTACGGCGATGCTGGCGGACTCGTCACCAACGACGACCAATTGGCCGACTGGTGTTCGACCTACGCGCGGCACGGCGGCAAAGGCGAACACATCATGGAAGGCATCAACAGCCGGCTCGATGGATTGCAGGCGGCCATTCTCAACGTGAAGCTGCCGCATCTGCGGAAGTGGACGGAAGCACGGCGGGCAGTGGCGGCACGTTACAATGAACTGCTCGCGGGCCTTCCTGGGCTGCGCCTGCCTCAAGTGGCTGCAGATCGCGACCACGTTTACCATCTCTACGTCATTCGCACCGACCGACGAGATGCACTCAAGAAGCATCTCGGCGATGCGGGCATCTCGACCGTGCTCAACTACCCGAAGGCGCTGCCATTTTATCCGGCCTATTCATACTTGGGGCATAAGCCCGAAGATTTCCCGGTAGCATACGCCAACCAGTCGCATATCCTCTCCCTGCCGATCTATCCGGAGATCACCGACGCGATGATTTCGTATGTCGCCAGCAAGGTAAGAGCGTTCTTCAAAGCCTAAGTTTCCACTCCAGAAGGCCTGAATCACAATGCCTCCCTTTCTGGCGCTTTTGCTCACGGGCGCTTTCATCACGTTTTTGTTTGCGTGGGAAGCGCGACGGAACGGAGGCTTTTCGCGTGCCCTCTGGCTACCGCTGGTATGGATGCTGATCACTGGCTCGCGATTCGTCTCCCAGTGGTTGGCGATATGGGGAGTGCTGCCAGGCGGGGTCGGGGGCAGCGCGGGGGAAGGCAGCCCTTTGGACGCCTTGGTGTTTCTGGGTCTCATTCTCACCGGCCTTTGGGTGCTGCGCAAAAGGCGGCTCAAGCTCCGCGTAATCTTCCGTGATAACACATGGCTGGTCGTCTTCTTTGTTTATTGTTTCCTGGCCGTGCTCTGGTCGGACTTTCCCTTCGTAGCGGCAAAGCGGTGGATCAAGATACTGGGGCATCCGGTGATGGCCTTGATCATTCTCACCGAGCCAGATCCAGAAGGGGCCATTCGCGCCGTATTGAAGCGAATGGCATTCGTGTTCCTGCCCGCGTCCATCTTATTGATCAAGTATTACCCCCACATCGGGCGAGGATTCGACATGTGGTCGGGCGACCCCACCAACCATGGTGCCCACTTGAACAAAAACGAACTGGGCTACGTATGCATGATCACCGGCGTGTTCTTCGCTTGGAATCTGCTATTGGCGTTGAGGTGGCGCCGGTCGAAGGAACGTCGCGACGAATTGGCGCTGAGCGTAGGCTTCTTGGCGATGGTGGCGTGGCTCACCCATATGGCGAAAAGTTCGACGTCCCTCGCGTGTTTGATGATTGGCGTTGCGGTGCTGCTGGTTCTGGGTAGCGGGACCGTCAAACTCCGACATTTGGGCTCCTACATCATTGGTGGTGTGCTGTTATTCCTCCTGCTGGATACAACTTTCGGGATCTACGCCAAAGGCGTGGCCTTGCTCGGGCGTGACCCCACTCTCACGGACCGAACAGAGGTATGGGCTGACGCTATAAGCATCGTAAAGGATCCCTTTCTGGGGGCTGGCTTCGAAAGCTTTTGGCTGGGCGAACGCCTGCAGAAGATGTGGGAAAAATGGTGGTGGCAGCCCAACCAAGCGCACAACGGATACATCGAAGTGTATCTCAACCTTGGGCTGGCAGGCGTGGCCATCCTGTTGGGATGGATTGTCTCAACGTTCCTCAAGATCAAGAAGTCGCTGCTGGTGAGCTTTGAGTATGGTCGGTTCCGTCTGGCCTTCTTGTTCGTGGTTCTGGCTTATAACTACACCGAGGCGACATTCAAAGGAGTGAGCTTGGTATGGACGATATTCCACCTCATCAGCATCGATTACGGCCGACGTGCTCGCTCCGCCAGCCCACCTGCGGCACAGAATTATTCCGCCTCCAACTATGGTGACGCATACCCCAACCATCGCTGAACCATCACAACCATTGCCGCGGTATGTGCTCATCACCCCCGCCCGCAACGAAAGCGCGTTCATTGAACGCACGTTGGAGTCTGTCGTGGCCCAAACACAACGGCCCGAGCGTTGGATTATCGTGGATGACGGTTCCACTGATGCCACGCCGGAAATCGTGGAGCGATTTACCACGCGCCACGCATGGATAGAACTGGTGCGTCGCCCGCAGCGTGCTGACCGCAGCTTCGCCGGCAAGGCCCACGCGGTGAACGCCGGGTTGGAACGCGTGAAGGACATTCCTTACGAAGTGATGGGCAATCTGGACGCGGACGTTTCGTTTGAACCCGATTACATGGCCTTCGTGAACGCCAAGTTTTCTAGCGACCCAAAACTCGGCGTGGGTGGCACGCCGTTCACGGAGGTGGGCGGATATGATTCCACGCGGGATAGTTTCGAGGGACAAAATTACGTGGCGGGTCCGTGCCAATTGTTCCGCCGCACTTGCTGGCAGGAGGTCGGTGGTTACGTGGCCAACAAAGCGGGTGGTGTGGACTGGATTGCGGTGATGACGGCGCGCATGAAAGGTTGGACCGTGACGGCGTTCCCGGAAAAGCGGTTTCATCATCACCGTTCGATGGGCACCGCCCAACGCGGCATTCACGCTTCGATGTTTTCCTACGGCGAGAAGGATTATTACCTCGGCGGCTCACCCATATGGCAGCTATTTCGCTGCACCTATCGCATGGCCAAGCGGCCTTATCTCACCGGTGGGCTGGCCTTGCTCGCAGGATACGTCTCCGCCGCCGTGCGGCGAGTGCCCCGCGCGGTCAGTCCTGAACTCATGCGCTTTCACCGGGCTGAGCAGATGAAGAAACTCAAGGCCGTGCTGCGGTCGGTCGCGCGCATGAAGAAGGTGGATAACTTCGCCATCAACACCCGCGCCAGCAAGAATACTCCCTGAGCCATGCGTTCACCTGACGATACGAATCCGCTCCCGCCCAAAGTGGCTACAGCGCTTGGCAACTTCAACCGCTGGCTGGTTGGTTACGGCGAGACCTCGTGGGATCACCAAAGTTATTTCGCCGGTGCTTATGGTGGCTGGGCGAAGGCGTTGTATTACCGCCATAAACTGCCGGGCATGGTGGCCGTGGCACCGATGATTTTCTCCGAGGCTTTTCTGCCGGCTGCACGCCGCTTGTTCCACGAGCGAATCCGTTTTCCGATTGCCGATGCCCATTACGCGATGGGCTACGCCTTCTTACATCAGGCGACTGGGGAGCTGGCGCACTTGGAGCGGGCCATTCACTTTTTGGAGGCGCTGAAAGCCTCGCGTTGCCCAAGCTATGCGGACTATTGCTGGGGGTATCCGTTCGACTGGATGACCCGCAACGGGGTGATGAAGCGTGACACACCTCTTATCACGAGCACGCCCTATATGTATGAGGCGTTCCTTCAGGTGCATCAAATCCAGCCGCGCGAGGAGTGGCGTGAGGTGCTTGCCTCCATCGTGCGTCACGTATGCACGGACATCCATGATTTCAAGACTTCCGAGCGCGCCAGCACCTGTTCTTACAATCCGCATGACCAAGGCGGCGTGGTGAACGCCTCTGCGTATCGCGCCTTCATGCTGACCAGTGCAGCGCGGGTGTTTGAGAATGAGTCGTATGCGAAGATCGCAGAGCGCAACCTGTATTTCGTGCTGGAATCACAAAACGCAGACGGTTCTTGGCCCTACGCGAAGGATGGCGTGCGTGATTTTGTGGATCACTTTCATACCTGTTTCGTGATGAAGGCGCTGGCGAAAATTCACACGCTCACGGGTCATCCGGATACGCTGGCGGCATTGGAGCGTGGGGTGAAGTATTATCTGGCCAGCCTATTTGGTGAGGATGGCATGCCCCGACCGTTTGCAGTGGCTCCGCGCCTGACGGTTTACCAGTGCGAACTCTATGATTGTGCTGAATCCATCAACTTGTGCCTGCTGCTGCAGGACCGGTTTGGTCACTTGCGCGCCACGCTCGAAACCGTGGTAGCGGGCATCCTGCAAAACTGGATTCAGGTCAGTGGTGCGTTTCGTGCACGCAAACTGATGTTCGGCTGGGATAACGTGCCCATGCATCGCTGGGCGCAGTCACAGATGTTCCGGGCGCTGGCGTTCTATTACGCTGATTCCAAAGGAAGGGGAACACGCTGATATGTGCGGCATTTGCGGACAATTTAACTTCGGCAATCAGGAGCAGGTTCTACGTGAGCGCGTCGAGGCGATGGCGCGCACTATCTTGCATCGCGGGCCGGACGATGAGGGCTATCACTTTGATGGCAACCTCGGGCTCGGATTCCGGCGACTTTCGATCATCGACCTCTCGGGCGGACACCAGCCCATGTCTGATGCAGCGGAGACGGTTTGGGTAGTGTTCAACGGCGAGATCTACAATTATCTGGAACTGCGTCGTGAACTGAAAGCGAAAGGACACCAGTTCCGCACCCACTCAGACACCGAAGTCATTGTGCATGGTTACAAAGAGTGGGGCACGGACGCACTGAAGCGATTCAACGGCATGTTCGGGGTGGCCATCTGGGATGTGCAGCGACGCCGACTGATCGTGGCCCGGGATGCGATGGGCATCAAGTTGATTTACTATCGTAACTCCGGCGGGCAACTCACCTTTGGTTCCGAACTTCGCCCCGTGCTCGCGGCCGATTCAGCGACGCGATCGGTGGATCCCATTGCGCTTAATATGTTCCTGCGCTTCCGCTATGTGCCGTCGCCGCTGACGATGTATCAAGGCATCCGGAAGCTGGCGCCAGGTTCGATGCTTGTCGTGGAAAACGGGCAATGCAGTGAAGAGCGCTGGTATGATTACACGCCGAAGCCATTTGCTTCACCCAAGGAAGACGCAGAGGCCACGCAAGAATTGCTGGAGTTGTATCGGGGAGCGGTTAAGCGGCATCTGTTGAGCGATGTTCCCGTAGGGATTCTGCTCAGCGGCGGCCTCGATTCAGGGTTGTTACTGGCGTTGATGAACGAGTTCGGTCGCGACTGGCCCTGCTACACGGTTGGCTATGGGGATACGTTCGCCGATGACGAACTGCGTGATGCAGCGGAGACGGCGCGCTTGCTCGGCGGTAAGTTCATCCCGGTGCAATTGGACCAAGCCGAGTTCGAGCGATCGTTCCCCAAGATCGTAGATTCCCTCGAAGAGCCGGTGACGTCTTCGTCCATCGTGCCGATGTATTTCGTCTGTCAGCGGGCGCGGCAGGATGTGAAAGTGGCGCTGATCGGCCAAGGACCAGACGAATTGTTCGCGGGCTACAAACGCCATCTGGGCGTGCATTACGGCGGCGTCTGGCGTGGATTGCCGGGACCGTTGCGTAGTCTGCTGGGCGCAGCAGTGCAAGCCTTGCCGCGCAATGAAACACTCAAGCGCGGCGTGCAGTCCTTGGGCACCGATGACCGGTTGCAACGCTATCACGATGTATTCTCGCTCGCACCATTGAGCCAGATCGACGGGTTGTTCCAACCCGGTGTGCTTGCGGCAGGCAATGGTCATGCAACGGTGGATTACTGGCGTTCGTTGCAACCGCAGATGCAGCACCTCGATGAACTAGGCGGATTCCAGATGCTGGAAATGCGCTCCTCATTGCCGGATGAGTTGCTCATGTTCGGCGACAAAATCTCCATGGCGCACAGCATTGAAGTGCGTGTTCCGTATCTCGACCGGACAGTGGTGGAATATGCGCAGCGGCTGGGCGCGAGCTTCAAGATTCGCGGACGTGAACGGAAATGGCTTCATCGCCAAGTCTGTCGCAACTACCTACAGCCTCAAATTCTCCAGCGCAAGAAGCGGGGGTTTGCGGTGAACGTGGTGGATGGATGGTTCAATTCCTCCGTGGAAGGTGCACTGCCGGCGATGCTGCGCGACGAACAATCGTTAATGTATCAACTGCTGGATCCCGCTGCCGTGCGTGGGTTGCTGGCAGCCCACCAGTCCGGTCGGGCAGACAACCACAAGTTACTTTTCAGTCTTATCATGCTGGAGCAATGGCTGCGTGGCAGCAAATCTCGTGGCGCCCGTGCTTGAGCCTGGCATCCCATCCCGTTTTTTGAATTTTGAATATGGCAAAGCAAGCGAACGACCTGCGGACCTTCCACCGTGAAACACTGATCAAGGGTCAACCCGCACAGCAGGAGTGCATAGCCATCAACGGGCAGACTTATGCGGTGGACCGGGGGGTCATCACCATGCTCAGCTTGGAGGACGAGTGGTATGAGGATGTTGCAGATCCGGAGGCTGTGGTGGAACAGTTGCGCCAAAGCAAAGGGTTCAAGCCAGACATCTTCACCTTCTGGCAACGTCTTCCGGATCTGGAGCCAAAGCATAAGTTCGCCATCGAATGGGAGGAAATTGCGGTGGTGCCCGTGCCGAGCTATGACCACTGGTTCAACCAGCAGATCAAGTCGCGCACGCGTAATTTGATCCGCAAGGCCGAGAAGGAAGGAATCACCGTCAAAGAGACGCCCTACGATGACGCGTTCGTGCGAGGCATGACGGCGATCTTCAACGAAGCGCCCGTGCGGCAGGGTCGCAAGTTCTGGCATTACGGCAAGAGCTTTGAAACCGTGAAGCAGCAGTTCTCCCGCTACATCCATCGCGAATACATGATAGGCGCCTATTTCGAGGGCGAAATGATTGGCTTCATCATGTTGGGCAACGCCGGCCGCTTCGGTCTGACTGGACAGATCATTTCAGCCATCAAGCATCGGGACAAGGCGACCAACAACGCCCTCATCGCCAAGGCGGTTGAGGTCTGCGCACAACGTGGCCTCCCGCAGCTATGCTACCTGTTTTGGAGCGGCGATTCACTGGCGGAATTCAAGCGGCGCTGTGGATTCGAACCACTGCGAACACCGCGTTATTACGTTCCGCTGACAGCCAAAGGTCGGCTGGCCATGAAGCTCGGGCTGCATCGCGGCTGGAAAGCCATGTTGCCAGGCGGACTGAAGAGTTCACTGAAAAAGATGCGCAGCTGTTGGTATGAATTGAAGGGGGCGGAATAATTCAATTCATCTGCCCGCCCCGTTCCGCTTAATCATCAGCCATGCCTGGCATCGTTGGAATCGTCGGTTTGCAACTCCCGCCTGAGGAGTGCGCGGAGCGCGTGACACGGATGACACGCAGCCTCGTCCACGAGCCGTTTCACCAGTCAGGGACAGCCGCTTTTCCAGAGCTCAACATTCATGCCGGCTGGGTGTCCCACGCAGGATCGTTCGCGGCTGACCAGATTTTCTGGAGTGAGTCACGCAAGGTGGCACTGCTGCTCGCGGGGGAGTGTTTCTGTTCTCCAGAACTACGCACACGCCTGGTTCAGGCGGGTCACCAGTTCGGGACGAGTGGAGGCGGTTGGCTGGTGCGTGCGTATGAGGAACTCGGGGGGAAATTCTTCGCGGAACTTAACGGCTTGTTCAGCGGCCTACTGGTGGATTTCCAACAGCAACGCGCGTGGCTCTTCAACGACCGTTACGGAATCGAGCGTCTCTACTGGCATGAGTCGGCCGGCGCGCTTTACTTCGCCAGTGAGGCCAAAGCGCTGCTGGAGGTGGTTCCCGAATTGCGCAACTTCGACCCGCAAGGGGTTGCCCAGTACCTCCAGTATGGTTGCACGATGGGCGAGCAAACCTTGTTTCAAGGCGTGCGACTGGCTCCAGGAGCCTCGCTTTGGAGCATCACGCCCTCAAGCCGTGCCTTAAGACGCTATTTCACGCCAGCCCAGTGGGAGGCGCAACCTGCGCTCAACGCAGCGGAATTCGAATCGTCATTCAGAGCAACTTTTGACCGGGTAGTCCCGCGGTATCTGGAACACGCTCCGCAGGTGGGCATCTCCCTAACGGGCGGGCTGGACACGCGCATGATTCTGGCGGCACTCGGACCAGAAAGGGCAAAGCTGAACAGTTACACTTTCTGTGGCCTGACGCGGGAAACTGTGGATGTGACGATTGCGCGCCAAGTTGCTGATGCTTGCGGGATGCCGCATCAGGTGCTGCCTATCAACGAAGATTTTTTCCGGCGATTTGGTGACTATGCCGACCGAACGGTTCGTCATACAGATGGTTGTTTTGGCGCACTAGGCGCGCATGAGATTTATTTTCATGAGCAAGCCCGGAGAGTGGCCCCGGTCAGATTGACTGGCAATTATGGGAGTGAAATTCTGCGTAGCATGTCTACCTTCAAACCGCTTGGCCTCTCACACCAATTGAGCACATTGGCAAGCTCAACCGGGCAGCAACGAATTTCGTCAGCCAAACATCCGGTTACATTCGCAGCGTTTGAGGAGGTGCCGTGGAATCTGTTCGGCACACTTGCCGCCGGTCGTTCCCAAATCAGCTTTCGGACTCCGTATCTGGACAATGAAATCGTCGCGCTAGCGTATCGAGCACCGCAAGCATTGCGAACCTCCCATGAAGGCGCGTCGCGTTACATCAGTGCAAAGGACAGGGCGCTGGGCTCTATTCCCACGGATAGGGGCGTGGGTGGGGCAACCGGGCCGGTCGAAATGATCCGGCGCACATTTGCGGAACTCGTTTGCAAACTGGACTACCATTACAGCGAGGGACTCCCGCGCAGGCTGGCCGCGCTCGACTCACCGTATGCCGCCATCGTGAACGGGCTGGGCATAGCCGGATCCCACAAGCTGTTGCAATATAGGCGATGGTTGCAAAAGGAGCTGGCGGAGTTCGCCAAGGAAAGGTTGACGGCAGCACAACTGCCTTTTTGGAATCAGAGCTTTGTGCGCTCCATGCACGATCAACATGTCGCCGGCCGCAAGAACTACAATCGCGAGATCAATGCGGTGGTCACCCTCGAAACCGTAAGTCGAACGCTGCTCAAGCATGCTCCTTCCAATTAAACTGGCGCCCATTTGATGTCACCGTCCATGACCACATTGCGAACAGATGTGCCCACTGCTCCCTCAGGCAGCGGTCAAACGACTGCAAGCAGGGGGCTGGATCCTGAGCACGCACGGAGCATTGCACTGCTCACGGGCGGCGATGACCGCCCTTACGCGTTAGGACTGACGTGTGCATTGGTTGAAGCTGGTGTGGTGGTGGAGTTCATTGGCAGTGATCGGGTAAATGACCCCGAACTGCACGGCACACCGTGGGTTCGGTTTATCAATTTGCGGGGTGATCAAAGCGAGGGCGCGCCGCTGAGCGCAAAAATAAAACGGCTGCTGACCTACTACGGACGATTGATGCTCTACGCGGCGACAGCTCGCCCGCCGATTTTCCACATTCTTTGGAACAACAAATTTGAGTGGTTTGACCGGACGTTGTTGATGTTGCACTATCGGTTGATGGGGCGAAAAGTGGTGATGACGGTGCACAACGTCAATGTTGCCCGCCGGGATGGCTATGATTCCGCGTTCAACCGTTTCACCCTTGGAATTCAGTATCGTCTGGCGAACCATCTGTTCGTTCACACATTAAAGATGAAAGCCGAGTTGGTTTCAGACTTCGCAGTGCCTGCGGACAAGGTGAGCATCATCCCGTTCGCTGTGAACGACAAGATCCCCATCACAAACTTGACGCCTGTAGAGGCCAGAAAACGGCTTGGATTGGACCCAGCTCACCAAGTGGGATTGGCGTTTGGACAAATCGCCCCTTACAAAGGACTCGATCAAATCGTCGCGGCGCTGCCTGAGATTATACAGCGGCATCCGCAGTTTCGACTGGTGGTCGCTGGCAAGGTGAAGCAAGGGTTCGAGGATTACTGGCGAAAGCTCGGAGAGAAGCTCACTTCCGAACCGCTGCAGGATCACGTGCTATTGCGCATCGAACACATCCCCGACGACCAGGTGGAGGTTTATTTCAAAGCGGCAGATGTTTCGTTGATGCCCTACACGGAAATCTTTCAAAGCGGCGTGCTGTTTCTGGCCTACACCTATGGACTGCCAGTAATCGCTTCAGATGTCGGGTCATTTCGTGAGGACATAGAGGAGGACGTCACAGGTTGGATTTGTCGACCACAAGATCCAGCGGACTTGGCTCGTTGCTTGACGCGACACCTTGAAAGTCCGTTGCACCGGAACATTTCGACGAACAGGCTAGCAATTCAAAAATGGGCTGTGGAAAAGTATTCAGCAGCCAAAGTCGCAGCCATCACCTGTGAGGTCTACCATCGGCTGGACCGCAGGCCGTAGAGCATACTGGGCAATGAGTCCAGAATTGCGACCCGCACTGTCAAAAAATTTGAGCTTCCGTTTTTAAGCAGGTCTTTGCAGCCGTGCGAATTGCGAGAGACGGCTCTGAGAAATGCGAGATAACAGTTGTAAACAGCGTTGAACCAACGGACAGTTAGTGCACCAATGCCAAGGAATTGCGTCTGGCCAGCGCAAATCATGCCGTCAGAAGAAAAAGGCACGGCCCTTGCGGAGTGGAATGACTGAGGCACCCCTGGTGGCGACATGGAAAGCCAAGTTGAGGTGCCACGCCCAAAAAACATGAAAGCGAGACTTTGTTTAGCAGCCCTCCCATTGCTGCTGTGCCGTGCAGCGATGGCATACACTACCGACGCAGGTAACAAGACCATATACACCGACGGTTCATCGGCAGATGTGCAGGCGGGCATCAACGCGGCCAGCGATGGATGGGTGGTAGTCCTGCCCGACGGTGCACACTCTTGGTCCTCCGGGGTTTCGATAGCTGGCAAAGGCATCCACCTCAAAGGAAGTAGCGCCAGTTCCGTAAGCATTTCAGGTTCGGCCTCACCCAAGATCGATGTCACCAAGGACAGCAGCCACCCGGTCGAAATCTCCGGCATCAAGTTCTCCGGGGGCAGTCTCAAGATTCGCGTTGTCGGATCATGGGCAGCCCGGCCGGTTATTATTCATGACTGCGCCTTTTTTGAAAACCTTTCCGCGAGCACACTGTTCTTGGTAAATGGCGGGTTAATCTACAACTGCTCATTCACGGGATCTGGCGGTTACAACGACCAAGCAGTTAAGATAAAGTCCCAAGCTGATGATGGCGGCCAATGGTATTCGCCTGACACTCTCGGCACACGCGATACCAGCGGCGAACGCAACGTGTATGTGGAGAACTGCACATTCACAAACCTGCTGCTGCAATGCTTCGACTTTGACGGCTTCGCCCGCATAGTGGTGCGAAACTCTACGTTTAACGATTCAGCAATCACCAGTCACGGTGCGGACACGAGCCCGACCGGCTTGCGTCATTTTGAGGTGTATGACAACCGCTTCATCTTCCACAACTTTGGTGATTGTGACGGCAGCAAGACGCCGAACATGGACTACTTCATTTACATCCGTGGCGGAACGGGCTGCATCTACTCGAATGTGATGGATAACATGAGTTCCTGCGCCTGGGGCAATAAGAACGAGATCAAACTGACGGTCTACAACATAACGCGCAATGGGGGCCAGGTTCCGTGTCAGACCACTTACCCTGCTTACCAGCAAATTGGTCAGGGTCATAATGGCAGCAGTTACTTTACCGACCCGCTCTACATTTGGGGCAACTCGTCCGTGGCTGATGTCGGGGTGGTGCAGTATTCACCTGATGAATGTGGTAACGGCCAGAAGATAGCTGATTACCTTAAGGCGGGTCGTGACTTCATAACCGGAACGGCGCGACCCAACTACACAGCTTACAACTATCCACATCCCCTGCGTTCTGCAGGAGGAACGGTCACGCCGCAGCCTGCAACCATTGTGGCCAGCCCCACCAGTCAGTCTGTGACACAGAGCACAGCGATTACACTCAGCGCGGCGGCCTCTGGCTCAACACCGATGAACTATCAATGGCAGAAGAACCAAGCCAATATTTCGGGCGCAACCGCCGCCACTTACTCGATAGGCTCCGTGCAATCCACCGATTCCGGGTCCTACCGACTTATCGCCGCCAATGCCTATGGGTCTGCCACCAGTACCGTGGCCAACGTGACCGTGGTTGTGCCCACACCGGTCGCCCCCACCATCACCGCCAGTCCGCAAAACCTGACACGCACCGTAGGAGAGTTTGCCTCGTTCACCGTGTCCGCCAGCGGTTCGACACCCCTGACCTATCAATGGCAAAAAAACTTGGTGAACATCTCCGGGGCGACCAACTTTACTCACACCATTCCCAGCGTCGCCTTGGGAGATATAGGCACCTATCGCTGCATAGTGGCCAACTCCCAGGGATCCGCCACCAGTTCATCAGCCACGCTCACCGTCAATACCGCTGCAGTAGGGCGCGTATGGTATGTCGACTGGACGGCGGGCAATGACAGCAACTCTGGAACGACTAGCAGCCCATGGAAGCGCTGCCCCGGCATGGTGGGCTGGACAGGCTCAACAAGCCTTCAACCTGGCGATACGGTATATTTCGACCTGGCTGACACATGGGACATTGGGGCCAACACGGGCGGCGCTGGCCTAGATTTAAAAGCCGGCGTCCAATATGTAGGTGATGAATGGAACCCGCAGGGGGCTGCTTACCGTCGCGCCATGCTGCGCGCCATTGGCCGCCATGAAGCGGGCGTCGTGCGCATCTGGGAGGATCATGCAACTTTGCCGACTTGGATTCGCGGTTTTGAAATCAATGCTAACGGCAACCGCGCAAACTTGGTGGACATTAACCACGCCTTCTGGAAGACCGGCCTGACCAAAGGGGTTAAGCGCGTAGACAATTGCGTTGCCCACAGTAACGCAGGCAA
>JAFMIZ010000096.1 GCA_017853715.1 Pedosphaera sp.
CCGCCTCGGCGATGTCCTTTTCATCGTTCGGCCCGAGATTCAAGGGAAAGACCCAGCACGGCGTGTCCTTGTTCCAATTGAACGAGCCGACCTGGGCCACGCCACCGGCGGACTGGCCAAACCAGTTCGTCCAACTGCCGCCAACCACCACGCGCACGCCATATTGCTGGTCGGAGCCATTTGACTTTCGCAACGCCTCGACCCCGGGATCTTCCGTCGTCACATCAATCTCATAAACCGCGAAGTCTTCCGAAACGCGCTGCCAGATATAAACCATCCGGTTTCGCTCGGTGGAATTGAACGTGGCCGGGCTGCCGTCCATATCGAAGGGCGGTGAAGTAGCGCCTGCGCCCCAGCTTCCGGACGTATCCGTGTGGCCGTTGAAATCCAGATAGATGACCCGATTTGCCCCCGGCCGGCTGTGCAGCAGAAACGTGTCGCTGGTGGGAAATGGCGGCGGATCGGTCGGGCCGATGTTCTCCGTCGTGCCGGCTGGCTGCGGCGCATCAGCATGACTCCGCAGGTCGCAGATGTGAAACAGCCGCCCCTGTTTGTCGGCGCGAAGGGAGCGGTCCGAACGGAACAAGGCCCGAAGCTGCTCCGGACTCTTGTGGTAAAAAGCGGCCACTTCGGGCAATCGGTCACCCAAATCCGTGATGGCCGCCTCCCCGTGCGACTCAGAGCGAAGCTCAAGGCCAACCGGGAATCCAGTCGGCATGGCCGCTTGCGCTGAAGCATCCAGTTCGCCGATGAATAATGTCCCAACCAACGGGATGATTCCGATCAACCGAATTCGGGTATTATTAAATGGATTCATAACGGGAAACGAGTCTTCACGGTGTCACAACCTCCAGTCGAACCGCCGAACAAATCCGCGCGCCATGCGTGGGCCGCCGGATTAGCCGCCACCGGCAGCTTCGTGCGCCGGTAGTGCAGCGTGGAGACATGATGATCGAACGCGAGGTGGATGTGACCATCAGCGGAAATGCCCATCTCAACCTTCTCATGACCGTCGCCAAAGCCGCACGATACCGCGCCGCCCTTGCCGCGATCGCCGGTCTCCGACCGCTGGTAGCCCGGCAACGACACCACCGCCCACGGCCCGTTTGGCAACTGCCGGCGCGCCACGGACACCTGCCGGGGCGCATCCCAATAGGCGGCGTATTGCCAACCCTCATGCGTCCACAGCACGCCCGATCCGAAATTCCAGTCGCTGCCGCACGCGACGATGTCCCGGGGCATTCCGTTGTTCGCGACGAGCCCCACGCGATAGGTGGGATTCCAGACGGCTGGCACATTCGGCAACACCACCGCGGCATTGGGGGCCGGACGCCGAAAATTTCCGGCGGGCAAATCCCCCGCCGCCGCGACGAATCCCAACACCGCGAGCCCGACCGCCCGGCGCCAACCGCGCCCGACGCAGCCAGCGGTTCCCGGCGCGGAAATATCGAACTGCGGAGTCGGCTTCATCATCATTTGGCGGGTTGGCGCAGTCCCCATCGATTTGGTTCGCCGAGTTGCGCGACCGGTGCGGGCCGGAATTCCGGTGCGGTCGCACCGCTGTGCAACAAAACCGTTTCGTCTTTTCGCAAGTCCACTTCGGTCACACCGCCGGGCAATTGCCGGAGCGCAAATTTCCGCGCGCCCTGCGCCGCCACCGCGCCAGGCAGCGTGGTGCGGATGCGGCAGGGTTCGCCGGCCAGACTGGTCACGCGCACGGCGCGGGTGACGCCGTCGCGCCGTTCCGCGCTGACGAGGAACGCGCCCTCCGCCCGGAAATCCGCGAAGCACGCGTTGCTCCACGTCGTCGGCACGGCGGGGAACACGCGGATCAAATCGCCGTGGCTGGTGAGCAGCAGTTCCTGCAGGGCGCGCGCGGTGAAAAAAGGCGTCTCCATGCACGGGCCGGCCTCGCGATACAAGCCGTTCGGCAGGCAGCCGCGAAATTTCAGGAAGTCGTGCAGCGATTTCAACGCTGCGTCGCCGCGCCCCGCGAGCGCGTGCATGGAGGCTGCCGCCATGAAGGAGTAGCCGGCAAACGCCTGCGGCTTGGCGAGCCAATGGTTCAAAGATTTTTCCACGAGCGGCGCTTGCGCGGGATTGTCAAATGACCATTCGTGGAACGGATAAATCATGAACAAATGCGACCAATGCCGGTGCGACTTCGCGAACGGTAAATCTTTGCCGACCATGAAGCCGGTGTCGTCCACCGCGTAGGGCGCGAGTTGGGCGAGCACTTCGCGGCACCTCGCGGTGACGGGGTCGCGCAACGCCAGCCGCGCATCCGCCTGCACCATCGCTGCCGCCAGCCAGCGCAGGCAGGCCGCGCTGTAATTGCAGTCGGCCACCGAATCAACGTATTCCGGCGAACCGGAATCGGGCAGGTGCAGCTTGCCGTCCGCGCCTTTCTTCAGCAGCCGCGCGAGGTGGTTGAACGTGCCGCGCATGAGCGGAAATATTTTTTCGCGCAGCAAGGCGTCGTCCATCGTCGTGCGGTATTGCAGCCAGAGGTTGTGCATGACCCACGGGAGGTTGCCGAGTTCCTGGCCCGGCCCGCTCCGACAATCCATCGCGGTGACGCGCGCGATGTAATAGGCGTCGCCCGCCGCCGCGCTGGCGTTCGTGGCGAGATTGGTGCGATTGAGCCAAAGTGTGTTCAACAGCGGCTCGGCCAGATCCACATGATTGGCCGTATAGAACGGCCAGTAGGTCAGTTGGATGTTGAGATTCCACCAGACCGCCGGCCACACAGTCTTTTGGTACCAAGGACCCAACAAATCCACGATGGGTCCGTCCGCACGGGAAACTGAGCCCATGCGATACACCTGAATCCAATAATAACTTTCCAGCAGCGGATCGGGCACGGAAAGGAAACTGCGCGGATAAAATTCATGCCAGCGTTGGCGATGCGTTTCCGTAAGCGTCGCCGGTGAAATTGCCGCTGCGCGCCGCACCGCCGCGATGGCCTCGGCCCGCGCGGTCCGGCCCGGATGGGAAAGACCGAGCGCGACATACGTGGTGCGCCGCCCCCCGTCCGACTCCACCGTCTGCCACGCGGTCGCGTATTGGCCGACGCCCACACCATCGGTCTGATAGCGCGCGTCGTCCGGCATTTCCTGGACGCTCACCGCAATGTCTCCCGCGTCGGCGCGGACTTGCGGCGGGTAGGCGAGGTAGTTGGTGGGGGGATTACGGGTGCGATAACTCTTCGCGGGGACGGGGCGGAAATCAATCACCGGCGCCGGCCCGACGGTCTCGATGACGATGACCGGTTCCGTGGCGTGCGTGTAGGTGCGGAGTTGCACGGTGCTGTTGGAGTTCTGCAATTCGCCGCGCACCTCGGCGTTCCAGAGGTCGAGGTGCAATTTCCCTTTGGGCTTGGCGCCGGGCAGCGTGAAGTGCAACCGCCCGTTCGGCAGGCGATACTTGGCATACACCACGCCCAGCCCGCCCTCCGCACGGCGGTGATCGTAAAGATCGCTGCGGCTAATCTCGAATCCGAGCGAGCCGTCCTGATCCTGCCAGAAGATCGTGCCGAGACGACCGTTGCCGGTATAGGCAGCCTCGTTGTAATCCTGCGGCAGCTCCGGCCATTGCATGTCGCTGCGTGCTAGAAACGCAGGCCAATCAACGGCTGCCGTCTGTGGACTGGCCACAAGACTGATGACTGAGAACCCAAGTCCAACAAGACAAGCAAATGCCGGTATCATGAGTCGATTCACGATCGAGCCGAGCGTCTGCAACATACCGGCTAGGGCGAAAACATTTTTGGAGTTTATCATAAATGGATGTGGTGGCTTTCAGTTGAGTTGGCTCACTTCTATCGGCTGCTCACCCGGCTTTAGCTCAATGGTTTTGCCGCCCCACTCAAACGTGCCGCTCAAACCGGCCGGAAGAGTGACAACTCCGGTGATCCCCGACATGCCGACTCGCTGCAGTTGCACCCCGATCATGCCGTGCGCGTGCGGCATTCGGGCCGTGATTTTTTGCAGCGGTCCGAGTGACGGAGCAATCCGCACCCGAGAAAAGCCAGAAGTGGCGGGCGTGATGCCAGCAACCGTCGCCAGGAATTCGTAGTTAGGCGACGATCCCCACGCATGGCAATCAGAGCGGGAGGGCTCAGGCTGTTCGGCCCAGGTGGTGAGGTTGAGCTTCAATTGATCACGCCACAGGCCGAGCGTGTCGAGATACCGATCGGCCAGGCCGGTCTTGACGAGCGCCCGGTTGTAGTAGAACCGAAAATAGATCGTGGCCCTTGTCATCTGCGGTTCGCCGGCGAGAATTTTTCCCATCACCGCCCGCTGCTGAACCGGCGGAATGGCGTCGGTGAGGATTCCAAGCAAGTTCATGTGCTCGGTGTAACGGTTCAGGCGCGGGTCGTCGGCCAAGACGCCCTTTTCCTTGTCCCAGCACCGGGCATACACGGCTTTCCGGAGGCGTTCGCTCCGAGTTTGATACTCACGGGCCTTCGTCTCATCGCCAAGGTAACGCATGATTTCCGCGGCCCGATCCAGCGCATAGACATGGTTCAGCGAAAGCAGGCCCGAAGGCTCCCGCATTCCTTCTTTTCTTTCTTTTCCATGGCTTAGATGGCCGGCCCAATCCACGAAGTCCCATTGACCAGCTTGGCTGAAAGTGATGAGGCCCGTCTCGGGATCAGTAAAGGTTTCAAACCGCCTCAACACCGATTCCATGGCCGGCAGCAGCTTCCGAATAAACTCCTTGTCCCCGTTGAGCAGCCGGTAATCGTCAATCATCGCAATCCACCAGTTGCAGAAGGTGGGGATGGTTTGCCGGAGTTTGCTCGGGTAGCGACTGGCGGTCAGCCCTCCGTCACCCAGCGAATCGTTAAAGAGATCAATCGCCTTGCGCATCAGCCGGTCGTCGCCGGAAACATAAACGGAAACCAGCGCCTCGATGCGCGTGTCGCCGGCATATTGCAGCCGCTCGTAGTAGGGGCAGTCGTAAAAATTATCCACCGCGCACAGCCGCAGCGTCCGCCAGCCCACGTCCCAGATCCGTTTCAACTCAGCATCGCCCGCGTCAAAGGCGGCGCGTTCGACAAACGGATAGCCGGTGGACTCGCCGCGCAAATCCACCAGCGTTAGCGGCTCGTCTGCCGTTTGGATTTCCAACTGAAGATAGCGAAACGTCCGGAACCACAGCGGACGGTAGAGCCGGTTCGTTCCGCCATCGGCGATGATCTCATCGGCAGACCCGACCCAGGTTTTCCCATCAACAATGTCGCGGTTGCCTTTTGCTCTCTTTTCGCCGAACAGCGCTTCGGCATAGCCCGTCTTCACGCGGCTGCCCCTGCCCCCGCTGATGGTCAGCTCCGGAGAAGCGTTGATCAGTTCTCCGCGATCAAACAGGACGGTGGCATTCGTTTTGGGGGGAATCACCACCGGGTGTTTTCCGGCGAGGAATGCCTCTGGAACCGTCACGCCCTCCGCCTTGCGCACGCGGGCCAGACGTTCTGGACGGTGTTCCAGCGGTGGGATTTCGCTTGGAACCATGGTGTATTCCTCCGGACTCAAAACGGCTTTAAGCCATTCGCGATCATTGAAGGCCGTGGTTTCCCAGCCCCACGGATAATGCCGGGCATCCATCTGCTCAAAATCACCGAGCCCAAAGTATCCATTCACCTTGGCTTTAAGTGGACTGTAAGCGGGGTTCACGAAGGCCCGCCAATCTCCTGTCCCCGTATTCACGATGGAACTGGATTCGCCTTCCAGGAAAAATCCCGGGGCTTTGCCCATCATGCAGACCGGCGCAGTCCATGGACCCGCTGGATGCCACACCACCGCCGCCAGCACGTTGTCGCCTGCCACCAAGTGGGGTGCGAAATCGATGACGTCGTAGCGCCATTTGCCGGGGTCGCCTGAGGCAGGCCCCGAAGCGACCGGCAGCCCGTTGACGAACAGCCGATACACGGAATCGGCACTGGCGCGGATCACAAACTTCCCCGGCTTGGCTTTGAGCGGAAGGTGCAGCCGGAAGTGAGTCACGCAGTTGGGAGCATTCGTAGTCTTCGACTCAGCCGTGATCCACTGCGCCGATTCCGTCGCGCGGAGCATTGAGCCTGACGCCAGCAACAGGCCGGTCAAGACGAAGGCGACTTTCAAGGTGAATCTCATATGGGACCGTGAATATTCTCACTTGGCAGCGGGCTTCTCAACCGCCGGCTTGGCTGCGGGCAAGGCCAGTTTGCGCCGGGGTGTTTGCACCTTGGTCAGTGTGGCAGCGTAGGGAACGCTGCCGTGTTCCCCGATCTCATAGCCCCACTCAGCAATGTAATCCTTGCCCGGTCGGAAATCGTCCTTGATGCGCTGGAGTTCCGCTTGCAGCCGGCCTTCCAGTTCACGCGCCACTGACGCGAATTCAGCCTTCCCGATAAAATTGTTGGTTTGAGAAGCATCCTGCTGATCGTCGAACAAGAGCCACGGCCCTTGCAGGCTGCGCACGTAGGTGTAGCGGCTGGTGCGAATGGCCCGGTATTCACTGAGTTTCTCGGCCGGCACGTTGCGCGCAAAGGGGCTGACGCACATGTAAAGCGCCGCGCGGTCCGCGTCCCGCCCGGCGCGCAGCAACGGAGACAGATCCTCGCCTTCAACTGATCTCGGAATGGTCACGCCAGACAAGCCAAGCAACGTCGGCAGGATGTCTGGAGTGGTGATCGGCGTGGTGACCGTGCGTGCGGTCATTCCCGGCACGCGCATCAAGAAGGGCACTTGCGAGGATTCACTCCACGCCACCTGTTTTTGCATCGGCGCGACGCCGTGCGAGCCAAGCGACTCGCCGTGGTCCGAACTGAAGACCACGATGGTGTTCGTCGCCAACCCGGTGGCCGCGAGCGTGTTCAGCAATTCGCCGATGCATTTGTCCAGCGCGGTGCAATGCGCATAGTAACCCTGGGCCTCCAGCCGGGCCCGCGACTCCATCCCCGGTGGCACGTTCGGAGGCAACTTAATCTTATCCGGCGGATACATCGCCTTGAATTCCTCCGGCGCAGTCTTGTGCGGGAAGTGCGGGCCGCCGTAGGCAAGCATCAGGATGAACGGCTTTCCGTTGGTGGAATGTTCCCGCAGGAATTGCCGCGCATCCCTGGTCTGAGCAAAGGCATCGTAGCCTTCCCAATATTGCTTCACGTCGGAATTGCCGGTGTAGTAATGCGAGTGGTTGTAATTGTGGTCGCACTCAGCGGCCTTCCAGTATTGCCAGCCCTGCCGGCGCTCCGGCGGAATGTAGGACTCCCGCCCGTGACCATCCAGATGCCATTTGCCGATGTATCCGGTGGCGTAGCCCGCCGCCCCGAAAACCTCGGCCATGCACAATTCGCTGTCAGGCAGATGCATGTCATTCAGGAACATGCCGGTAGACGTGGGAAAACGCCCGGTCATCAATGACGCGCGGTGCGGCGTGCAGACGGGCAGCACGGACACCGCGTTACGCAGGTTCAGCGACTCGCTGGCCAGCCGGTCGAGGTTGGGGGTCTTGACGTTGGGATCGCCCGCATAACCCGTCGCCGATGCGCGCCACTGGTCGGCGAGCAGGTAAAGGATGTTGGGCTGTGTGGCTGCTGGCGCGGCGTCTGGCCAAACCAGCGGAGTCATCAACAGGGCAAGGAGACCTTTTAAAGGAGATTTCATTGCTGGCGGGGTTGCTTTTCCTATTTAACCGGCTTTGGGCTCGCGGCAACGTCCGGATTGGGTGTGGGCATGACGGCGCCAACCTGTTTGCGCCATGCGGCAAGTTTTAACCGAAGCTCATTGACCTTCCCGGGATTCTCCACGGCGAGGTTGTTCGCTTCTTCAGGGTCTTTGGCCAGATTGTAGAGTTCGACGGTGCCTTCATACCACTCGATGAGCTTCCAGTCACCGTCGCGCACGACGCCACCCGGCGCGCCGCCCTGGTTGCTGTAATGCGGGTAATGCCAGTAGAGCGGACCGCGGGCGAGCGATTTGCCTTTCAGCAACGGCACAAGACTCATGCCGTCCACATGTTGCTGCGGCTGGAGCGGGATGCCGGCCAGTTCGAGCAGGGTCGGATAAAAATCCGTGCTCGTGACGGGCGTTTCACAAACGCTGCCGGGCTTGGTGATCCCCGGCGCACGGATGATCATCGGCTCGCGAATGCCGCCTTCGTACAGCCAGCCTTTGCCGGCCCGCAGCGGGAGATTGGAGGTCGGATGGCCTTCGGCGGTGGACAGGCCGCCGTTGTCGGACATGAAGACGACCACCGTGCGGTCGGCGAGGTCATTGCGATCCAGGGCGGCCAGCACGCGACCGATTGCGCTGTCCATCTGCTCCAGCATCGCGGCGTAGCCGGCATGGTTTTGCACCAAGCGCACTTTGCTGTCGCGCTCCACGCCCCAGGCATCGGGCGGAGCAGCGGATTGTTTGCACTCATATTTTGCCACCAAGTCCGGCCGCGCGCTGATGGGGATGTGCACCGCCTGAAACGGCAGATAAGCGAAGAGCGGACGGTCCTTGTTGGCGTCAATGAAGCGCACAGCGGCGTCGGCAATACGGTCGGTGGTCTTGCCATCGTTCTCGCGGTCGACGGGCGGCGCGTCGGACGGATAGTAAAACTGCCCCTTGCCCATCACCTTCAACTGCGGGTCAAACCCCTGTGCGCCGGGATAAAACTCGCCATCACCGAGATGCCACTTGCCGGCGAAGAAATTCGTGTAGCCCGCGTTACGCAACGCTTCCGCGAGGGTGACCTCATCCAGCGCAAGGAATTGCTGATAAGGCGCGGGCCGCAGGTTGGTGGGCCGATTCCATTTGTCCGGTTGCAGCGCACCGATGTGGGCGGTCACGCCGACACGCGCCGGGTATTTTCCCGTCATGATGCTGGCGCGCGTGGGGGAGCAGACCGGACACGCCGCGTAGCCTTGCTTGAAATTCATGCCCCGGGCTGCCAGCGCGTCAATCTTGGGCGTCTCGTAGAAAGTCTTGGGGTTGTTCGCGCCAATGTCCATGTAGCCCAGATCGTCGGCGAGGATGAGAATGATATTTGGCTTGGCGGACGGTGACGCGGTGACGACGTCCGGTGCGGGATCAACCGCGTGGGCGCAAAGAACCCAGCCAGCCAGACTAGCGGCCATCAGGTTGTGCCACCGGGACATGTTTGTCTTCAGAGGCATGATGATCGCAACGAATCGTGCGCTCGCTTAACAAACCGGCGGGGATTGCACGTCACAAAGAACACAAGTCAGTGCTCCAGTCAGTTTTTCTGCGGAGCACCATCAGCGCCCGCCTCCGCTCCCGCCATCAGCCGGAGGATGGATTCCTGCGACACCTGGTCGCGCGGAAGTTCGC
>JAFMIZ010000097.1 GCA_017853715.1 Pedosphaera sp.
AACGAGCAGGGCGCGGACGAAATGGTGTTCTTCGACATCACTGCTACTGCGCATGGACGCAAGTCCATGGTGGAGGTCATTGAACGCGCGGCGGATCAATGCTTCATGCCGCTGACCGTGGGCGGCGGCATTCGCACGGTGGATGACATGTTCACGATGCTGCGCGCAGGTGCCGACAAGGTGAGCATCAATTCCTCTGCAATCGATACGCCCGATCTCATTCGCGCGGGCGCCGAAAAGTTCGGCAGTCAGTGCATCGTGGTGTCCATTGACGCCAAGAAAGTGGCCCCCGACCGCTGGGAGGTTTTCAAGGCGGGTGGACGCAAGGCCACTGGACTGGACGCAATCGAATGGGCGATGCGCGCCGTCTCGCTGGGGGCCGGTGAAATCGTCCTCAACTCCATCGATGCCGACGGCACCAAGGCAGGGTTTGATCTGGTGGTCACACGTCGCGTCAGCGAATCGGTGGGTGTGCCCGTCGTGGCGAGTGGCGGGGCAGGCTCGCTGGAGCACATGGCCGAAGTGTTGATTGAGGGCAAGGCGGACGCGGTGCTGGCCGCGAGCATCTTTCACTTCGGCACCTACACAGTCGGCGACGTGAAGAGCTTTTTGGCAGGCAAACAGATTCCAGTCCGGATTTAGCCTCAAATCTTTGCTTTCGAACGCGCTCCCATGAACGAGCCATCTCTCTACCAGCGTTTTCTCCCCATCGGCCTGTTGGTGCTTTCCAACGTTTTCATGACCTTCGCTTGGTATGGTCATTTGAAGTTCAAACACGTCGCGCTGCCCACGGTGATTGCAGCCAGTTGGGGGATTGCCTTCTTTGAGTATTGCCTGATGGTGCCTGCCAATCGCCTGGGGCACGGCATCTACTCGGCCACCCAACTCAAAATCCTGCAGGAGATCATCACCCTCACGGTATTCGGCTCCTTTGCGGTGCTCTACTTGGGCGAGCGTATCCGCTGGAACCACCTCGCAGCGTTCGCCTGCATCCTTGCCGCCGTGGCATTCACCTTCCTGCCCAAGGAGTGATCGTGCCCGGTTTCCCCCCAGATTGACTCAATTCGCCGGTTATTCCGCCCACACCGGCCAGAACTGCTAATTCTGACACACAACTCTGCTTATACTTTCCCGAGAATTTGACAGCGATAAGAACCTGTGATTTACTAGGAGAAGATTGCAGCAGGCAATCAGTAAATCAGGCAAATGCCTGAATGCTCTTTGAAGATTTTTAAGATTTCGGCGCCGGGATTAAAATAGTTCAGGTCGGCGCCGATGTTCTCCGAAATCCTGCTATTGAACTAATCGAAAATTCCCCGGGCCTTTCAGCCACCCTCTGGCTGTCTGGCCCGGTTTTTTATTTTAAGACAGGCGCTCAGGGCAAACGCAGCAAATCCCAGCCGCGCGTGAAGACTTCGTCCGGAAATCCCATGGCCCGCTTCAGTTGATAATCACGCTCGATGACGTTTGTCTCCCGGGCAGACTTGCGGTAGTCGTTCCAGCGAATGAATCCACGCAGCCAGGCCCACAGCCCGTCTACTGGCACGGGATAGTCGCTGCCATGGATCATCCGCTCGACCACTCCGGGCTTGAGACACGCCCGCACATGCCGACCGCGCAGGGGCACGTTGAACGCACTGATGTCGCCATACAGGTTGGGGTATGCCCCGAACATCTTGAGCAGCGTGAAGAAATACTCCGGGTCCGTCAGCCCGCTTTTCGTGGCGCAATGCGCCGCAATCACCTTCACGCCGCATTCCAGCGGCTGCCGCAACACTTCTGGATTCGCGTAAGCCGGATTGACCACCGGCACGGTGTGCTCGCCACCGGTGTGGGCCAGCAACGGCAAGCCCGCTGATGCCATCCGTTCCCAGAACTTGCGATACCTCTTGTCGTTGCAATCAATGTTGTGACAGTTGGGCAGGCACTTCATCGCGGCGGCACCGCTGGCGAGGCAACGTTCAAGTTCGTCCAAGGCATCGGGCCGTGCCGGATGAATGGAGACGGCGGGAATGAATTCTTGGTGGTCGCGGGCCAATTGCAGCACGTAGTCGTTGGGCACGTAGAAGGAACCCACGCCCTCCATCCGTTTTCCCGAGGCGTCATAAACTTCATCCTGCGCCAAGATCAAGGCCGCACCCAGCGAAGAACTCCGCATTTGCGCCAGCACCCAGTCGACGTAGAACGCGTCGAAATTGCGCTCGAAGATGTCGGGCTCCATGCCGATCTGGCTGACCATCATCGCGGCCAAAGGGCGATGCCAGCCGGAAACGCGCAACCAGCAGCCCGTGCCGCTGGCACCGGTGCCCACGATATGAACATGGAAATCGAGCGGCGGACGTTTTGAAGTTTGCGTGGTCGCGCTCAAGGCTCAGCGTGTCCGCACGAACATGACTTCATACGTCTCGCCCATGGCCGCCTGGTAATACGTGCCGAGCAAACGATCGCTGGCCCGGTCATGGATCAACGAGTACACACACCCCGGATAGCCGGTGTCATTCAGTTCCACCCGCACTTTCATCGCCCCGCCCTCATTGGTCGACGAGCAATAGGACACGTTGATGGGATTGGGATTGAAGTAGGCCGCATTGAGTTTGCTGCCGCTCACATCGCGCGTGAGTTTCAATTGATAACCCCCGTCTTCGCGCAGCCAATCACCGACGACCGCGCCAAGATCCGTGGAGGGTGCGACTGGAGCATCCGTCTCCTTCGCCTCGGCTGCGGGGGGCTTTGCCAGCTCCGGTTCTGGCGCTGGCTTCGAGGGCAACATCATCAACACGATTCCGCCACCAATGATCACTAGCAGCAGGAGGGTGACGAAGGTGCTCTTCGACGACTTCGCCGCGCGGCTGTCTGGTTTGCTCATGTGGCATCAGCTTGGGTTTACGGCACACGGCTGGCAAGTCTGCGCGCACACGGGCAATTCACCTTTGCAGGGTGCCCGGATTTTATTACGTTGCACCCGTCATGTTTGAAACGATCGTCCCTCGCATTGAAACCGTGGAGCAGAAGCTGAAGCACCTGCGGAGGTTTCTTTGACGTCGCCAAATTGAACCAACGGCTCGCCGAGCTCGAATCCCTGATGGCCGGCGAAAGCTTCTGGAATAATCAGGAGGCCGCGCAAAAGGTCATCTCCGAAGCCAACGACATCCGCGGCAAACTCGACCCCCTCACGCAGTTCGGCAGGCAGTTCGAAGACCTCAAGGTCATGCTCGAACTCGCCCAAGCCGAACCGCCCGACGCGCAGCTGGCCTTGCAGGCGGAGATCGAGACCGAGACCGACAGATTTCTTGCGGCGCTCGACGCCTTCGAGTTGCGCACGTTCCTGAACGGCAAGAACGACAAGAACAATTGCATCTTCACCATCAATGCCGGTGCGGGGGGCACTGAGGCGCAGGACTGGGCGGAAATGCTGTCGCGCATGTATAACCGCTGGTTCGAATCCCGCGGGTGGAACGTGGAAGTCACCGACGCGTTGCCCGGCGACTCCGCCGGACTCAAAAGCGTCACGTATCTTGTCGAGGGCGAAAACGCCTTCGGCTTCTGCAAGGCCGAGCGTGGCGTGCACCGGCTGGTGCGCATCTCGCCGTTCGACGCGAACAAGCGACGCCACACCAGCTTCGCCAGCGTGGACATCGTGGCGGAAATCGAGGACGAAGGTGAAATCGTCATTCCGCCGAATGAAATTCAGGTGGACACCTTCCGCTCCGGCGGCAAAGGCGGCCAGAACGTGAACAAGGTCGAAACTGCGGTGCGCATCACCCACTTGCCCACCGGCACCGTGGCGGCGTCACAGGCGCAACGTTCGCAGCTCCAGAACAAAGCCACCGCCATGAAGATGCTGATCTCTAAACTCATGGCGCAGCGCCTTGATGCGCAGAAGGCGGAGATGGAGCGGTTCTACGCCGAGAAAGGGAGCATCTCGTGGGGCAACCAGATCCGCAGCTATGTCTTTCAGCCCTATCGCATGGTGAAAGACCTGCGCACCGGTGAACAATCAAGCGACGTCCAAGGCGTGATGGACGGCAAGCTCGACCCCTTCGTCAACGCCTGGCTCCGCGCGGGTTGTCCCATCAAGCGCATCCAAGGGCTCAAGGATGATGAGGAATGAAACATTAAACCTTGAACATTCACCTCCCAACTTCGAAGCCAACGGTTTCACGCTGCTTGCTTGAGTGTTGGACATTGAATGCTATCGCCAGTCACCCATGAACATCCTCGACACGATCGTTGAACATAAGCGACTCGAAGTCGCCGAGCTGCCTGCCCGCATCATTGCCGCTGGGGACATTCGCGACGCCATGCTGGAGCACGATGAGTGCCGCGACTTTCTCGGTGCGCTGCGCCAGCCGCGTCGGGGCAAGGTCGCCTTGATCGCCGAGGTCAAGAAGGCGTCGCCCTCGGCGGGAGTCATCTGCAAGGACTTCGATCCCGTCCGCATCGCCATCGAATACGAGCAGGCGGGCGCGACTTGCCTCTCGGTGTTGACCGATAAAAAGTTCTTCCAAGGCGACTTGGAGTACCTGCGCGACATACGTGCGGCAGTGAAGCTGCCGCTGTTGCGCAAGGATTTCATGATTGATGAGCGGCAGATTCTCGAAGCCGCCGAATGGGGTGCCGACGCAATCCTGCTGATCGTTTCTATCTTGGATGCTGCCCGGCTGAAGCATTTCCACACGCTTGCGACCGAAGCCGGCCTGAGTGCACTGGTGGAGGTGCATGACGAAGCTGAACTGGACCGCGCGCTTGCGATCGGCGCGCCACTGATCGGTGTGAATAATCGCGACCTAAAGTCCTTCAAGGTAGACCTGGCTAACACCGAGCACATGGCGGCCAAGTTGAGCGCGGCCAGAAAACCGGGGGCGCAGTTGCTGGTCGCCGAGAGCGGCATTCACACCCGCAACGATGTGGACCGCCTCGCCCGCTGTGGTGCTGGGGCCATCCTCGTTGGTGAATCACTCGTCCGCCACGGCATTGAGGCCATCGGCACCAAGGCGGATGAGTTGTTGGGGTAGGGCACGGGTGTCTCGCAGTTGTTTATAACCATGAGTTGTCGCGAAGCGACGGGAGGAAATTGGCCAGACACAAAGTCTGGTAAAGAAGAGCTTTCAATTCCGTTCTGAAAGGACGACGGAAAACCCGCGCTGTGTGATTCGTCTCCATTGTTCCTCTGGAACAAAACTGCGTTTGGCCCCACCGTCCACTGCGTGGCTGGGTAATTTCCCGAGGCCGCCGGCACCCATAGTGACGTCCCTAACTCCCCAAACTTTCGGGTTGAACGACGCGCGCTCGCGCCTAATCTGCCCGCGTCACAAAACGCAACATGTAACACGTTTATCTCATGTCACCTCGACCTCTCAATGTTGGCCTAATCGGCGGCGGCGGCACCGCGTTCATCGTTCATCCCCAAGCGCGCGCGGTTCATCTAGATGGCACCCGGCATGTCGTTGCCGCCGCGCTTTCATCCAACCCAGAGAAAGCCGTCGAGGCCGCCAAGAAATGGTGCCACCCCATCTGCGGATTCGAGAGCTATGATGCCATGTTCGAGATGCAGAAGAAGCTGCCGGTGGGCGAACGCCTTGATTACGTCGTCATTGTCACGCCTAACCACGTCCACTTTGATCCCGCGGCGAAGGCCATGAAGGCGGGCGTGGCTGTGTTCTGCGAAAAACCGCTCACGCTCAATCTCGCCGAAGCAACTGCGCTCGTGAAATTGCAACGTAAGACCGGCGTGCCCTTTGCCGTCGCGCACACGTATCTCGGTCATTGGACCAGCCGCTTCGCGCGCTACATTGTGCGCAGCGGTCTCGTCGGCGACGTGCGCTGGGTGGACAGCTCCTACATCCAAGGCTGGCTGGCGACGAAGCTAGAAGACACAGGCCAGACGCAAGCCTCCTGGCGCGTGAACCCCAAACTCGCTGGGGCGTCCGGCTGCGGCGGCGACATCGGCACGCACGCGTTGATGCAACTGCGCTACGTCACCGGCCTTGAAGTGACGCAACTTTCCGCACAGCTCGAAACCTTCGTGCAAGGCCGCCAACTCGATGATCATTTCACGGTATATTGCCAACTGAGCAACGGCGGCAAAGCCCTCGTGCGCGCGTCGCAAATATGCATCGGCCACAAGAACGACCTAGGCATCGAGGTCGCCGGCACGAAGGGCACGTTGCGCTGGCGTCAGGAAGAACCTGAGTGCGTCACCATTCATCTGCCAGGGCAACCGGACCGAGTTTACTGGCGCAGCGTTGTAGCACCCGGTGACGGTTTCCTGCCGAAGAATGTTCCCGCCGACCTGATGGCCGAGCCAACAATTCCGTCCGGCCACACCGAAGGTTTCCATGATGCCTTTGCGCGATTGCATCGCAGCTTTGAAGCCGATGTGCGCGCGTGGCAATCCGGCAATAAGGTCGCGTGCGACGGCTCGAAATACGCCAACATTGCCGACGGCTGGACTGGCATGGCCTTCATTGAGGCCGCGGTGCAATCCTCCGGCAAAAAAGGCGCGTGGACGAAAATGCCAAAGCCGATCTGAAACTAGCGCACTGGCCATGAAGTCTCTCGCCTTTGGCCATCCGCCGCCCACTATACGATTCTGGAAGCGCCTCGTTCGCGAGGCGCTTCGCGTCTCCGGCAGCACGCCGCTCTACGTTTTCTCGGCTCAGCCCGTTGCCGAGCGCATCGCAGAGTTGGACAAAGCGTTCGCGGATGCAGGCTTTGGTTCCGCGCTACCCTCGGTGCGTCAATGGCTCTCGTGCAAAACCCAGCCCATCCCGCCGTTGTTGCGATGGTGGCGCGAGCGTGGAGGTGACATTGAGGTCGTCAGTGAATTCGAACTACGCGCCGCGCTCACCGAAGGATTCCCGGCTTCGCGCATCCTGGTCAATGGCCCGGCAAAGCACCGCTGGTTGCCGCAACTGCCACTGCGCGGACTCTCGGTGAACTTTGATTCTGCTGCCGAACTTGCCGCCCTGTTGCCGCTGGCCAAGAAACTCAACTGGCGCAAAGGGCTGCGGATTTGCACGCGTCAAGAGTTCGATCCAGAAAACCAAAAGCTGCCCACGCAATTTGGTTTCACTCCAACCGAAGCCCTGGCCGCGATCAAGCGGATGCGCACATCGGGCGTGGAGCCGGAGATGATTCACTTCCACCTCCGCACCAACGTCGCAACGCCCAAGATTTATGCGGACGCCATCGCCGGGGTAGCCAGGTTGTGCCGGGCCGCGAGGCTCAGCGTACGCTTTCTCGACATCGGCGGCGGCCTGCCACCGCGTCACGCTCTGTCCCGCATGGGCGAAGCCTTTGATACAGCTTGGAAAGGCTCTTCGCCCACCAGCCTGGCGACGATGCTGAAGAATGCTGCCGGGCAATTTCCTGCCTTGGAAGAAATCTGGCTGGAGAATGGCCGATTCGTGAGCGCCTGCAGCGGTGTGCTCGTAGTGCGCGTGAGTGATGTGAAGGAACGTCGAGGGGTGCGGCAACTCATCTGTGACGGCGGACGCACCATGAACGCCTTGGTGTCCAACTGGGAACGGCATGAAATCCTGCCGCTCGAGGCGCGGCGTGGTCCGATGGCTTTAACGGCGGCGTTCGGGCCCACCTGCATGGCATTTGATCAACTGGCCTTGCGTCCGTTGCCGCGCAGCCTTAGGGCAGGCGATCATCTAATCTGGATGGAGGCGGGTGCATATCATATTCCATGGGAAACGCGTTTCTCGCACGGTCATGCCGCCGTTGCTTGGCACGATGAGCGTGGCCTGCGCCTGGCTCGTGAACGCCAGGATTTTGAAGGGTGGTGGGGAATATGGGCGTGAGCCCGGGGGAACATTCTGAACGGCCCGGCCACACACACTGACGCTCAATCAGCAGTGCTTAGCGTGAATCAGCGGTTAAATCGCGTGCGGCCCCTGCACACTGGCCCCAGACGGTGGACCCCGATATCTTCATTCCACAGCTCGGGCTCGGCGGCGATGAAGTCGCGCATGAGCTTGATGCACGTTTCGTCCTGCAGTATCGCCAACTGCACGCCCTTAGAGCGGCGTATTCCTCCGGTGCCTGGAACGTGACATTTTCCCCGACGACGATGCGGGGACTCTTGTAAAGCAATGCCGCCCCGCTGCACATCGGGTGCGGTGACAACGTGGAGTAAAGCGTGCTACGCGCATGCACGCTGGCTGGAAGAAGTCCCGCATTCTCTATACCATTCATCTCCGCGTGCTGGACGCGCTGGTTATGACCGCGCCCGATGATCTTGCTGTGCACTGTGCACACAAGCACCGAACCAATGGGAATTCCACCCGCGGCCAACCCCTTTGGGCCTCCTCGCTTGCTGCCTGAAGAAAGGTGTCCATGTCCGAAGCGAAGCAGTCACGAGCTACCTTCAAAACCGAAAACGAGGCCCGCGCTTTGCTCTTAGCAGCTTTGGCTAGGTCTTTCATAAGACAGCTTGGGATTTGGTGGGTTACGCTCTCCCCCAGACAAAGACGCCCGAGTCCAGAGCCGACCCCGCCCGCTTTCTTGTTGGCCAACGAATGGTGGCGTAACTATCGTCACACCATGAATTCACCTCTTTCCCGTCGTTCGGCGTTGCGTCAAATTGCCGGTGCCACCGCTGCGGTCGCCGCTGCGCCGCTCGGGGCTCGTGCTATGGCTCAAGAAACATCTGCCAGCCCCGCCCCGCTCAAGGGGCGTATCAACCACAGCGCCTGCCGGTGGTGTTACGGTAAAATTGATCTTGAACAGCTCTGTCGCGAGGGCAAGGCCATGGGCCTCGTCGCGCTGGACCTGATCGATCCGGACCAGTTCCCGACGCTCAAGAAGCACGGCCTTGTGGTTTCCATGGTGAATTTTCCCAAGGCGGGCAACCTCGGCGGCATCGGCAAGGCGTGGAATCGCGTCGAACATCACGACAAACTCGTCGAGGTGTATGAGGAGCGGTTGAAGGTCACAGCGGAGAATGGTTACGAACGCGTGATTTGCTTCTCAGGCAATCGTGATGGGCTGGATGACGAAAAGGGTCTGGAGAATTGCGCGCTCGGCTTGAAACGCATCATGGCCTCGGCCGAAAAGCTCAAGGTGACGGTTTGCATGGAGTTGTTGAACAGCAAGCGCAACCACCCCGACTATCAATGCGATCACACCGCGTGGGGCGTGGAGCTGGCCCAGCGCATCGGCTCGGAGCGCTTCAAGCTGCTCTACGACATCTACCACATGCAGAT
>JAFMIZ010000021.1 GCA_017853715.1 Pedosphaera sp.
AGCACCATTCCCTTGGATTTTGCGGGGGAGGCGAGCAAGGATCGTTTGTTCTACTTCGGCACATCGGCAGAATCCTCGCAGTTCTATGAGGAGCGACTGCAAGTTTACGATCGAGACGGCAAGCCATGCGTTACTTGCAAGTTCGCCGTCAAACGTATCGTGCAGGCGGCCCGCAGCACGTTCTACTGCCCCAAGTGCCAGCGGTGAGTTTTAGCGATTTCTCGCTGCCAACGCTGCCTTGAACGCCGCCAGGGTTTCAGGGCTCACGTGATGCTCCATGCCCTCGGCATCAATTCGTGCTACGTGGTCCGGAACTCCAAGCGAGCGCAAAAATGCCACAACGATTTCATGTCGTTGTTTGGAGGCGGACGCAACCCGGCGCCCTTTGTCGGTGAGGAAAATCGCCCGATATGGCTGGCTGGTTACGATTCCATCCCGCTGCAGGCGGGCGATGGTGCGGTTCACGGTGACATGGGTGACGCCCAGTCGCTTGGCCAGATCCACCACGCGCGCCTCTCCCACGGCATCTGTCAGGTCAGCAATGGCTTCCGCATAATCCTCAGCGGTCTCTGAGGCATGATCTTCGCGGGTCTGGCGAAACTCTTCCGCCTCCGCGACCGACGTGGGTCGGGGCTTCCTGGTTGTAACTTTACGTGGCATGGCTGCGTTCATGGCCATTCTGGCGAAGGCACAACTTGACAGTCGAGGCAAAAGAATGTAGCTATGGCTACATTGATGCGGGGGGGCGCCGCTTCCCTCGGGGTAAACATGTCAAATTGGACGATCATCATTTGCCTGTTGGCGCTTGCGGCCCTTTTGGTCTGGCTGAAGCGGGGCATGGTTGCGCGTTGGCGCGCGGGGCGTCGTTACGCCGCCCGTGTGCGGCGCGAGGATGCCATCAAGCACATCCTTAAATGCGAAGTGAATAGCGGCGAGGCGACGATGGAAAGCCTCGCCGGTCATTTGCAGATTCCTACCGATCGCACCGCTGAACTGCTCGAATCCTTGGAGGACCGTGGTCTGCTTTCGCTTCAAGGCGGAAAGATTCGTTTAAAGAATGCGGGTCGGGATCTGGGCCTGCATCTAGTCCGCGCGCATCGGCTTTGGGAGAGTTATCTATCGGAACAAACAGGCGTCTCCGAGGCCGAGTGGCACAAACGCGCCGAGCGTCAGGAACACTTGCTCACTCCTGAGCAAACCGATGCGCTTGCGGCCCGTCTGGGCAATCCAACCACCGATCCGCACGGCGACTTGATCCCGGCGCGCGGCCAGCCAGTGGCAGGCGATCGCGGCATGGTTCTTAGCGCAGCGGAACCGAACCAGCCACTGCTAGTCTCGCACGTGGAAGACGAACCAGCGGCGGTCTATTCGCAGATCACGGCACAAGGGATCCGGCCCGGCATGCGTGGTCTGATCGTTGAAAAGCTGCCGCATCGCATCCGTTTTTGGGCCAACGGCAACGAGCATGTGCTCGCGCCGATTGTGGCCAACAACATTTCCGTCGAGCCACTCACCGACTGCACAGGCAACGACCTGCTGGACGAAGAGTTTCTCACTGGCCTTGCAACGGGACAGAGCGGCCGCGTCCTCGGTTTGTCGGCGGCCTGCCGTGGACCGGAGCGACGTCGCCTGCTCGATCTGGGATTTGTGCCCGGCACGGAAGTCGTGGCCGAAATGAAAAGTCCCGGCGGCGACCCGACGGCGTATCGCGTTCGCGGAACCTTGATTGCGCTGCGCCGCGAACAGGCTGCGCTGGTGCGCATTTCCACGCCCAACTCCATTGCTGTATGAATCAACCTGCCACCACCGCCCCCAAGGAAACCTGCGCTGATTGCAGTATCTATCGCGCCGCCCGCCTCAAGAAACTTGGAGTCGATGTTGACCGCTTTGATCACGTGGTTGCGCTTGCAGGCAATCCGAACACCGGCAAGAGCACCGTCTTCAATGCGCTTACTGGACTTCGCCAGCACACGGGCAACTGGCCGGGCAAGACGGTCACGCGAGCGGAGGGTGCCTTTGAGTATGCCGACAAGCGCTTCAAGATTGTTGATCTGCCCGGAACCTATTCACTCTTGTCCACGAGTTTGGATGAGGAGATCGCGCGCGACTACATTCTATTTGGCGAACCGGACGTCACGGTGGTCGTGGCCGACGCCTCGCGTTTGGAGCGGAATCTAAACCTGGTGCTGCAGGTGTTGGAAATCACCGATCGCGCGGTGTTATGCCTAAACCTGATAGACGAGGCCAAACGTCACGGCCTGCAAGTGGACGATCGGCAACTCTCCCGCGATCTCGGCGTTCCGGTGGTGCCCACAGCGGCGCGCTCGGGTCAAGGCTTGCCCGAACTTCTGCAAGCGATCGGCGATGTTGCCTCGGGCAAAATCGCCTGTCGTCCTCACCGTATCCAAAATGAGCCACCCGCCATCAAGCATGCGCTGAACGAATTGGTGGGTCAGTTGGAGGCGGCCCATCCCGGATTGCCCAACGCCCGTTGGGTCGCGCTGCGGTTGCTCGGCGGTGACGAACACATGGCTGAAGCTTTGCGCAAAGGCGAATTCGGTCGCTCCAACATGACTGCGCTGACCAGCCAAACCTGAATTCAGAATGTCCGACGCCGCATCCCAACCAGCAAACAGTCCATCTGCCGACCGCATTCTTCAGGCGGCAGAAAACTTGCGCCGCAACATTCAGGGCGACCTTCACGAGCACGTGGTCGAAGCACTTTATGCCGATGCCGCGCGTATTGCGGACCGCGCGGTGAGCCGACCGGGCGTGGCGGCGCAACCAACCTTTGATCGCACTTTGGATCGCATCCTGACGAGCCGGCTGTGGGGATTCCCCATCATGATTGCGCTCTTTGCGCTCATGTTTTGGATCACCATCGCCGGTGCCAACGCGCCGTCTGGCTGGCTCGCGTGGCTGCTCGTGGATCAAGGCTGGCCGATGCTGCGACACGCGGCGGAAGGTCTCGGGTTTCCGTGGTGGCTGAGCGGGTTGTTGATTGATGGAATCTATCTCGCCACCGCGTGGGTCATCAGCGTGATGTTGCCGCCCATGGCAATTTTCTTTCCGATGTTCACCTTGCTCGAGGATTTTGGCTATCTGCCGCGCGTTGCGTTCAATCTGGACAAAGCATTCAAGAAAGCGGGCGCGCACGGTAAACAAGCCATGACCACGATGATGGGCTTCGGTTGCAATGCGGCCGGCGTGGTGGCGACACGCATCATTGACAGTCCGCGCGAACGGTTGATTGCCATCGTCACGAACAACTTCGCGCTCTGCAACGGGCGCTGGCCGACGCAAATCCTCATCGCCTCGCTCTTCCTCGGCAGCCTGGTCCCGGCGCACCTGGCCGGGCTGATCTCGGCAGGCGCGGTGGTGTGCGTCGCGCTGCTCGGGGTGTTCTTCACCTTTGCCGTGGCGTGGACCTTGTCACGCACGGTGCTCAAAGGTGAAGTCTCAACCTTCAGCCTGGAACTGCCGCCGTATCGTCCTCCGCGCGTCTTGCGGACGCTTTACACGTCGCTCATCGACCGCACCATCATCGTGCTGTGGCGGGCGATTGTATTCGCAGTGCCGGCTGGTGCCGTGATCTGGCTCAGTGCGAACGTCAAGATCGGCGACCTGAGCATCGCGCAGCACCTGATGCAATCGTTCGACCCCGTGGGTGTGTTCCTCGGCTTGAATGGCGTCATTCTGCTCGCCTACATCGTGGCCATTCCGGCGAACGAGATCGTGATTCCGACCATCCTGATGCTCACAGTCGTCGCCACCGGATCGGCAGAAGTAGGTCAAGGCGCGGGGGTGATGTTTGAACTGGACTCCGATGCGAGCACCAAGGCCCTGTTGCAAACCGGCGGCTGGACTGTGTTGACCGCCGTGAACTTGATGCTCTTCAGCCTGCTGCACAATCCGTGCAGCACGACCATCTATACAATCTACAAAGAGACCGGCAGCGTGAAATGGACGGCGCTGGCGACGCTGTTGCCGATTGTGCTCGGAGTGGTCGTGACGTTCCTTGTGGCGACCGTGTGGCGGCTGTTGCAGTGATCGCTAATTGGACGCAGGCTTGAACTGGGTCTTCGCCTCGGGCATCCATTGCTGCAGCTGCTTGACGCGAGTTTCGTCCAGCGGATGCGTGCGCAGGAACCAGGGCGTATCGGCACCTTGCTTCTTATTGAAGTCGGCAAACCGCTGCCAGAAGGCAACCGCCGCTTCCGGGTTGTAACCGGCTCGCGCCATGTAAAGCAGACCGAGATGATCCGCCTCCGACTCCTGCGAACGACTGTGTGGTAACGCGACGCCAAGCTGGCTCCCCAAGCCATACCCCGCGACGGCGTAACTGTGATACTTGGTATCCTTGGTGGAAGCATCCACGGCGACGCCCAGCAATTGCAGGCCCATCGCGGTGGAAATGCGTTCGCCACCATGCCGCGCCACGGCGTGCGCCACTTCGTGACCGATGACAGTTGCCAAGCCCGCCTCATCTTTTGTGATCGGCAGGATGCCGGTGTAAACGCCCACCTTCCCGCCGGGCAGACAGAACGCGTTTACTTCCTTGCTGTCGAACAATATAAACTCCCATTGCGCATTGGGCATCGGTGCCACGGCGGCGATACGCTTGCCTACTTTTTGCAACAGTGCGTTGCCCGCCGCATCTTTGCTGATCGGCACTTCCTTCTTCATCTTCTCGAACTCCGACAGACCCAGCTGCATTTCGTCCGAGGTTGTCATGAAGTTCAACTGGCGCCGACCCGTTTCCGGCACGGTGGTGCAGCCGATGAACGTGGCGGAACAAGCCGCAATCAGGCAGAAGGCCTTGAAGGATCGAATGGGGAATGAACTCATGGATCGAATCTAACCGTGGGTGCGGCCCGGTCAAGCGGTCGCCTCACTGGAACAGATGCGGCAGCCACGTGGTCAGCCAGGGAATGTAGGTGATCAGCAGCACGCCCACAAACATGACGGCGAGCATGGGCAGCGAGGCGCGGGTGACTTCAAGGATCGGTTTGTCGAAGCGATATGAGGAGAGCAGCAGGTTGATCCCCACGGGCGGTGCCAGAAAGCCAAGCTCCATGTTCACCAGAAAAATGATGCCGAGGTGAATCGGGTCGATGCCGAATGCGATGCCGATGGGCACCAGCAGGGGAACCACCACGACGATGGCCGCGTAGATCTCCACCAGGCCGCCGATGGCGAGCAGGATGAGATTCAGCAGCAGCAGGAACAGCCACTTCGACTCGATGTTGGCCGTGGCCCATTCGACGGCCTGGTCTGGGATTTGTGCGTCCACGAGGTAATGCGTGAACCCCAGGGCCACACCGATGATGAGCAGCACGCCGCCCATCAGCAGACCGCACTCAGTCATGACGCGCGGCACGTCGCTGAACAGTTTCAAGTCGCGTTGAACCACTGCGCTGACGATGAAGGTGTAGAACGCCGTGATGGCCGCCGCTTCGACGGGTGTGGCGAATCCGCTGAATAGCGATACCAGCGCCACCACAGGCACCAGCAATTCCCATTTCGCGGCCCACGTTGCTGCCCAGGCTTCGCGCGCATCGAAGCGCTTTCGGTCCGACGCTTGGCCGCGCCCGCCAATCCATAAGCCCCAGAGCACGGTCAGTCCAACCAACAGCAAGCCGGGGATGAGGCCGCCGAGGAAGATTTCTTTGATGCTGATGCTGACCTGATTGCCGCTGCTGGCGACGATGGCGTAGAGAATTGGCGGCAGGCACGGCGGGAACAGCATTCCCAGCGAGCCCGCACCGGTGAGCAATCCCAAAGAGGCGCGCTCGGAATATTTCGCAGCCAGCAGGACCGGCAGCAACACGCCGCCCAGCGCGAGAATGGTGGCGCCCGACGCGCCGGTGAACGACGTGAAGAACGCGCAGACGAGCGTGGTGACGATGGCCGGTCCGCCCCGCATGCTGCCGAACCATGCCTGGAACAAGCGCACCAGCCGCCTGGCTGCGTTGCTCTCGGCCAGGAAATACCCGGCCAGCGTGAACAGCGGCAAACTCGGCAGCATGGCGTTCACGGTGAGCTGGTAGTGTTTGAGGAGGATGGGTGCGACGGGTTCCCCGATGGACCACAACATGATCAACGCCGTTCCGCCCAGGGCCGTGAAGATGGGCGCGCCCAGCAACACAGCGATCAGCAGACCAATCATTGCCGGCCAGCGCAGTTTCTCCGGATCAATGCCGGCCCACAGCGTGATGAAGAGAAATCCGGCCGCGAGCAGCAGGGTGGTGCCGCGCCAGCGCCACTTGGGTGCCGCGTGCCAGAGCATACGCACGGTGACCAGCGCGAAGCCGGCCAAAATCAGCATTTGCACCACCCATGTTTGGATGCCGTAGGCGAATTCTTTTCCGAGCGACCGCTGCGATTGAACGAAGTCCCAGCTTGCAACGGTGAGCACGCCGGTTACGGCTGCCGCGAAGGCATGACTGATCACGCGAGCGGCCGTGAGCCAGCCGCCTTTGAACCAGTGCGTGGCCACGGACAGCGCGAGCAGGCGGTTATCACGCGCCGCCAACGCTCCGCCCAACATGCCGACTGCGAGGACGAGGTGTTGAACGATGGTTGCCGAGGCCGGGAGACCGCTTTGGAAGAATTTCCGCAGCACCACCTCCAGCACCGGCAACAGGGTCATGACGGCCAGGCACAGAACGACGACGAGATTTTCGCTCTGGCGCAGGGCTTTGAGCCAGGTGGGCAGATTTGCGGGTTCGGTGGCCGGGATTCCCGCGATGTCAACAGGGGCTGGATTCACAGACGGAGCCGGTTCAATGCTTCGACCGGTATTCAGAGACGAACTTGGTGGCCTCGTCAAAAATTTCCTCGGGCACGAGTTTGCCTCGCACCTGTGGGTAAACCGCTTCCGCCGCCTTGCGCCACTCGGCTTCCACTTCCGGCGTGACCTTGGTCACCCTCAAGCCGCGCTTCTCCATGGCAGCGACGGACTCCGTCATTTCCTTACGGCCAGCAGCTTTGATTTCGGAGCCGGCGACTTTTGCGGACTTCATCAGTTTCTCGCGCACATCGGCGGGAAGCTTTTCCCAAGCTTCTTTGCGCACAACCAACGCACCAACGATGGGTGCCCAATTCAATTCCAGCATGTGCGGTGCGCGGCTGTCCACCTGGCCGGCCATCGCAAAGAAGGGCGGGAGCGGGACGGCTTCGATCAACCCCGTTTGCAGGCTGGGAACAATGTCTGCGGTCTCCAGCGGCACCGCGTTGAAGCCGGCTGATTTGTAGATCTCCACTTGCGCCGGAAAGCCCGACCACGAGAACATTTTGAGCTTCCGCATCTCGTCGGGTGTCGTGGCGGATTTGTTGGAGAAGAAACGAATCCAGCCCGCGTCGCTCCAGAACAGAACCACAAAGCCTTTTTCCTCCAGCCGTTTCTCCAGCATGGGCTGGAGCTTCCCGCCGACGTAGTCCACCTCTTCCAGCGTGCGGAACCCCATCGGGATGTTCTGCAATCCCGCCACGCCGCGCTCGATCTCGGAGAGCCCCACGGTCGTAAGCAGCGCGGCTTGCAGCGAATCCAGTTTCATCAGGCCGACCATTTCCGCTTCGCCGCCGAGCTTGCCGCCGGCGTAGATGTTCAGGTTCACTGCGCCTCCGGAATCCTTGCGCCACGCCTCGGCCATGCTCATCAGCGATTTGTGATACGAGGTGCCCACCGGCACCAGCGTGCCGAGTTTCAAGCGTGAAGCAGCCATCGCTGGTAAAGCGGTGACCAGACAAAGGGCGATAGACAGGAGCTTCGTTGGTTTCATGGCAAATCCTGGTTGGAGGTGTGCTGCGGCGCGTTCAGGAAAAGGTCCTCTTCCTTCGATAGCAGCCAGCGGGCACGGCGCTGCATGATGAGGTTGACGAGGCGCGTCTCCGGATGTTCATCCGGATTGATGGAAATAGCACGCTGGAGCAGCCCCTCGAACTGTTTTGCGTCCTGCTCCTCCACGCAGACGGCTTCGGCGTAGGTCACGAAAGGACCCGCTTGCTGGCCGTGGGTGAGTTCGACGGCGCGGTCAAAATGTTTGCGGGCCCGCTCCGCCCGGTTGACCGAAGCACCCTGACGACTCATCTCGTAGCTGATGAGGAACCCGTGAATCGCGCCGTCACCCCAGCTTTCGTCGAGCTGCAATGCGCGATCAATCATGGCTTCCATCTGGGGGATCTCGGCGATGGTGGCGGGGTCGTCTTTGCTCAGCGAAATTGCTGCGCCCCACGCCGCGGCTGTCCAGTAGACCTGCGCCACGTGCTTTTCCTTGAGTCGAGCCACCGCCTGCCCGGCATCTGAGCGTAGCGCGTGGGTGAAACCGGGTTGAGCCGCTTCCAATCCGCGCAGTCCGTAGTCGCGGGCGCGGAGATACAGTCGCCGCGCCCGATCACGCATGGCTTCGGCCTTGGCGAAGTCTTCCGCCTCGATCTCGTCCGCCTCTTGCTGAACAAAGGCGTAGCCGTATTGCGTGAAACCGCTCGACGCGGCGAGCAGCAGACCTTTGTGGTTCGGACTTTCCGCGAGCAAAGACTCCATCAGCTTCAAGCTGAATGGCACGGCCTGCTTAACGAGTTCGGGATCATCGTCGCTTGCGAAGGTGGTGCCGCCGCCGGCCAGGGCGTCGCCAAGCCGGTTGACGGCCATGCGCTTGACCGAACAACCGGTCAGGCTCATCGCCAGCCCCATCGCCAATGCCCTTGCCCATACGTTCATGATATTTCGGGAATGTTCGCAGACGTCCCTGCGACGCTCCTGAGCTTAGCAGCAACCACCGGAAAAGTGAAAATCGATTATCATGCCGCCGCCCCAAAGAATTTGATGCGAAGAACTGTGGTTGGAGCAGAACCCTCGGCTGTGTCACCGGAATTCAACCGCCTCGAAGCCAAGCTGCATGAGCAGCGCCCGCAATTGGTCTTTCGCCCGCGTCTCCGCCTCATCCTTCAGCCCGCCCAGGCGGGCGGCCCGAGCGATGTCGTCGGTGGCATTTTGGCGGGCGGTTTGCTCGAGGTCTTTGTCAAAACTGCGCAGCAGCCCGGTGGTTCGTTCGATCACCTGGGTTTTCTTCTCGTCCAGGTAGGTGTCCATCACCTGCGTGGGCGGTAGTTTGATGGAGATGTTGTTGCCGGTGATGACAATGTCATCCCGCTTGAGCCGCCCTAAATCCACGCCGCCTTTGACCACGCCGTGTGCGAGTATCAAAACCCGGTTTTCGCCATACCACTTCACGTCCTCCAGCACGATGACCTTTTCGATGACGTATTTGACCGTGACCAACTCGGAGAGGGACTGAACTTCCTTCAGTAACGTGGCGGTGTTGTAAGTGCGCTTGCCGTCGCCGGAGAACATCCGGCTGAAAAGGCTGCCCACGAGCAGGCCGCCGACCAGGCAGGCGAGGGCTACGGCGATGATGAACAGGCGTGCGCGATTCATGGCTGGAATGTAGCGCCGCGGCACTTTCTGAAAAGGGGAAAACCGCCCGGAATCGAACGCCAGTTTTCACTTTGAACAGGCTGGCGCGCTCTTAGACTGGAGCCATGAGCAAGATTGCCACCGGTCCCTTCCCGAATTACCGGCCCCGGCGCCTCCGCCGGTCGGGAGCCCTGCGCCGGCTCGTCGCCGAAACCCACCTTAACGCCAGTCAGTTGGTGTATCCACTGTTCGCGCGGGGAGGTCGGCGCATCCGCAAACCCATCGGGGCCATGCCGGGTGTGTTTCAGCTTTCCTTGGATGAATTGCTCAAGGATGCGCAAAAGGCTTTTGAACTGGGTGTGCCGGCCGTGTTGCTGTTTGGCATTCCCGATCGCAAGGATGCCAAAGCCTCGGGCGCGTATGCCCGCAACGGCATCGTTCAGCAAGCTGTTCGACTTTTGAAGAAGGAACTCCCCGGGTTGATGGTCATCACGGACGTATGCCTCTGCGAATACATGTCGCACGGGCACTGCGGCATTGTGAAGCGGCACCGCGACCACGCGTGTATCGAGAATGATGCGTCGCTAAAATTGCTCGCCCGCACGGCCGCCAGTCACGCAGACGCAGGCGCAGATATCGTTGCTCCCAGCGACATGATGGATGGCCGTGTGGCGGCGGTGCGGGCGGCCTTGGATAACGGCGGGTTCGCCGAAACGCCCATCATGAGTTACGCGGCCAAATTTGCTTCGGCCTATTATGGACCCTTCCGGGAAGCGGCGGAATCTACCCCCCAGTTTGGCGATCGCCGCAGTTACCAGATGGACGCCGCCAATGCCGACGAAGCCCTGCGTGAGGTCGCCATGGATATTGCCGAAGGGGCGGACATTGTCATGGTGAAGCCTGCGCTGGCTTACTTGGACATCATTTACCGGGTGAAATCCGAGTTTGCCTATCCGACGGCCGCTTATCACGTGAGTGCAGAGTATTCGATGATCAAGGCGGCGGCCGCGAATGGCTGGGTGGACGAACAGGCGGTGACCATGGAGACTTTGTTGGCGATGCGTCGGGCTGGGGCGGATATCATCATCACCTACTCCGCCTGTGATGCGGCCAGGTGGTTGAGGCAGGGCTGAGTTTCTGGCCGGGGGCTGGATTCAGCAGCCTATTGGCCGCCGCCTCCGCCACCGATGGATAGCCCTACGAATATCAGGAGGGCTACGATGATCAACCCGATGATTATCCCGCCGATCAAGAAGTAGCGGTTCACTTTGTTGGACTTCTTGGTGAACCCGCTGGTGGCGGTGTCAAATCCGCCGGGGCGAGCTTCGGTTAGATCGTTCAAGCTCACCCCGCGTTGCACCACCATCGTCTGGTCCTGACGGCTCTTGCCAGCGCTGGTTGGAGCGGCGGGAGCAGCCGCAGGAGCTCCACCACCTGAGGGCGCTGAGGGCGCGGGCATGGCCGATCCGTCATCAATCCGCAATTCTACCTGACCCAGCTTGAGCGTCTGCCCGGGCTTCAGCACGGACTCGGTGATTTTTTCCCCGTTGATGAACGTGCCATTCGTGGAATTCAGATCCCGTATGATGACGTCGTTGACGGAAAGGATGACTTCGCAGTGATGGCTGGAAACCGACGGCTCGGCGATCTGGAAGGCATTATCCTCCACGCGACCGATGGTGGTTTTTTCCACCTTCAGCTCGTGGGTCTGGCCAGCCATTGATCCGCTGAGAACCTGAAGTTTTGCCATACTCGTGTGTGGGTGGATTATCCCGATGCGGGGGGTAAGTCAATCCTAAGCATCCCTCAACGACAGCTTGGGTCAGGCGGCACGGGCGGCCAGCACCCGGCGCGACGGCACATAATTCGCAGTGAACTCCCGGCGAAACTCCCCGAATGTGCCCGCCGCCAGATGTGCGCGGATGTCCCGCATGACCCGCAAAAACATGTGGGAGTTATGGACGCTCAACATCCGCGCCCCCAGAATCTCGCCCACGTTGAAAAGATGTCGCAGGTAGGCGCGGGTAAATCTTTGGCACGCGAAACAGTCGCAGCCTTCCTCGATGGGCCGGAAATCTGCCTTGTACTGGCCGCCTTTAAGCACAAACGCCCCCTTGTAGGTGAACACCGTGCCGTTTCGCGCCACACGAGTCGGCAGAACGCAGTCAAACATGTCCACGCCGCGGGCCACGATTTCCACCAACTGTGCCGGCGTGCCAAGCCCCATGGCGTAGCGTGGCTGGGCGGCGGGCAAGAAAGGTTCCGCCAGCTCAATGGCCTTCATCATTTCCGGCTCCGGCTCACCCACGCTGACTCCGCCGATCGCGTAACCGTCAAAACCGAATTGCGTGATCGCCTTGGCGCAATGTTCGCGCAAATGGGCGTCGCTCCCGCCCTGCACAATGCCGAAAACCATCTGGCCGTTGGCGCGCGGCTGCTCGCGGCATTCCTTCGCCCAGCGGATCGTGCGGTCCACGGCGGCCTTCAATTCCTTCGCGGGCGCATCGTGAGGCGGGCATTCGTCAAACACCATCGCGATGTCCGAACCCAGAGTCCGCTGGATTTCCATCGATTCCTTCGGGCCCAGGAACAGCAACGAGCCGTCCAAATGGGAACGAAACTCCACGCCATGCGCCTTGACCTTGCGGATGTCACCGAGACTGAAGACCTGAAAGCCGCCGCTATCCGTGAGGATGGGCTTGTGCCAGTTCATGAACCGGTGCAGCCCGCCCGCCGCCTGAATGATTTCCATTCCCGGGCGGATGTTCAGGTGGTAGGTGTTGCCGAGGATGATTTGCGTCCCCATTTCATCCAGCTCGCGGGGGTCCAGAGCCTTCACGCTGGCCTGCGTGCCCACCGGCATGAACACCGGCGTATCAATCACGCCATGCGCTGTGGTCAGCCGGCCGAGGCGGGCTTTGGAGGTGGAATCTGTCTTGAGCAGTTCGAACACGCGCGAGCTTATACCGGGAGCGGGGCAGAGTTCCACTCCGGAAGCGTGCAAACAAGCCAATCCAGCACCACCCCACGCCGGGGGCGGAACGGACGCCAGATTTGGGCGGTGAATATCATGCTCCCTCAACGCATTCCTCCATCCTGGCGCCCTTCGCGCCCCCCGCCGGAGGCCGTCCGGTAAAAGTTCATGCCCCCAAACGAAACCGCGTGCCTCCGGGCAGCCTCCGGGGTAGTCTCGTCCGCATAACTGGTCATGACTCCACCCCCGGACCAAGCCCAACCCGCCGTTGCCGCTGCCCCGAGCAAGCGGCACGACCTCGAAATCAAGGACGCCCAGCTCATCTTCAATTCCGTCTGGGCGGAGCTTGAGGCCCAGCGCGGCCGCGAAAACATGCGGTTCCCCAAGGAAATCATCCTGCTCGGGGGTGCTCCCGGCGCGGGCAAGGGCACCAACACCGCCTTCATTGCCAAGGTGCGCGGCTTGACCTGCGAACCCATCGTGATGAGCGCTTTGCTGGATTCTCCCGAGGCAAAGACGTTGAAGGATTCGGGCAACATGGTGGGCGACCGTGAAGTAGTCAGCCTGCTCCTGCGCGCGCTTCTCAAGCGCGAGCACGAAGACGGCGTCATCCTTGACGGGTTTCCTCGGACGAATGTGCAGGTCGAGTGTTTGAAGTTGCTCGTGGATAAAATGCACGCGTTGCGGCGGGAGTATTACAACACGCCGCTCAGCCTCCATTTCCGCCAGCCCACCATCCACATCATGGTCTTGTTCGTGGACGAAAAAGAGTCCGTGGCACGCCAGCTCAAACGCGGCCGCGAGACCCGGGCTGCCATCGAGGCGGCGCGACGGGGAGGTAGCTCCCAAATGCCGGAGGACCGTCCCACCGACCACGATGAATCACTCGCCCGGCGCCGTTATCGGGTGTTCAAGGAGCAAACGTGGGATGCCCTCCAGTCTCTGAAAGAGATCTATCATTACCACTTCATCAATGCGCAGGGCCCCGTCGACGAAGTGGAGCAGAACATCCTGCGCGAGCTCGAATACCAGAGCACGCTTGAGCTGGACCCGCGCACGGTCGACCGCCTTCGCGGTGTGCCGGTGGCCAGCCAGATTGTCATTCACGCCCGTCAGGAACTGGTCAAGCGGCTCGACAGCTACGAACTGGAGCACGCACCGTTGTTCGAGCGCGTGGTTGCATTTATTGAGGAAAAGATTCTTCCCATCGTGCTGCGCCATGCGATTTCTGGCACGGCGCACATCAACTCTGAGGACCATCTGCTTGACGACCCGCTGGCGCTGGCCATGGTGATCGATGTGTTCTCCGAACGTGGTTATCACGCGGCGGTGGACATCCATCGGATCGAAATCCCCGACCACTTCAATCTCCAGACCGGCAAGATCACCAGCCGCATCAAGAAAGTCTTCCGCATCGAGATCCGCTTCAAGGGGTCTGAGATTCGCCGCGGGTGACACGGATTCTGTCGCGCCGCGGCAGCGCCCTGCCGGGGGGATTGCACGCCCAGGTTCCTGCGCAGAAGCTCCAGCAGCCTTGCGGGTGAATTAACGACCGCCACGCGGCCGCTGACGGTGATCACCTTCTGCTCCCGAAACTTTGCCAGTGTCCGTGAAAGCGTCTCGCTGACCGTGCCCAGTTCTGCGGCGAGCACGCGCTTGGTCATGCTAAGTTCGATTTGCGGGAGGGGGAGGGCCGGGGTGAGGCTGGCGGTCTCAGGGTCGATATGGCCCAGCAGCAGTTTTCTGAATCGCTTTCAGGCCCGTGTGAAATTGGTGCGCGGGGCGGGATTTGAACCCACAACCTTCGGCTCCGGAGGCCGACGCTCTATCCAGTTGAGCTACCCGCGCAAGGTGCCGCAGACATTACGCGGCTCGCAGACCCCGCTCAATTCAATTCTCCCGCCCCAATCGCTCGTACCCCTCCCGCACCGACCCGCGCATCAACACCACAAATGTGAACACGCCCAAAATGGTGCCGAAGGGGAATTGCAGGCACATCAATCCAGCTGACACCATGGCGAACACGCCGTGCTTGCGCTGCCGCAGAAACATCACCGCCAGAATATTCATCACGGTGCCGACGACGATGAAGAGGCCGACGACCAAGTAGATGACCTGCATCAAAGCCATCATCTCCTGGGGCGGGGGATTGGAGCTGTTGCCCAGCTTGCCGGTCATCAGTGCGGCATCAGCCACCAATGCCCGGCCATGAAGCAGCCGCCCAAGGCCCCCAGTCCGGCGAAGATGTAGTAGAAGATGGAGAGCAGATTCAAATGGCACTCGGCCTGAGGTCCCCACGCAGGCGGCAAGCGCGGCGTCTGATTCATGCGCAGAATCTGGGCGCACCCACCCTGCGAGTCCATTCAAGGGTTCGACAGCCCCGATTTGTCAAAGCACGGTGCTGGCGCTGCCCAAACAGACAAAACCCAAGGCAACGATTGACGCTGCCTTGGGTTGAAATATCGCAGCATGCCAGGCTGCTGTCAGGGTCAGGATTGCGGAGGCTGGGCAGGTGCTTCCGCTACCGGAGCAGCCTCTGCAGCCGCCGCGGCCGTTGTGTCCGCCGGCGGCGCGGACTCCGTTAATGCCGGAGCGGGTTCCGTCGTGGCAGCTCTATCTTCCGCCAGACCCGCAGCGGGTGTCGCACTTGGCTCCTTTTTCTTCGGCTCCGGCCTAGGCGCTGGTTTCTTGGCCGTCTCCAGCAAGCCCGTGGTGGCGAATTCAATCACGTGCCCCTGATGGATCAACCAATGCAGGTCGGACACCACAGCAGTTTGCTCAGGTGTGGGCTCGGCGGGTTTGGCTTCCGCCGGGGCTGCGCCCTCGGCCACGGGAGCAGGGGCGGTTGGAGCAGGTGTTGGAGCAAGTGCCTCGACCAGTTCCTTGCGGGTGCACTTTTTGTTGTTGTTGATGAACTCAACAATCTTGCGCACCCCGTCGGAAACCGGCGTCGTTTCGAGATCGAGATACTTGGGGCGCGCCACCCAGACGTGCGTGACGGTCTTGTTGACCTTGAAGAACTGCAATCCGTGCTGCGCGAACTGCTGGCTCAATACCGTGGCCAGTTGCAACGGGAACCGCCGCTGGTCCTCGACCGTGATGCGATACAGACGGGCGAGTCCCGGGCAACGCAGGTTGCGGGCGGTCTTGCCGCTGATGGTCATCGTCTCGACGGACTTGATGATGACCGGCGCGTGGACGGCGCGGAAATGATTCTCCACATCCTCCATCGTCGAGAGCTTCGGGGCGTCGGGGATGTTCAGGCAGATGTATTCCGTCTTCCAGCTCTGGTCTTCCACCCACTTCGCCACCACGGCCTCGTCCTTCACGATCTTGACGCGCGACTTGAACATGTCGAACGGCATCCTGGAAAAACGCTCCGCATGCAGCTCCTGCAACTTCTTCTGGTAATCGTGATGGTTCGGTGGGCCGAGAATGATGTCGCTCATGCCGCATTGCGCCACGAACGTGTATTTGCCCTTGGGCGGCTCCGTCTGGGTGCGCTCGGCCTGGTAGAACGTGGCGAGGTGCTGGCTCAACACGTGTTTCACCGCGTCGTCCTCGCTCAACCAGAGTGATTCATCCAAGGCGCAGCCGAACAATGGCTGCACCGGCTTGCCCTCGGCGTTCTTCTTCACCGCGAAGGTCGCCGCGTGACGCTCGGGCTTTTCCAAAATCATCAGCGCAATCTGGAACAAGGGGAACGCGCGGCCCGTCATGCGGATCTGCTTGGCCAGCATATCCACACCGGTGGAATCGGGCACCAACGAGAGATTCACCTCCGGCAAGGGCTGCGGCGTGGGACGTTCCTCGCGACGCGGGCCACGGTCATCATGGCGCGGACCGCCGGGGCCACGGCGTTCGCCGCCGCGACGATCACCACCCTGACCGCCTGGACGCGGACCGCCAAATCGTTGGCCGCCCGGGCCGCGACCGCCTTCCGGTCTTGGGCCGCCGGGTCCGCGCGCAGGGCGGGGACCGCCTTCACGGCGGGGGCCGCCGAAGCCGGGGCGTGGGCCGCCGCGGCGATCGCCGCGGCTGCCGCGATCAAAAGATTCCTCGCGCCCCTCGAATTTTGCGTAGCGATTGGCCTCGGCCGGCTCTTTCGCCCAAGCGGGTGCGAACAGGTTGTCCAGGTTGAACAGGTCGTTCTCGGGTTGATTGCTCATGACTGAAACACGTCAGGCGCGACTGAGGCGCCTCGAAATGAATACAGCTTGAGCATGACTAGGCAGGCTGGGATTGGCAAGCCTTGCTTGGGCGGCACTGTCCGTCGCTTCTTGCTCGTAATCTTGCTCCTACTCTTGATTTCCTGCCGGCCCCGGGCGGATCAAGAGCATGCGCAAGATCAAGACCCCCTAGGCCCAATACAGGTAATCCAAATTGGGGAACACATTGTCCGTGGCTTCGAGCTTTTTCAGTCCGGCTTCGTCAACAGTGTTGATGGTAAGCTGCTCGTAGAGGGACAGGAAGCGGAGCAGATGATCCTTCACGCGTTTCCTGGCATAATCGGGGCTGGTGCCGGTGCGGAGGATGAACGGCCAGTCACTGGATTGGGCGAGCAGCAATTCCCGCGCGGCCTGGCGCAGGGCGCGGAGTTGCAGGCCGGTTGCGTCGGGGAACTTGCGGGCCAGCTCTGTCATGCGCGTTTGGGCGACGTTGAGGTGCGGGTAGATCCACTGGTTCGTTTCGTTGAGCCACACGCGGCAGTAACCCTCCTCGCCCCAGCTGGACGGGCTCGGCTCGGCAACTTGGTTGGTGGGATGCGCCCGGAGGTAATCATCGGGCGTGACGAGCGTGAAGACCTTCTGGTCGTAGCAGGCCTTGCGAACGAAGAGATCAAGGAACTCCGGGCCTTCGTGCCACCAATGGCCGAACAGCTCGGCGTCGTAGGGCGAGAGCAGCAACGGTGGACGATCCATGACGCTGGCGAGATGCTGGAATTGTGTGATGCGGGCTTCGAGGAAATGTTGCGCGTGCTGGGCAGCGGCTTCGATGGCGTTGCGCCGGTGATAAAGGTGTTTCCCATGCCGGTCGCCTTCGATGCGCCAATACTTGAGTCCGGTAAACCCGCGATGTTCCGGCGACGGCAGGTAAGGCCGCACGTAATCCATGTCGAGGTCGAAGCCGATGTCGCGGTAGAAATCGCGGTAACGTCCGTCGCCCGGATAGCCTTCCTGTCGGCTCCACACCTGCTTGGCGGATTCGAGGTCGCGACCGAACGCCGCGATGCCATTGGGCGTGAAGATGGGCGCGAACGCGCCGTAACGCGGACGCGGTTTGGCGTTCAGCACGCCGTGGGCGTCGAGGATGAACCAGCGGATGTTGGCTTCCTGCAGGACTTTTTCCACGCCCTCCGTGTAGGCGCATTCCGGCAGCCAGATGCCGCGCGGCGGGCGACCGAATGACTCCTGATAGTGGTCGCGCGCAACGAGCATTTGCGCCCGCACGCTTTCGGGATGATTCGCCAGCAGGGGCAGCAGCCCGTGGGTCGCGCCCGTGGTGATGACCTCCAGTCGGCCCAGGTCTTGAAGCTTTCGGAACGCTGCCAGCACGTCGCCGCCGTAAGCCTGATACGTCGCGCGCAGGGCGGTGAAGCGCTGGTGATATTGCGCGGCGAGGTCGTGCAGGTGGCGGTCGAGACGGGTGCGATGCGTTTCTTTCTCAGCCAGTTCGACGAGCCCGTTCAGGTGGGCGGCGGTGCGTTCGCGCAGCAGCGGATCCTGCAACATCGCGCACAGCGTCGGGCTGAGGGTGAGGGTGAGGCGCGTGTTCATGCCGTCGCGCACCCAGCCTTCGAGCACTTGGATGAGCGGCAGGTAACATTCGGCAATCGCCTCGTAGAGCCAGGATTCCTCCAGAAACTTGGGATGTTCCGGATGCCGCACGAACGGCAGGTGCGCATGCAGCACGATCGAAAGGTAACCTTGCATGAATGCGCGGAGGTTAGTCAGCCGCCGCGCAACATCCAATCCCGAACCGCGTGTGGTTCAACCAGAAGCGCACGTGCTTGGGGCGCACCGCACAAAAATGCGGGGCAATTGACCTTGCGGGTGATGGTCCGGGCTGGTGCAGTGGGTGGCTACATCCCCTATGCAAAAGCCGCGTCTATCTTTCTGGCAGATCTGGAACATGAGTTTTGGGTTCTTCGGCATCCAGTTCGGCTGGGGGCTGCAGATGGGGAACATGAGCGCCATCTATGAATACCTCGGCGCCAAGGAGAGCGAACTCCCGCTGCTCTGGCTCGCTGCACCGCTCACCGGCTTGATCGTGCAACCCATCATCGGTCACATGAGCGATCGCACGTGGGGGCCATTGGGACGGCGACGCCCCTACTTTCTGGTGGGTGCCATCTGCGCGAGCTTGGCGTTGCTGGCGATGCCGCACAGTCCGGTGCTGTGGATGGCGGCGGGGTTGCTTTGGATTCTTGATGCGTCGGTGAATGTCAGCATGGAGCCGTTCCGGGCGTTCGTGGCGGACTTGCTGCCCGAGCAACAGCGTACCGTGGGCTTCGCGATGCAATCGGTGTTCATCGGCGCCGGCGCGGTCATTGCGTCGAAGTTGCCGGAGTGGCTGCACTCACACTTCAACGTCAGCATCACCACCGGGCCAGGACACCCCATTCCGCAGACGGTCACAGTGGCGTTCACGGTGGGAGCCGTCGTCTTTTTCCTCGCGGTGCTGTGGACGGTCTTTAGCACCAAGGAACATCCGCCCGAAGACTTGGAGGCGTTGCGTGCCAAGAAGGCCGAGGGCTGGGGCGAAATCTGGACGGCGTTCAAGCAGATGCCCAAGCGGATGAAACAGCTCGCAGTCGTGCAGTTCTTCACTTGGTCGGCCTTGTTCGCCATGTGGATCTTTTTCGCGCCCTCGGTTGCCCGCGACATCCTTGGCGCCACGGACACCAGCTCCGATCTGTACAAAGAGGGCATCAACCTGGCGAACTCTTGCTTCGCGACTTACAACCTGGTCGCGTTCTTCGCCGCGATGGGCTTCTTGTGGCTCGGTCGCTTCGTGCGGGCAAAGCAAATCCACTTCGTTTCGCTGTTGTTGGGCGGGTTGGGGCTGGTGTCGCTGAGCGTGGTGCGCGAGCCGTCGATATTGATCGCAGCGTTTGTCGGTGTGGGTATTGCGTGGGCCTCGATTCTCTCCATGCCTTACGCGATGCTATCGAACGCGCTGCCCTCCGACCGCATGGGCGTTTACATGGGCATCTTCAACTTCTTCATCGTCATCCCCCAAATCCTCGTCGCGCTGGTCCTGAGCCGCGTGATGGAATCGTTCCCCGAAGTCAGCCGCCTGATGGCCGTGGTCGCGGGCGGCGTCTGCATGTTGATCGCCGCCGCTGTCACGCTGCGGGTGAATGACAAGGAAGAGACGGCTGCGCCCGCATAGCATGTTTTGGGGTGGCGCCGGCCTCTGGCCGGTGGTTTCGGGCGTCCCGCCCGAAACCGGCAGGATGGCTATACTTAATCAAATCAAGGGCGACCGCTCGCTGGGAAATCCGGCGAGACGCCGGATTTGGCAGGCCAGAGGCCTGCGCCACCCGCACAAAGCACCGCCACCTACTTCGCCGCCCGGTGATAGAGGCGCCACTCGAAGGCGTTCAGGCGGAACAGGGGGAAACCGTTGCCAGTCACCTCCGGCGTTCCCGCGATGCGCACGGGCTTGAACTGGTCCGCGTGCATCACGTCCACCGAGCCAACGACCGGGCGGTTTGACAGATTGATGACCGCCACGAACTCGTCTTTGCCATCCATGCGCATGAAGGTCACCAAGTCCCTCTCAGCGGAATTGCGCAACCAGATGACGTCGCCCTTCGTGAAAGCAGGATGCACTTTTCGCAGCTTGATGAGTTCCTGATAAATCCCGCGCAGCGGCGGGCGTTCTTTCGGCTCCCAATAGACGGGCAGCTTCTCGAACAAGGCGGGCGCGCCGGATTCGGTGGCGTCGCCTGCTTCCATGCCGTTGTAGAACAGTGGCACGCCATCCAGCGTGAGCATCAACACCTGCGCCGCCAGCGCGCCGCGAATGCCGAAGCGCGCCACCGCCCGTGCTTCGTCGTGATTGTCGGAGATGCGCAGATGCAGCGCGCCCGCGGGGAATTGGCGTCGGCTCTCCTCCCATGATGCGCGCAAATCCGAAGCCGGCGCCCCTTCGATCATCACGCGGTTCAACGTGGCGTGCAGCGGCCACGAGTAATCCATGTCGAACGCCTTACGCAACAGCTCCGGATGGCTGGCTTCGGCGAGCATCATGATGTTGGGATTGATCTGCTCCAGTTCCGTGCGGGCTTGCTCCCAGAAATCGGTCGGCACCATGTAGGCCACATCGCAACGGAAGCCGTCCACGCGTCGCTCGCGCACCCAGTATTTGAGCACATCGATCATGTAGCGGCGCAGCTTCGGTTCGTCGTAGTTGAGCCAGGCCACGTCATGCCAGTCGGCCGGCGATTGGATTTTGCCGCCGGCATCGCGCTTGTAGAACTCCGGGTGCTTCATCATGACGCTGTCCCACGACGTGTGGTTGGCCACGATATCAATGGTCACCTTCAAGCCCCGTTGGTGCGCCGCAGCGACGAGCGCATCAAAATCAGCCGTGGTGCCGTAATCGGGGTTCAACGCATAATAATCCCGCACCGCATAGGGACTGCCGATCGAACCTTTCTTGAGCTTCTCGCCGATGGGGTGAACGGGCATCAGCCAAAGCACATCCACCCCCAGAGCTTTCAAGTCATCCAGCCGTGCCGTGATGCCCTTGAAATCTCCGGAAGGTGAGAAATTGCGCGGGAAGATTTCATAAATGACGCTGCCGCGCAGCCAGTCCGGCGCGGAGCGGACCGGAGTTGAATCCGCGGCCGGGGAGGCCGTGACGGTGCCGAGCGCCAGCAGCAGCGAGAGGCAGCATCGGCGGCCGCGTTTGGTGGAGAGGCGATGGATGTTCATAACGTCGGGTTCACCCGCGCCATGGGACGAAGGGTGTTGCTTTGACGGTAGCGTACGCTCCCCGTGAACCTCCACCGCATGTTTATGCGAAGAATGACAGTTCGGTTCGCAACCGCAGAAACGAAAAAGGCCGGAGCAACGCTCCGGCCGTGAGGTCTGATCGGAATTACTTCTTCGAGCAGGTGGCGCACTTGTCGCAGGTGGTGCCTGTGTCGGTGCAGCATTTCATGGCGCAGCCGGGCTTGCTTGGGCAGCAGGCGTTCTTATTGCAGGCGCAGCCGACCGCGAACGCAGCCACGGCCAATGAGAGGGCGATAACTTTGAGGTATTTCATAGCTTCTTTGTTTTTGATTCGGATCCAGCGTGCGAACCAACTTCTTTACACGCTGGCATGGAACCCTAAGCGAGGTTGGCTAATTGTCCAGCACCCTCACTGCACACCTGGCGCGTTGGTCAGCGAGGCCATGAAGGCGACCAGGTCGCGGAGTTCGTCGGTGCTCACCAGTGAGGCAAAATTATCCGGCATCGGTGATACGCCCGCCGCCCGCCGGATGATTTCCGACTTGGGCACGGTTCGCTCACCGTCGTCCGGCGTGTGCAATGTGAGGGTGGTTTCGTTCTCGGACCGCAACACGCCCGAGAGGCCTGCGCCATTCGTCAATACCACAATGACCGTCTCGTAACCCTTCGAGATGCTGGTGTTGGGGTGGATGAGTGACTCCAGCAGTTGCGCGGGTCCCAGTCGCGAGCCGATGCCGTCCAGGGCCGGGCCATTGTCGCCGCCTTGGTCGCCCACGCGATGGCAGCGTCCGCAGGAGGCCCCGGGTTTGTTGAAGAACACCTGGCGGCCCGCCCCGGGGTCGCCTCCAGTCAAGGTGTCACGAAAGTTGGCGGGCGGGTCGTTGGTTGATGCCTGAGGACGATAGTCAAATTTCTGGAACTGTTTCACGCGTTTGACTTCCGCACCCACCCACAAGATTGCCAGCACCACGGCGGCAATCGCAGCCGCCAACAGCAGGAGCGGCCACCGTGGGCGGGGATTTGGGCACTCGGGTTCCGTCATTCACCCAAGATTCGCGCAGCGCCCGCCGGGCACAACTCGAAAAATCTCGCAGCCTTGCAGCGTCCTCCGCATCTTGCGCGCGTGCATCTGGCTCATCTGCGACTGCGGGACTTCCGCAACTACGCGCGACTGGATGTTGATTTCGCCCCGGGCTTCCACCTGTTGCTCGGCGACAACGCACAGGGCAAAACCAACATCCTGGAGGCCGTTTATTTGATGGCTACCTTGCGCTCGTTTCGCGGTGTGGGCAGCGCCCAGATGATCCGGCAGGGGGCGAAGGGTTATTTCGTGGGCGGCAAGGTGGTCGGGCAGGGCGAGGCGGAGATCAAGATGTATTGGTCGGTTGCCGAACGGAATCTCAGCCTCAATGGACGCACGGTGAAGAAGCTGGCCGAGTATCTGGGCACGCTGCGCACGGTGGTGTTTTGCACCGAAGACTTGCAGCTGATCAAAGGCACCGGGCGCGTGCGGCGGCGGTTCCTCGACTTGTTGCTGTCGCAGACGCAGCCGGGCTACCTTGGCTTGCTCCAGCGTTATGCGCACACGCTGCGCTCGCGCAACGCCCTCCTCAAGCAACGCTCGTTGGACGAGGTCGCGCTGGAGGGTTTCTCCCGCGAACTGGTGGCGGTGGGCACGGAAATCACGCGGCAACGTCGCGAAATCGTGCCGCGCATCTCACCGCTCGCCCGGCTGGCGTATCGTCGCATCTCCAACGACGCCGAGGAGCTGCGCATCGAATATCTGCCCAGCGTGAAGAAAGACTTCGCGGTGGAACTGGCCCAAAGCCGCGCGCGCGAACGGAGCCAACGCATGACGGTGGTGGGTCCGCATCGGGATGAATTGCAACTGGAACTCAATGTGCGTTCCGCCGCGCAGTTCGGCAGTGAAGGGCAGAAGCGTTCCGTGGCGATCGCCCTTAAAATGGCCCAGGCGGAATATCTGACAGGCCTGCATGGTTCCGCGCCGCTGCTGTTGATCGACGATGTGATGGGTGAATTGGACGTGAAACGCCGCAGCGGCTTTCTGCCCTTGCTGGAGCAGGTGCATCGGTCTCGCGGTCAGGTGTTCATGACCTGCACCGAAGAGAACTGGCCGCGCGAACTGGGGCTGGAACTGCACCGCTGGCGGGTGCACGCAGGTGCATTGAAGGCATAGCGGCCTCAGTCGCCAGTCGACAGGGGCTCCCGGCTGAGGGCCAGTCCCCCATCCTTGGCCACTTTTGCGCGTGAGGCCTCCACTTTGATGTAGTGGAGCACCACCGGCGCGAGGATCATTCCCGGAATACCCATCAATTTTTCGCCCAGCACGATGCCGAGCAGCGTCAGCCACATGGGAGTCTTGATGCGATCACCGATGATCTTGCTGTTCAGGAAGTATTCCAGCTTGTGGATGGCGATCAGGAAGACCAGCGCGAACAACGCCATCTTCGGCGAGATGGTGAAGGCTACGAAACAAATGAGGGTGTTGCTGATGATGTTGCCGATGATGGGCAGCAGTCCGCACAGGAAGGTGGCCATGATCAACAACGGCGCGAAGGGGAAGCTGTTCCAGACCAGAAACACGCCCGTGAGCGCCGTGTTGATCAGCGAGATGACAATCTGCGCCGCGATCACCCTGGAGAAGCTGGCGTAAAAGGTCTGCATCCGCATCACCAGCTCGACCACCACCATCGAGTAAAGGCTGTCCCGCGATGTCTGGGGGTCTTCTTCCATGTCCCACCGGACGTTGAGGAACAAGCTCGCCGCGACAAACAAACCGATGAACAGCGAGGCGACCTCAAACGTGGCCGCGCGCGCGTAACGCCCAAAGCTGGCGACCTGCTGCTGCACTTCTTCCAGAATGAGCTGCTTCGCGCTCGTCCAGTCGGTGAACGGCAGCTCGATGTGGTTCTCCTCGGCGAATTCAACCACCCGGGGCAGCGTCGTCTCGGCGATCTGCGGCAGGGTGACATATGCCTGCTTGGCGAAGTGATAGAAACCCAGTCCGATACTCACCACGGCAACGGTGTAGAGCCCGACACCCAACAGCCGGCTGCGTCCGAAGCTGAACTTCACGATCGCGAAGTAGCCGAACAGCGCCGTCAGCACGAGCATCCCCAAATGCAGCCAGCCAACGAGCACCAGCAGCAGTGCCATCAGGGCGTAGGAGATGCGCGTTTGCAGGCTCATGCAATCAACGCACGCGCGCCAGCAGCCACGCCGCCAGATCGCCGATGGGCAAACGCTCCTGCTTGCCGTCGTCGCGATGGCGGATGGTGACCGTGTTCAGCAACTCGGGCTTCTCGCCCAGCGTCTCGAAATCAATCGTGACGCAATACGGTGTGCCGGCCTCGTCCTGGCGGGCATACCGGCGGCCGATGGAACCGGCGTCGTCGTAGAAGGAGTTCATCTGCGTGCGAACCAAGTCATACACTTCTCTCGCCTTGGCGACCAGTTCCGGCTTGTTCTTGAGCAATGGCAGCACGGCCACCTTGATCGGCGCCACGCGCGGATGGAACTTCATCACCACCGTGGTCTCGCTCTTCCCCTTGTCGTCCGTCTTGGTCTCTTCGGTGTAAGCGTTGGCGATGAGCGCGAGAATCAGGCGGTCCACACCGGCGGACGGTTCGATGACGTGCGGGATGTACTGCCCCTTGGCCAAACCGTTCGCGTCTTCGGTCGCCTGTTTCGAAGCGAGTTCTGTTTCAACGCCGGACTTCTCGAGATACTTCTTCCGGTTCTCGTAGTAACGACGCCACAGGTCGTCCTGCTTTTCCTTGGGCAACTTGCCCCAGGCCCCGCGCAATTCCTCGTCAAACACGCCCATCGGTTTGCCGGAGAAGCGGGCATGCTGGCTCAGGTCAAAATCACTGCGGGCGGCGATGCCTTCGAGCTCTTCACCCTTCAGTTCGCCCTTCTCATCGCGCTTGCTGAACGGGAACTTGTAGAGGATGTCCACCGTGGCGCGGGCGTAATGGGCCAGTTCCTCGGGCGTCTGGATGTGGAAGCCGAGCGTTTGCCGGGACAAGCCAATCCCCTCGTAATAACGAACACGCTCTTCGACCCAATACTGATGCCACGCCTGCCAGCCCCAATTCGGCTGCGGCTCGCCGGGATGACCCGTGGGCGGAACTGTGGCGACGGAGCCGTGAATGGCTTCGATGGCCTCGTCGGGCTTGATGAAGAATTCCAGTTCCATCTGCTCGAACTCGCGCGAGCGGAAGGTGTAGTTGCGCGGCGTGACTTCGTTGCGGAAGGCTTTGCCGATTTGCGCGATGCCGAACGGAACCTTCTGGCGCGATGTTTCCATCACGTTCTTGAACTGCGCGAAGATGGCCTGCGCGGTTTCCGGGCGGAGATAGGCGACCGCGGAGTCATCCTGCACCGGTCCCACGTAGGTCTGGAACATCAGGTTGAAAGCACGCGGTGCGGTCTTCTCGCCGTGACATTCGTTCACGCACTTGCTCGGCTTCTGCGGGCAGGGGATTTCATCGGTCTGGTCCGCGCGGAAACGGCCCTTGCACGTTTTGCAGTCGATCATCGGATCGCTGAACGTCGAGACGTGGCCGCTGGCCTCCCAGATCTTGGGCGACATGATGATGGTGGCCTCCAGACCCGCGACGTCCTCGCGCTGACGGATCATGGTGTTCCACCAGGTCTCCTTCACGTTCCGCTTCAATTCCGCGCCCAAGGGACCGTAATCCCAAAAGCCATTGATGCCGCCGTAGATTTCCGACGACTGAAATACGAACCCGCGCCGCTTGCACAGCGACACGATTTTCTCCATCAACACGTTCTCTTTGGGCTCGGCCATAGGGTGCGCAGTGTTCTGAATGGGGGATGGCAAGTCAAGGAAGGGGGTGTCAAGCGGAGCGCGGCTCTGCTGAAAGCCAGCCGCAGCATAATCCTTGGTTCTGCGGCTGGTCTGCGACACAGCCGCGCGCCATTGTGCATAGGCCTACATCCCCAAGCTTTCCGGCGAGGTGCAATTGGAGTATTGGGAAACCGTGTCTGACGCCCGCTATCAACTCGTCCACCTGCAAAACGGGGCGACCTCCATCCGCTCGCTGGAGGCCGCTGAGACATTTCATCCCGTCGTGGGACCTGTGGCGGAGGCGCAGGCCCTTTACGTAAACCAGCTCCGGCTGCGCGAAAGAGCGGCCCGGCATGAGGGCGAATTTGTCATCTGGGATGTCGGACTGGGCGCGGCGGCCAACGCCCTCACCGTGCTGCGGGCGACGCAGGATCTGGCCTGCCAATTGAGGGTCGTCAGCTTTGATTGCACCCTCGAACCACTGGAGTTTGCCCTGACCCACGCCGCCGCGCTGGGCTATTTCGGAGGCTACGAAGCCCGTTTGCGTGAAATGCTCCGCGCGGGTCGCGTGACCTTCCGGGACGGACCGCAATCCGTGAACTGGATTTTTCATCAGGCAGATTTTCCCGCCCTGCTGGCCCGCGCCGTGGAGCGCTGTTCTCCCGAACGTCCCGCTGAATCGGAGTTTGGTCCTCCACCGCACGCCATCCTGTTTGACGCGTATTCGCCCGCCCGAAACCCGGCGATGTGGACATTACCCCTGTTCACGAATTTGTTCCGGATGCTGGATCCGCAGCGTCCGTGCGCCATGCCCACCTACTCACGAAGCACCATCATGCGGGTCACGCTGCTGCTGGCCGGCTTTTTTGTGGGCGTCGGCCACGCGACGGGCGAGAAGACGGAGACGACGCTAGCGGCCAACACCATGCAGTTGGTTGAAGAACCGCTCGACCGCCGCTGGCTGGACCGCGCGCGCCGCTCACACCGTGCTGAGCCGCTGCATGCACCGGTGCATCACGTCGCACCGCTCTCTGATAAAAGCTGGGAACGGTTGCAGCAGCATCCGCAATTCAGGTAGATTCTCCCCTCTGTGAATCATCGCGAACAGTTCGAGCTGATGCTGACCGGTTCCGCGCCCATCCTGGCGCTGGCGCCGATGCAGGAAGTCACGGACTGGTCTTTCTGGAAGCTCATGGCGGGTTATGGTGGGGCGGATGTCTACTATACGGAGTATTTCCGTGTTCACGCCACCTCAAGTCTCGAGAAACCCATCCTCAAGTCCATCGACGAAAACCCGACCGGTCGTCCGGTCGTTGCCCAAATGATCGGGAACGACATCCCGTCGCTGGTGCGCACCGCGCGAGAACTTCAGCAGCATCCCATCGTGGCGGTGGACTTGAATCTCGGGTGTCCAGCGCCGGTGGTCTACAAGAAGTGCGCGGGTGGCGGGCTGTTGCGTGAACCGGAGCGCGTGGACGCCATTCTCGGCGCGTTGCGCGAGGCGGTGCGGATCAAGTTCACCGTGAAGACGCGGTTGGGGTTTGATTCGCCGGCTGTCTTTGAGCGCCTGCTGCCGATTTTTGCAAAACACTCCATTGACCTGCTGACCGTGCACGCTCGCACGGTGAAGGAGATGTATTGGAGCGGCGTGCATTACGAATACATCGCGCAGGCGGCACAGGCGCTGCGTTGTCCGGTGCTTGCCAATGGAAACATCTACTCGGCAGCCAAAGCCGAGGCTGTGTTACAACAGACCGGCGCGCGCGGCTTGATGATCGGGCGGGGCGCAATTCGCAACCCGTGGATGTTCCAGCAGATCCGCGATCACCTGGCTGGGCGATCCCCCTTCACGCCGGGCGGGCGCGATGTGTTGGCTTACGTGCAGGCGTTGTGGGAGTATTCCATCAAGCCGGAGACGCGGGAGTCTTCGCAAGTGATGCACATGAAGCGTTTCATGAACTTCCTCGGGCTGGGCGTGGATGCGGAGGGAAAGTTTCTGCACGAAATCCGGCGGGCGACCACCAGGGCGGAGTTCTTCGGGATTTGCGAAACGTTCCTCGACCATGACCGCCCCACGCCGCTGGAGCCGTTCAAGCTGGAGTTGAAGGAGACGGATTTATTGGCCGGCGAGCATCGGTAACCCGCCCTCACCCATACCGATACGGCTTGCTCATCGTAAAAGTGTTTGGCAGGTGACGGATTTCGCGGATCTCACCTTCGCGCAGCAGGACCTCCACAATGTCGAAGCGAATTTTCACCTTTGGATTGCCGAGCAACTTGAGGTAGTCCAGCGCCGTTTGGGAGAGCAGGCGGCGTTTACGGGCGTCCACGGCGGCGGCGGGACGCGCCCAGTCTTCAGAGGAACGGGTCTTCACTTCCACGAATGCCAGGCAATCATTGTCACGGAACACCAAATCAATTTCGCCGCGGTTCGATTTGAAATTGGCCACGAGAAACTTCAGGCCCAGTGACTGGAGATGTTTCTTGGCGGCGCGCTCGCCGAGCCGGCCCCGGCGCAGATGTTCCTGCTCGTCTTTCTTGCCCAACACCTGCTTGATGCGCGCCCAGAGACCCACGGCTTAGAGGAGTTCGGGTTGCTTCGGCTTCAGCGGGGCGAAGCTGCGGCGGTGGATGGGGCAGGGGCCGTGTTGGCGGATGGCCTCGAGATGTTGCGGCGTGCCGTAGCCCTTGTGGACGGCGAAACCATACTCTGGCCAGCGTGTGTGCCAATCAGCCGCTTGGCGATCACGCGTCACTTTGGCCAGCACGCTGGCCGCCGCAATGGAAAAGCTTCGCGAGTCGCCTTTCACAAGCGCGGTTTGGGGAAAGCGCAACGACTTCACCGGGTTGCCGTCCACCAGCGCATGTTCGGGCATGGGGTCCAGCCGGGCAAGGGCGGCGTTCATGGCTCGGTGCGTGGCTTGCAGGATGTTGATTTGGTCAATCAATCCCGCATCAACGGAGGCCACGGCGAAGCGAACCTCCGGGAGTGCCGTAAGCACGGCAAAGAATTCTTCCCGACGTGCCTCGGTAAGCTGTTTGGAGTCGTTCAGGCCGCGCAGGGTGGAGGGCAAGCCGGATTCCGCCCACTCAGGTGGCAGAATCGCGGCGGCGGCGACCACCGGCCCGGCCAACGGGCCCCGACCCGCTTCGTCCACCCCGGCGACCCTTGTCAGGCCGCTGGCCCAGAGCTGGGATTCGAACTCGAAAAGATTTGCCGCCGCGCGTGCCATTGCGGGAAGAGCTTTGCGGGAGGGCAGGATTTGAAAAGGCAAAACTTCACCCGGGCCAGCCCCGAGCCGCCTTCCAGAAATTTGCGCATGTTTGTGCGCTTGTGGGTTTTCGAGCCGCAGTGCTACATTTCCGACATGAGCACGGACAAGCCTCTGAAGATGGTCACTTGCATGAGTTGCAACACCAGGGTGTTTATCCCCGGGGACCTGCAACCTCTTTCCAGTGTGCCGTGCAGCAAGTGCGGTCACTCCATCATGATGCCCCTGCGCCTGCGCGGCATCGAACTGCGCGCCAAGATCGCCAGCGGCGGCATGGGCACGGTGTATCGGTCCTTCGATACGGTGTTGGAACGCGAGATCGCCGTGAAGGTGATGAAGCGCGAGATCGAGGAGGATCCCAAGGGTCTCGAAAGTTTCTATCGCGAAGCGCGCGCACAGGCGGCGTTGAACCACACGAACATCGTCCAGATCTACAGCTACGACGATTGGGAGGGGCAACGCTTCCTCTCCATGGAACTCGCCGATCGCGGAACGCTGGATTCACGCATTGAAAAAAACAAGCGGCTCCCGGAACTCGAAGTGCTCGACATCGGGATCAAGGTTGCCTCCGCCCTGGACCTTGTGCTGAAGCACGATTTGATTCACTGCGACATCAAGCCCGGCAACATCCTCTTCAACGCCGACAATGAACCCAAGCTGGTTGATTTCGGTCTGGCGCGGAAGGCGGACTCCGAGCCGGATGACGACTTGCGCGGCACGCCGTATTACGTGGCTCCGGAGAAGGTGAAACGCGAGAAGGAGACCTTCCTGTCCGACATGTACAGCTTGGGCGGCACGCTTTACCACGCGCTGACCGGCCATACGCCGTTTGAAGCGCCAACGGTGGAGGAATTGGTCGCGGCGCACGTCCATATCGCCTTGGTGCCGCCGAACCAGGTATTGCCGGAGGTGACCCAGGCCACCAGCGATTCCATCGCCAAAATGATGGCGAAGCATCCCGGTGACCGCTTCCTCAGCTACGATGAGTTGAGCATGGCTCTTGAGTTCGCGCGGACCCAGTTGCTCATCCAGCAATCACAGACGCCCGAGGTGGATCGTCCCAAGGGCAAGACCAGTTGGTGGCGGCGATGAATTCGTGCAGGGTGTGGTTCAATGGTTCCTCGGCGGGGGCGTCCACGGCTTGAGGAACTCCACCGCTATAGCCGCGTGTCCCTTGCTTTCCACGAGTCAGCCCATGCCTGTTTGTCCTGCCTGAAATCCTGCCCCGTTTTGCGAGCGAGCGCTCGCCCCCAGTAGCGCGCAATTTGATCTCCATGGTCCGCGAGGCTGATCAGTAGCGGCACCGCCTCATCCGATTCCTGTCGAGACAAGCCGGCCGCCGCCATCCACTTCGGGCGGCAATCGTAATCGCCATCAGCCACATGGAATGCCGCGCTGCGCATGAGCCCGGGGACCAAGCGTTTGTCATTAAGTGCGCCGGCACAGGCCAGTGCGGGGTGCAAATGTCGTCCGTATTCGCTTCCTCGAACGAACAGTTGGATCAGATAGCGAACTCTCTGTTCCCGGGCGGTTTTGGTCGTGGCTGCGGATGCGGCGAGAGCCGCTTCGGCAACTCTTGCCACGACCGGCTCGCAACTGCGCGGAGCAAACCTTTGCCAGTGCATCCTGGCGAAGGCGTAAAGACGGAGGGTGGCAATATGATTGTGCATCGTGGGCCCATTGGTCTCGTGCGGTAAATACAGCGCCGCGTCGAGCGCGGGGGGACAGATCGCCGTGGCAATTGCGGTGATAAAACTCCTCGGTGAATCCTTTTAGACCCGCGTTCGCCGCATCCAGGTGCTGGTAAATGCCGGACGCAATTTGTCGGTTATGTAACCGGTGTCACCGCCACTGAAGCCACGCCAATGGCCCAGCCCGCGTCGGCTCCCGTCCGCACCGAGGAATGGGGGCGTGCGGCATCAATACCCGCCCCGCCTTCCCGCCAGCTAATAGGTGCGGTAGGAAAGCTCGTATCGCCACCCATCTCTCAGGGGGGACAACCGCCGCTCACGCTTCACGCCGTGAAGCCGAACCGGTGATGCTCCTCTTCCGTGGAGATGCCGAGGGACGCGCAGATGCTCCGGGCCGCCAACATGGCGGCGGCGGTTTTGATCATCTTGTCGAATTCCGGCCGGGTCATGTCCAGCCCGTCATGCCGGATGGCTTGGATGCGGTAGCCGCGCTCCAGGAGTTCCGTCAGAAACTCCTCGCACGCCACCGGATCGTCGCCCGAGTAGAGACTGGTCTGCGCTGTCCGTTGTTTGAACTGCGGCGAGTATTCAATGGAATATTTGGCCATCATAACGACCTCCGTTTCATTGTGGTCTTGTTGCTGTCGGTCTGCATGGACTGGTTCACATGTTCGAAGTCCAGCTCGCCCGGACAAAGCAGCTCTCCTTTTCATACGCCAAGTCGAGCCGTCCCTTGTGGGCGCGATGCAGGGCTTCGCCGATCCGTTTGGGCAGATGAATGTCCGTGGTGCTCACGGTCACTTCGTCTGCATGTTCCTCGATCTTGATGACGCGATGCAGTGGATGCAACGCGCGCTCGTTCTTCTCCTGGTTGCGGACCAGATTGAGCAGTTCGGCCCGGTGAGTTTTCACCAGGTTTCCGCTCAACCGGACGAGGCCCGCCGGGTAATTGTCCCGGACACGCTTGCACGCCTGGCACAGTTCCTCGTGCGAATTCATGGGCCGGGATTCCGCCCATTGCCAGCGGCCGCCTTTGAACACGGCGTGGCAGGTCGGGCACACCCTGGGCTCGGGCGGTTTCCGGGATGATTTGTAAGGGTCGTGGACGCGCTCACGGATGAGCCGGTCCTTCCTTGCGTTAGTGAACGTGGTCATAGTAAGCCCCCACTTCTGGGGCGGCGGCGCGCCCCGGTTTGAACGCTGTCGAACTTACCTGAGAGAGCAAGTTTCTCATAATATACCACTCCCTGCTACTCCTTCCTACCCACTCTAGCTTAAGCCTCAAAATCAATTTGTCATCAGGCGGCCGTCTCTGG
>JAFMIZ010000098.1 GCA_017853715.1 Pedosphaera sp.
AGGAAACCTCCCCCGGTAGGCCCGGACGGTGTCCACCGTGTAAGACACGCCCTGCCGTTCCAGTTCCTGGGTGTCCACCTCGCACCAGGGCTTGCCGGCCAGCGCGAGCCGGAGCAATTGCGCGCGCACCCGGCCATCCAGCGGGGCGGTGGCCTGCTTGAACGGGGATTGCGCGGCGGGAACGAAGCACAAACGGTCCAGCCCCAGTTCCTCGCGGGCGGCCTGAGCGACCAGCAAGTGCCCGAGGTGAACCGGGTCGAAGGAACCGCCGTAGATGCCGATGCGCTGCACGGCCAAAACCTAACGCAGCCGCGTCGGCGGGTCATTGCAAATTCGCCGGGCTTCCGATTGGACAGGGTAGGCCTCCATGGCTGATCGGCAAACCCGCATCGGGTAGGATGCGCAGTCCCATGCGCGCCGCAGGCGATGTGGAAAACTCCTTCCGTGCCTCGGGCCCATGGGTCTTACTCTTCGAAGTCGCGGGTCAGGAAGGCGGCGAGCCGACCGCTCACGAGGCAAAGAGTGATTCCGCCCAAGGCCGGCAGCGAGCAAAGTGTCCAGCGCCACCAAGGTTCCGGCGCCCGATGCCGCGCCAGCCAGAGCAATACCACCAGGACCACGCCCAGCAGTACCAATCCGGCACCCGTGACGCGCAGCACCGAAGCCACGGGTTTTTTCATCGGGTTCATGGTGAGGAGCGGGAAAAGCCGCTAGGAAACGTCCTCCGGCTTCGCGCCCTTGAGGGTGGGATCTTGGGGATGCTGGCCAACCTCGCCCACCACTTGGGTCGAACGGCTGAACTGCAGATTGGCGTGGCGGGCTTCCGCGTCGTCAGCAGATACCGCGGTGACCGGTAGTTCGTGCCGGCCGTCGGGCAATGCAAATCGGTGGCTGAAGGAGCCATCGGGACGGAGCGAAACCTTCTGGCCGCCGATGCTCACCTTCGCATCGCGTTCCGTGGCCCCGTAGATGATGAGTTCTGCGTTCACGTTGAACCAGAATCCCCGCGGGCCGGTCGGTGCTCCACCCGTCGGACTCGACAGGCTGGAGGTTCCGCCTGGGCCGCTCAGGGCGGCCATCATGGACGAAAAGTCCTGCTGCAATTCCCGCTTCACGAATTCGGTGATGTCCATCGAACCCGCCGTCACCCGACCCAACTGGCGCACGTTGATGATCTCAGCAAGAGCGCGTTCCTGCTCAGCGCCCCACGGCTTCGGCACGTCGCCGGCCGCCATCGGCGGCAATGCGGGATTTCCCGCCAGCCGCATGGCCTCGATGGCGTGGGCCAGCGCGAGATCTTTGTCCGCACTGCTCTTGACGATGTCCACCAGCTTGGAGAGGGCGACGTCCGCAGGGATGGTCGCAAAGCACACGTCGGTTGATCCAGAGACCACGTCCGGCGGCATCGTGGCGGGCGCAGACTTCGAAATGCGGGTCCAGCCCTGCGACTTGCCGTAGTAGCCCAGTTCGACACCATATTTCACGCCCGCCACCGCCACATGAACGAACCAGTGACGTGATTCCGGGTGGACATGCACCTCTCCGGCTGACGCATTTTCCTGATCCGGCCTGGACAGGCGCAGCACGAGATGTTTGTGGACGGACTGCGTGTTGTATTCGCGCAGTTGTTCGCGCGTCAGGTCCCAGTGGACATACAGCCAATGAGGATCACGCGGGATGACAAGCACCTGTTGAGTGCCGTAGGCTTCGGGCAGTTCGACTCCGGAGATCAGCGGTTCTTGGGGTGGAGTCAAGCCCGTCGCGAACCGTTGCCCCGGACCGGCGGGAGCAGATCCGGGAAGGTCGCCTTCGAATAAAATCTCCGGCAAACCCTGTGCGGTGGGGGCCGGTTTGGCAGGCTGGTATGCGGGCCGAGTGCGCGGGGAAATGCGGCTGGTGCGCGTGAAGTTCGGCTTGGTTCTGGCGATGGGCTTCACCTTGCGTGCGGGGGCACGCTTGGTGGTTTTGGCTGGCTTTTTCTTCTTTGAGGTCGCCATGGAACGCTCTTGAGCCCTGTCTGAGCGCGGGCAGCTTAGTTTTGGTGGACGGGTCGCGCAACCCAGATTCTGCCAGTGATTGCGGAATGGGAACAAGGACTCCGGTCGCCGTTAAACAACCTTGCAGACGGCGAGGCTTGGCCACAGGTTTGCGCCAGTCACCGACATGAGCGTAAAGGTCAAAATCTGCGGAATCACCAGCATCGACGATGCGCAGGCTGCGGTCAGTGCGGGGGCGGACCTGCTGGGATTTGTCTTCGCCGACGAGAGCCCGCGTCGCCTCAGCATCGAACAGGCCGCAACCATTGCCCGAACGGTGTCGCCGTTTGTGGTGCGGGTGGGGTTGTTCGTGAACGCCCCCGAGGAATTGGTCATGCACGCGATGGGCGCGTGCGGTCTGCAGCTGCTCCAGTTTCACGGCGACGAAACGCCGGAGTATTGCCGCCAGTTCGGCGCGATGAGCATGAAGGCCTTTCGCGTGAAAGGCCCGGAGACGATCCAAGCTTTGCCGGAATATCCGACCGACGCGTGGCTGCTGGATGCGTTCGTGCCCGGCCAACGCGGCGGCACCGGACATGCCTTCAACTGGGATCTGGCGGTGAAAGCGGTGACGCTTGGACGGCCGGTGTTTCTCGCGGGCGGCCTGACGCCTGACAACGTAGGCGAAGCCGTGCGCCGGGTGCGCCCCTATGGCGTGGATGTATCCAGCGGTGTGGAATCCGCGCCGGGCAAGAAAGACGCCGCCAAGGTGCGCGCATTCATTCAAGCGGCGAAAGCGGGCAGTCAGATTTCTGCTTAGCTGGCCCAGAGGGCCGTCTGAAAATAACCCGGCGGTGAAACGGCGGGCTGGTGTCAGAGGCTCCGTTGGAGCGAATGGCTGTTGCAGCCCGCCGATTGCGTCCGGCTCAACCCGGTCGGCTTGCGGTTGCTCCTACTTATCGCGAATCTCTGCCCAGAGCGGCTGCAAATCTTCATCAGCTAGGGCCATGCTTTGGATTTCACTCCGTTTGCCGATCTTCATCGCCCGTTCGAGCCAGACGCGCGCTTCATCGAGACGCTCCATCCGACAGGCGTAGCAGGCCAGATTGAACCCCACCACGGGTTCCTGCTTGAAGCGTTCGGCCGCGGGCAATAGCGCATCCCACGCTGCTTGGAGTCCGCCGGCTGGCACCCGGCGCAAGGCATAGGCGCGATGCAGCCAGCCGTTGACGCTGTCGGGGGTCACGCGCACCAAATCGCTGGCCACCACCAGCGCCTCCTCCCAGCGTTTCAATTCCGCCAGGGCCGCCCAGCGAAGTTCCAGCACGCCGGGTTGGGATTGGTTCTCGGGTGTCACCCGTTCGAGTTCCGCCAGTGCCTCGGCGGGATTGCCCAATTCAATCCAGCCCAACGCGGCGGATAGGGCAAAGGCATCCGGGGGTTCTAGATTTGCCATGAGGCAAGAGCATTGCAGGATTCGGGTTTGATTCAAGCCGCTGGAATTTTCCGGGGGAGCGCATGCAAGGGACGCATCTATCAAGCACCTGACCACAACTCTGGCGCTGGCGTTCACGGTCTGCCTTGGACCCGCAGAAATCAAAACGCAAACCGTCGAATACAAGGGGGGCGGCGTCGTGCTGGGGGGTTGCCTCGCTTACGATGCCGCCCGGGCGGGCAGGCGTTCCGCCGCGCTCGTGGTGCCTCAGTGGATGGGGCTGGCCGATTACGAGCAGGAGCGCTGTGAGATGCTGGTCAGGCAGGATTGCGTGGCGTTCGCGGTGGACATCTGCGGCAAAGGCGTCCGGCCTCGATCCATTGCGGAGGCCGGAGCGCAAGCCGGGAAGTACAACGGCAACCGGGCGTTGCCGCGCAAACGCGTGAATGCTGGCCTTGCACGGGGCGGACGATCAGTTTGTCCCCGCGACCGACCTGGAGGCCCTTGAAAAGGAAATGCGCGACGGCCAGGTGGACTGGAAACTCGTCAAATATGGTGGTGCTGTCCACAGCTTCACGGGCTGGAATGTCCGGGGCATCATCAAAGGCGCTGAATACAACGAGAAGGCGGGCCATCATTCATGGGGTGCAATGCCGCAGTTCCTGGCGGTGCCTTGAAACAAGGCTTGTCATGCAAACCCGGCCGGTTCCGATAACGGGGCCGGCCTTTTGCGTTTACGGGGAGGGTTTTTTGCTGATTTGACCGTTGCCGCTTGCGCCAGTTTTGCCGATGGGTCTATAAAGTTGCAGAGTCTCAATTTACAACCAGCAACAACCCCATTATGGCGCGCACACCTCGACAGGAAATCACCGACAGCAACGTTCTTTCCGTGATCATGGGCGGCGGGCAAGGCACCCGTTTGTTTCCGCTGACCAAGGAGCGCGCCAAGCCCGCCGTGCCGTTGGCCGGAAAATACCGCCTGGTGGACATCCCGATTTCCAACTGCATCAACTCCGGCCTGCGCCGCATCTATCTCCTCACGCAGTTCAACACCGCGTCGCTGCACCGACACATCTCGCAGTCCTACAAGTTCGACCACTTCTCTCGCGGCTTCGTCGAGGTGTTGGCCGCGCAGCAAACCTTCGAGGATCAAACTTGGTATGAAGGCACGGCGGATGCCGTCCGCAAGAACCTGGCTCACTTCTTGAACCACGATTTTGAACACCTGCTCATCCTGAGCGGTGATCAGTTGTATCGCATGGATCTGCGGCAATTGATCAAGGAGCACGTGGACATGGAGGCGGAGGTCACCGTGGCCGCGATCCCCGTGGATCGGTCGGCGGCCAGTTCGCTGGGCATCATCCATATCGACCAGGACCGCCGCATCACGCGTTTTGTGGAAAAGCCCAAGGATACGGCGCTGCAGGACAGCGTGGTATTGCCGCCCGAGTGGCACGGCCCGCTCGGCATCCAAGGCGGCGGGGAAAAGTTCCTCGCCTCAATGGGGATCTATGTCTTCACCCGCGATGCCATCGTCAAGCTGCTCGACAACCACTTCGCCGACTTCGGCAAGCACATCATCCCCGGGGCCATCCAGACCAACAAAGTTCACTCCTTTGTCTATCAGGGTTACTGGGAGGACATCGGAACCATCCGCGCGTTCTTCGAGGCCAACCTCGACACGTGCAGCGATCTGCCGCAGTTCAACTTCTTCGATATGACCGCGCCGGTGTTCAGCCGCCCGCGCTATCTGCCGGGCTCCAAACTGAACGGCGCCACCGTGGACCACGCGATGATCTGCGACGGTTGCATTCTCAACCAGGCCGCCATCAGCAAATCCGTCATCGGAATTCGCAGCCAGATCGATTCCGGCACGAGCCTCAGCCGGGTGGTCATGATGGGTTGCGACTATTATGAATCCGCCGTGAGCATTGAGGAACATCGGCGCGCCGGCTTGCCGCGCCTGGGCATCGGGAAGAACTGCAAGATAGACAACACGATCATCGACAAGAACGCCCGCATCGGCGACGGCTGCGTCATCTCGCCCGCAGGCAAACCCGAGAACTTCGATCACGACCTGTATTACATCCGCGACGGCATCGTGATCGTCCCCAAGAACGGCATCATCCCCCACGGAACGGTCATCTGACCTCCGGTCTGGTCACCAGACGGCCAACGTATTGACCGCTTCGGTGAGGCGGTCACTGGACCAGGGTTTGGCCATGGACCCATCGGGGATTATGCGCCGAGTTTTCCAGGGCGCTCACGTCCTCCCTTCCGCTGACGCCGCGGAAGCGCTGATTCCAGCTGCCAGCCGACGGGCAGGCTTGCGCTCGGTGGTGACCCGTGTGCAAATGTCGCACAAGGACGGCGTGCAGTTCTTGAAGGAACACCGCCAAGTCTTCCCATCCATTCCGGTCATCGCTGCGAGCGGCCGGCTGGGAGAGGCGGAAGAGCAGGCCCTGAAGTCATTGGGTGTCACCGTCCGTCTCGAAAAGCCTTTCACCCAACACAGGCTCCTCGACCCGCTGCGGTCCGTGCTGGCCCCGAAGTCGCCTTGGCGATCACATCGCGGCTAGTGAGAGCAGCCGGAGTTGTTTTTCCCCGTCCACTTTTAGGAGCACATAATCCGATCCAATCGCTTCGCACCTAAGCGCCACTGTCGTATTGGTGCTGGAGGAAACGAGCTTCTTGAATACGCTGGTCTTTTCCGTCTCCAGAGGCGCAAGGGATGCGGAGTCGCCCACCATCAAGGTGGCGGTGCGATTGATCAGGACGCTGGCGCGTCCGCCGCCGCGTGAGATGCCGGAGATTTTGAGGCGAGAGTCGCCTTGGACGATTTGGGGAGCCACTTCCTCTGGCCATTGTCCCGCCAGTCTGGACAGGGCGGTGGCTTGCGCTTTTTCAACCGCTTGGTTGTCCAGCTTGACCACCAATGAATCCAGCCGTTCCAGTGACAGTGTGGCATCCATCTTCTTTGCGATGACGAGCCAGGTGTAAGCCTCCGTCAGGTCAGGTTTCACGGCAAGACCATCCTGGAACGCGTGGGCCAGCTTCAGCGCGGATGGCGCATGGCCGGTGATCGCCCCACGGAAGTAGCAACGCAGTGCTGCGTCTTCGCGGAGCAGCCGCGCCTTGCCTTGAGCCAGCTTTGCCAAGTCGAGGCAGAGTGTGGCGGCTTGGAACGCGTCGCCCCCCCGGCTTTTACCGGCAGCCAGGCAATACTGGGCGAAAGCGTTGTCATATTGTCCAGCGGCTCTGAACTCCTGTCCGCGTTGAAGCAGGCTGGCAACCTCGGCGGCCGTGTCCGGCACTTGATTCATGGCGGCGGCTTTTGGAGCGCTTGTGTTGGCGCCCTCGGCCTTTGGGGCTGGAGGCTTGGATGCCTCCTTTTTTTCCACGCCGCCGCAACCCGCCAGTCCCACGGCAATCAACAACAGAAATGCAAGTCTCATACTCAATCCCTCCTCGTATTGGCCGAGACCACCAACGGCCAGGGCAACGCATCGTAAGCCACCCACTCAGTGCTTCCTTCCAACCGGAACAGGGCATCTGGTGTCAGTTTCCCCTCGGATTTCATGGCGGCCAAGTCATGCATGGTGAACGGCCCTTGGATCTTTTGGTTCAGGAGCGCATGGGCTTTGAATGCGCCCCCAGGATTCTGGGTCGGCTTCGTTGTTGGCGTGGCGGCCATGGGCCTGGCAGCATTCGCCCGATTGTAGCCGAATTGGTAACCCAGCGTGAGGCCCAGTGACAGGGCAACCACCAGCAAGCATCCGGCCACCACCTGGCGGAGAATCGGATTTTGCTGGCGGATGCTGCCATTGAAGGATCGGGGGTTCACAAAAGCATTGGCCGAGCGATATAACTGCGAGGCGTCCACTTCACTCACTCTGCTCCGCACGGCAAAGCAACGCATCTGGCGGCCCACACCCGCCAGCCGGAGAACCTCCGCCCCGTCCCCGGACCAGATGGTTTTCCACGGCATCCGGCAGATATCGGCGTTGAGCGGGGGCAGCACATCTTCGGGCGTTGATAGGAGCGTGTAGGAATACATCTCGCCGTCCTGCTCCGTGTAAACCCGGCCCCGCACGACTTTCTCCAAAATCACGCTTGAGCACTGGCCTGGCATGTCCAGACGGGCAAAAAGATTGTACAGGCTGTCCTTGTTTTCTTCTTCCGGGACGTCGAACTGGCCGGTGTCGCCATTGAGGTAAAAGCAGAATACGCGCAGCCGGTCTCCCACCCGTTCCGTGAACAACGCCCCAATCATGGCGGCGTTGATTTCCATGGCGTGAACTTTGATTGTTTTGGCGCTCATTTTATTGTTTCGTTGCCTGTGATGTTTCTTGCCTTCAGCCAGGTGACAGCAGCCTCAAGGCCAGCTCAGGGCAGTCCTGTCCTAATACAGCGAGCGCGGTGTTTGTTGCAGTAAACGCCGGTTTCATCCCGGCAGTGACCTCAGCCGGTGCGAAGGCTGGACATCCCCTTGGCCGCGGGCGCGGTTGGCAATCGCACTTTTGACGAAACCAAGTTGCAGGTTGAAGGAGCCCCACCTTTTTGGAAGATTCACCGTATGGCTCGGTCTTCAGGCAACTTGGCGGAAGGACAACCCGGCGCGGAAGGCGACGGCGTTAGAATCGTGCTCATTGATGACGATGGGAATTTTTTGACGGTGGTGACGCGTTTCTTGCAGCAACTCGGTTATGAAGTGTTCAGCGCCAGCTCGGGAGAAGAAGGCATCCAGCTCGCCATCGAATGCGCGCCGCAGCTTGTTTTGTGTGATCTCGAAATGCCCCGCATGGATGGGCACGAAGTACTCAGGGGGCTGCGGCAGCATCCTGCGGTGGGAGATGTGCCGTTCATTTTCCTCACGGGCCAGTCCAAACCTGAGCATGTCCGCGCGGGCATGAATCTGGGGGCGGACGACTATCTCGCCAAGCCATTCGAAGGGGAGGAACTGATAGCCGCCGTGCGCGCACGCTTGGCGCGCTCTCGTTCACGCACCGCCGCCCCGTCCCCGACGGCTGTGCCAGCCTCAGAGGACAAACAATTGGGGCTCGACGATTCTGTGCTGGTCAAAACCAACTCGGACATCAAACCCGTTAAGGTCGCGGAGATCCGTGCAATTCTGGCAGACGGAGAGTATTCGTGGCTGCACTGCGGAGCTGCCAACGGAACGCTCATTCGCAAGACGCTGAAACAATGGGAGCAGGAATTGCCTGCCCGCCACTTCGTCCGCATCCACCGGGGCTCCATCATCAATCTCAACCACATCAGCCGTATTGATAAGGCAGACGGGCAGATGACGGTGTTTGTCCGGGAGCTCGCCGAGCCCTTGGAGGTCAGCTTGCGTTTGGCCCCCGTGTTGAACCGCAAACTCAAGGCATTCAACCGCTGACATCCGTGTCCAGCGCCGGGTGAATTCACCCGCCGTGGCCAAAAAGACCACCCATCTTCGTTTGCTCCGTGGTTCTTGGCTGACTGCAGCCGGCTTGGCTGGGCATCCCCGCGCAGCCTGACATGACTCAGCTTTTCGGGCCGTGTGCAGTGATGGTCTGAGCCGAAGAAAGGACCAGATATGAAAGGCAAGC
>JAFMIZ010000099.1 GCA_017853715.1 Pedosphaera sp.
CGGCAGCGGCCCGCGAACCGGCCGGGGGCGAACCGGCCGCCGGTTTCGTCAAGCTGGACACCGCCAAGCTGGACAGCCTCGTGGATCTCGTGGGCGAACTGGTCGTGGCGCAATCCATGGTGGTGCAGAACCCGGAGGTACGGAGCATCGAGAGCCTGCAATTTGTCCGGCAGTTGCGCCAGCTCAGCCGCATCACCGGCGACCTGCAACGCACCGCCATGTCCATGCGCATGGTGCCCATCCGCGGTGCGTTTCAAAAGATGACCCGGCTGGTGCGCGATCTTGCCGCCAGCCAGCAGAAGCAGGTGCAACTCCTCCTCGAGGGCGAGGAGACCGAGCTGGATCGAAACATCGTGGAGAAACTCGGCGACCCGCTGATCCACATGATCCGCAACTCGGTGGACCACGGGATCGAAACGCCCGCCGAGCGCGCTGCGCAGGGCAAGCCGGCGCAGGGCACCATCCGGTTGAGCGCCGCCCATCAGCGCGGCGGCATCGTCATCCGCATCACCGACGACGGCAAGGGGCTGGACCCGGACCGCATCCGGGCCAAGGCGCTGGAACGCGGCTTGATCCGGGCCGACGCCGAATTGGACGAATCCGGAATTTTTTCCCTGATCTTTTTGCCCGGTTTTTCCACGGCGGAAACCGTGACCGACCTCTCCGGGCGCGGCGTGGGCATGGACGTCGTGCGGCGCAACATCGAGAGCCTGCGCGGCAAGATCGAGATCCAGTCGGGGCCCGGCCAAGGCACCAAGTTCACCATTTTGCTGCCGCTCACCCTGGCCATCATCGACGGCATGCTGGTGGGCGTGGGCGAGGATCGTTATATCATTCCCACGCTGTCCATCCGCGAATCCTTCCGTCCGCAATCCGGGATGATCTCCACCATTCAGGGGAGCGGCGAAGTGGTCAGCGTGCGCGGGCGCCAGACGCCGCTGCTCCGGCTGGGCCGCCATCTGGGCCGGCCCACCAAAACCGCCAATCCGGAAGACGCCATCATCGTGGTGGTGGAATCCGGCGATGCCGCCCGCGGGCTACTTGTGGATGAATTGCTCGGCAAACAGGAAGTCGTCATCAAGAGCCTGGGCCAGACATTCCAGCACCAAAACCTGCTGGCCGGCTCAGCCGTCCTCGGCGATGGCTCGGTGGGGCTCATTCTGGACGTGGACACGCTCGTGAAAGCGCCCGGCCAACAAAAAGTTTCCGCAACCGCAACCGCAACCTCCAACGTATGACCACGTCACCTCCAAGTTCGAACCTCTCTCTGGCCAAGGCCGGGCGTTATCTCACCTTCAGTCTGGGCGCGGAATCCTTCGGGCTTCCGGTCCTGAACGTGCGCGAGATCATCCGGCTCTGCCCCATCACGCCAGTGCCCAGGATGCCGGAGTATATCAAAGGCGTCATCAACCTGCGCGGCACGGTGATTCCTGTGCTGGATCTGCGCGCCAAATTCCAGATGCCGGGCACCGCCTATGGCGAACGCGCGTGCATCATCGTCGTGCAGCTCCGCAACCCCGCCGGCGGCAGCACCCTGATCGGTGCGATCGTGGATACGGTGGAGGAGGTGGTGCAATTGGGCCAGGCGCACATCGAGGCGACGCCGGATTTCGGGGGGCTGCCCAGCACACAGTTCATTCTCGGTCTGGCCACGCTCAACGGCGGCGTCAAGACGCTGCTCGATATTGAAAAGATCTTTCTCGAAGACGGCCCGATCGACATTCCCTCAAACCCGAAAACCTAAAAAATCAGGAGCTGAAACATATGCCAAAAAACCAAAACACCTTGACCGTGGCGGCCAGGTTTAAACGCTTGATCGGGGTGTTCCTGATCCTGACGATCGTGACCAGCGTCTTTTCGCTGCATACCCTGATGCGCCTCCGGGTGAACGGACCGGTTTCCGTGATGCGCAAGCAACAAATGGAATTGCTCGCTGACATCGCGCCGCCGCCGCTGTATCTGGTCGAGGCCTACGCCGATGCGCTGCGGCTGGGGGGGGAAAGCGACCCGGAAAAGCTCAAGGAGGAGTTCCAGCAACTGCAGGCGCTGAAAGAGGATTTCATGAGGCGCCGCGAGTTCTGGATCAAAGAGTTGAACGGATCGCCCGAGGCGCGGCTGCTGGCCGAGGATTGCACCAAGCCGGGAATGCTGTTTTTTGAGACGCTGGAAAAAGAGCTGCTCCCGGCCGTCCAGAACCGGGACCAGGCGACGGTCAAATCGCTTGCCCATGGCAAGCTGCAGGCGGCTTTCCTGGAGCACCGCAAGGCCATTGATCAGTTGGTCGCTGTCGCTCAAGAAACCAGCGGACGAATCGAAAAGTCCGCCAATCAGGAAGCCGCCGTCCGAATCAGCCTCTTGATTGTCGCATTGCTGGGCGGGCTGGTGGCGATCTGGTTGTACAGTCGGCGGGTGATGCAGACTTTGGTGGGCTCGCTTAAATCGGCCGCCGATCAGCTGGCGCAGGGCTGCAATCAGGTCTCCGTGGCCGCGGCCCAGATATCGGCCTCCAGCCAGAACCTTTCCTCCGCCTCCAGCGAACAAGCCTCTTCCGTGGAAGAGACCAGCGCTTCGCTCGAGGAGATGACCAGCATGATCCGCGCAACCTCGGAGAACGCCCAGAAGGCCAAGTCCGTCGCGTCGGAAACGCGGGCCGTCACCGACGCGGGCTCGGCGACCATGCGGGAGATGGACCGCACCATGGCGGAGATGAACCAGGCGATGGCGGCGATCGAAACTTCCAGCGGCGAGGTGGCGAAGATCGTGAAGAACATCGACGAGATCGCTTTCCAGACGAACATCCTGGCGCTTAATGCCGCGGTGGAAGCGGCGCGGGCGGGCGAGGCGGGCGCGGGCTTTGCCGTGGTGGCCGATGAGGTGCGCTCGTTGGCCCAGCGCAGCGCCGCCGCCGCCAAGGAGACGGCCAACAAGATCGAGGCGGCCATTGCCAGCAGCCGCAATGGAGCGGCCAGCTGCCGCAACGGCTCGGCCAGCTCGGCGAAGGTGGGGGAATCGCTCAAGCATATCAGCGACAAGATTTCCGCCACGGATGCGCTGGTGGGAGACATTGCCACCGCCGCCCGGGAACAGGCTCAGGGGATCGAACAGATCAACACCGCCATTGCCCAGATGGAGCAGGTCTCCCAGAGCAATGCCTCCAGTGCCGAAGAAAGCGCCGCGGCGGCAGAAGAGTTGACCGTTCAGGCCGAGACCTTGAATGATCTGGTGGCCCAACTTCGCGAGCTGGTCGGCAAGAACGGCCAGGGCGAAGCGGTTGCCGCCGCTTCAGGTGCCGGCGGAGCGCGGCTCACCAAAGTGGACAGCGGCCGCCCGGCTGAACCGGCCGGCCGGCGGCCGGCCCGCATGGCGGCGCGGATCAGCATCCCGATGCCCAAGGAAACGCCTGCGCTCGGGGCGGGAGACGACCATGAGTTCAAGAGCTTTTAACCGGTGATGCGGCGCTGGCAGAAAAGGTGGCGGTTTTAAATTATGATCAAGAAAACTTCAGGCAAATTGGCCCGGCGGATGACGTTTGCGTCCTTGAGCATCATATGCTTTCTGTCGGCGATCGGGGTGCTAACGCATCGGATGTTGGTCAAACAGCATGAAATCACTGCTGCCCAGGAGCGCCGGCATCAATCCTACCTGCTGGCGGATGAGCTGCGCCAGAGCTCGGATGATTTGACGCGGCTTGCGCGGACCTATGTGGTGACGGGCGACCAGCGCTACGAGGATGGATACTGGGCCGTGCTGAACATCCGGAACGGCAAAGCCCCCCGCCCGGAGCATTACGAGCGGATCTATTGGGACTTCATGGCGGCCAGCGATGTGAAGCCGCGCCCGGATGGCAAGGCGGTGCCGCTGCAGCAATTGATGGAAGAACAGGGATTCACAGCGGAAGAATTTGCCAAGCTCAAGGAGGCGCAAGCGAACTCCGATGCCTTGGTTCACATGGAAACCGTGGCGATGAACGCGGTCAAAGGGCTGTTTGATGATGGCAGCGGCCAATTTACGAAAAAAGGTGCTCCGGACATGGCGCTGGCCTGCCAAATGATGCATGGCCGGGAATATCACGCCGAAAAGGCGAAGATCATGAAACCCATCGACGAATTCCTGGCGATCCTGGATCAGCGCACCCGCGCTGAAGTCCAGTCCCTGACCAACCGCATTTATAAACTCTTTTACGCGCTGCTGGCCGTGGTGGGCTCTGCCATCCTGCTGTTGCTGGTGCTGTATGTTTCGATTTATTCCACCGTCATCAAGCCGATCCAGCGGATGATGGGCGAGCTCTCAAACGCCAGCGGCCAGCTCGAAGCCGCTTCGGCCCAGCTTTCTCATTCCAGCCAGACCCTGGCAGCGGGCGCGAGCGAGCAAGCCTCCTCGGTGGAGGAAACCAGTTCATCTTTGGAAGAGGTTTCCAGCATGATTCAGGCAACGGCAGAAAATGCGCAGAAAGCCAAACTGCTCGCGTCTGAAACGCGCGCAGTGGAGGAGGGCGGATCCCGGACCATGGCCGAATTGGTCGGGGCGATGAAAGACATCGACACCTCAACCGCGCAGGTGGCCAAGATCGTGAAGGACATCGACGAGATCGCTTTTCAGACCAATATTTTGGCGCTCAATGCCGCAGTGGAGGCCGCCCGCGCGGGCGAGGCCGGGGCGGGTTTTGCCGTGGTGGCGGACGAAGTGCGCTCGCTGGCGCAGCGCAGCGCCGCCGCCGCCAAGGAGACCGCCCGCAAAATCGAGCTGGCGATCGATAGCAGCCGCAAAGGCGCCCAATGCACGGCGCGCGTGGGCGAGTCGCTGGGCCAGATCACCCGGAAAGTGGCGGACACCGATGCGCTGGTGGGCGAGATCGCCACCGCGGCCCATGAGCAGGCGCGGGGCATCGAGCAGATCACGCTGGCGTTGGAGCAGATTGACAAGGTGTCGCAAGCCAACGCCGCGAATGCCGAAGGTACCGCTGCGGCGGCAGAGCAGGTGGAGGCGCAAGGCGAGGCGCTGAACCGGCTGGTGGGCCAGCTGCAAAAACTGGCGGGCGGCCGCTCCGGAGGTCCGGCGGCGCCCGGCGGGCAGTCCGGCATGTCGTTTCGAGTCTTTTCGGAAATGGATGCCGCCCGGCCGGGCCGGAGTCCTGTGGACACCAAAGCGCAGCTTCGCAACGCGGCGCGCAAGAAGCTGGCATCCGGCGCGGCAGATCACGATCGCGATTTCCTAAACTTTTGAAGCATCCCGGCGGATTGCCCAGCGTGAAAGAAACCAATGCCAGTTTGTTTCCCGGCAAAGCCTATCCGATGCTGGCCAGTCTGGTGTATGAGCACAGCCGCATCCGGCTTGGGCCGGACAAGCACACCTTGGTGGCCAACCGCCTGCGAAAACGCCTGTGCGCGCTCGGGCTGAAATGCTTCGCTGAGTATTGCGCCGTGCTCCAATCCGCCCAAGGCGGGGAGGAGATTGAGGTGCTGATCGATCTTATCTCCACCAACCATACCCGGTTTTATCGCGAGCCCGAGCACTTTGCCTTTCTAACCCGCCGCGTGCTGCCGGCGCTGGCGCCGGCACTGAGCACCGCCCGGGCGCCGTTGCGGCTATGGTCGGCCGCCGCCTCCTCGGGCGAGGAGCCTTACACCATGGCCATCGCGGCGGCGGAAGGTTTGCAGGCTTACCCCGCGCTGGACTGGGAAGTCTATGCCACCGATATTTCCCGGCGGATGCTCGCTGCCGCGTCGAACGGGGTTTATCCGATGGACGCGGTCAAGCCGGTGCCGCCGGATCTGTTGAAGCGCTATTTTCAAAAAGGCGTCGGCGCGCGCACCGGTTATTGCCGGGTGAAGCCTGAGCTGCGGCAGCGGCTGCAGTTTGACCGCGTCAATCTGTTCCAGTCGCGCTATCCTGTGCCGGCGGACATGCATGTGATTTTTTGCCGCAACGTCATGATTTATTTCGATCAATCCTCCCGCGCCGAGGCGGTGAAGCGGCTATCCCACCAGCTGGCGCCCGGCGGCTATCTGGTGATTGGCCATTCCGAAAGCCTCATGGGCATCCGCCATGGGCTGCAGCTGGTCCAGCATGGAGTGTTTCAAAAGATATGAAAGTGATCGGCAAAAAAGTCCGGGTGCTGGTCGTGGATGACTCGGCCTTGGCGCGCCGTGCCATCCGCGACGCGCTGGTCCGCGATCCGGAGATCGAAGTGGTGGGCGATGCGCGCGATGCCTATGTGGCGCGCGACCAGATCCTCGCCCTGCAGCCGGATGTCATCACGCTTGATTTGGAGATGCCGCGCATGGACGGCCTGACGTTTCTCAAGATCCTCCAGCAGCATCATCCCATGCCGGTGGTGGTGGTCAGCTCGCTGACTCCGGCCGGCTCGGCCAAGGCGATGGAAGCACTGGCGGCTGGCGCCATCGATGTTCTGGCCAAACCCGCCGGCGGCCGCAGCCTCCGTGAAATCGCCCCCGAACTCGCGTTCCATGTCAAGGCCGCCGCTCGTTCGCGCCGCCGGGCGGCGCGACCCGCGCCGGTTCCGGAAGCGGCCAAACCATTGGCGCCGGCTTTTGGGGCGGGCCAGTTCTCAAATCGCCGGATCATCGTGATCGGCGCTTCCACCGGCGGAGTGGAGGCGTTGCGATATCTATTGCCGCGCCTGCCGGACGGCCTGCCGCCGATCGTGGTGGTGCAACATATCCCCGCCAATTTTTCCCGCATCATGGCCGAGCACCTGGATGCCTTGTGCGCCTTCACGGTGCGCGAAGCGGTGCATGGCGAAGAGTTGCGCCCCGGCCTGTGTCTCGTGGCACCGGGCGATTTTCATCTGTCACTGGTTCGGGCTGGCACGGGATACCGGGTGCGGCTGGCGCAATCGCCGCGCGTGCATCACTGTCGTCCGGCGGTGGATATCCTCTTCCGCTCCGCTGCCGAGCAGGCCGGTGATCAGGCGGTGGCGGCGCTCCTCACCGGCATGGGCGTGGACGGCGCGCGCGGGCTTCAATTGTTGCAAGCCGCCGGCGCCCGCACTTTGGCGGAGGCGGAGGAAAGCTGCGTGGTGTTCGGCATGCCGCAGGCCGCGATCAAGCTGGGCGCCGCGGAACAGGTCGTTCCCTTGCCGCAGATGCCGCAGGCCATCCTGAAAATGCTTTCCCAGCCCCCGCGTGCAGCTTGAAGCCCATGCCCCCCTCCATTTCCAACAACGAGCTCGATTTGATTGCGGCCGCCGCTCTCCAGTCGGTTTTGGCCGGACAGTTCCAGTTGCCGGCCCGCCCGGCTTCCTCCGCTGAGGTTGCTCAAAGCAAGGCCGCGGGACCGGCTTGGACCGGGTCGGTGGAATTGCAGGGAGAAGAACTTGCTGGCCGGGTCTGGTTGCAATCGCCCGGACCGTGGATTGAATCCCTTAACGGATCTCTCGGCAACGGCGGCGCGGATCCGGCTGCCCGGGAGGGCGAGTGCCTCGATCTCGCCGGCGAACTCTGCAACATGATGGCCGGTCGGATCGCGGCCGGCCTGGCCGCTGCCGGGTGCCGCTACACCTTGAGTACGCCCACAGTCATCCGGGCAGCGCCACCGCCCGCGCCGCCCGGCGGCAAAACTTCGCAGACCTGCTGGACATGTGCCGGCGGGGTACTCACACTCACCGTCTGGATCAGCAGATGACCACGACCCCGAAAATCCTCAGCGTGGACGACAGCAAAACGGTTCGCCGGATGCTGGCCCGGCTGTTTGACCGTTTCGAGTGCACGCTTTGCGAAGCCGCCAATGGCGAGGAAGGACTGGCGATGGCGGCATGGGAAAAGCCCGACCTCATTCTTTTGGACTACAACATGCCGGTCATGGACGGCATCACCATGCTCCAGCGCCTGCGCGAGAATGCGGCGTTGCGGCATACGCCGGTGATCATGCTCACCGCCGAGGCGGGCGCAAAGAACATCGCCGCGGCCGCCCGCCTGGGCGCGCGCGATTACATCACCAAACCCTTTGAGGACGAACTGCTCTTAGCCAAGGCCGGGCGGATCATCCCGCTTGTCCCGCGCCCGGCCCATCAACCCGCAACCGATCAACCGCTGACGCCGTGAGCTCTGACTTGAAACCATCATGACCATGAACGCTGCTCCTGCTGAAAATTCTCCTGTCCCCGCCGCGCCGCCCGCCCCTGAAACCAATCTGCAAGCCGCGGTGCTGGTGGTGGACGACAGCCGCACGATGCGCCTGGCGCTGATCCGTGCGCTCAACCAGCTTGGATTTAACAACATCACCGAAGCCGCCAACGGCCGCCAGGCGATGGATCTGATCCAGAAACAATCATTCGACCTGATGCTGCTGGACATGGAGATGCCGGAGATGAACGGCATGCAGGTGCTGCTCGAGCTCCGCCATAATCCGCAGCTGGCCGGGCTGCCGGTCATCGTCATCTCCGGCGCGGAACAGGTGGACAGCGCCGTCAAATGCATCGAAGCCGGCGCGGAGGATTATTTGCCCAAGCCGTTCAATCCCACGCTGCTCCGGGCGCGCGTCACCACTTCCCTGGAAAAGAAGCGCCTGCGGGATCTGGACCGGATCCGGCTCAAACAATTGCAGACCGAGAAGGAATTGCTGGAGCAGATGCAGCGCCGGCTCAATGAGGAGCTGGCCGAGGCGGCCAACTACGTCCGGTCCATCCTGCCGGAGCCCACCAGCGCCCCGCTGCGGATCGATTGGAAATATCAGCCTTCCACCGAGCTCGGCGGCGACGCTTTCGGCTACCACTGGATTGATCCGGAACATTTCGCGGTGTATCTCCTCGACGTCTGCGGCCACGGCGTGGGCG
>JAFMIZ010000100.1 GCA_017853715.1 Pedosphaera sp.
GCGGTCATTCTCGCGCATAATTACCAAATCCCAGAAATCCAGGACCTCGCGGATTACGTGGGCGACTCACTGGGCCTCGCACAACAGGCAGCCAAGACCAACGCGGATGTCATCGTCTTCTGCGGTGTGCATTTCATGGCCGAGACGGCGAAGATTTTGAACCCAAACAAAATCGTAGTGCTACCCGATAAAGACGCGGGCTGTTCTCTGGAGGAAAGCTGCCCAGCCGAGGAACTCGCCAAGCTGCAGGCCACGAATCCGAATTTTTGGACCATCGCCTACATCAATTGCAGCGCGGCCGTGAAAGCGCTATGCGACGTCATCGTCACCAGCGGCAACGCGGAAAAAATCGTCAACGCCGCGCCCAAGGACAAAGACCTTTTGTTCGTCCCTGACGAAAATCTTGGCCAATGGGTGATGGAACAAACCGGTCGCCCCATGACTCTGTGGAAAGGCAACTGTTACGCGCACGTGGAGTTTCAGGAGCAACAGGTGCGACAGGCACGCGAGCAATATCCCAGCGCCAAGGTAATTGTTCATCCTGAAAGCCTGCGTGCCGTGCGCGACCTCGCCGATGCCGTGTGCTCGACGGAGAAGATGATCACCTACTGCCGCACTTCACCCGCGAAGCAATTCGTGATCGTCACCGAGAGCGGCATTATCCATCGCATGAGGAAAGAATGTCCGGACAAGGAATTTTTCTGCGCACCCGTCTTCAACGTGATGAAGCTGCCCACAGACAACTGCCGTTGCAGTGAGTGCAAATATATGAAGTTGAACACGCTTGAGAAGCTGCGCGACTGCATGAAAAACCTCGCCCCCCGCGTCGAATTGCCCCCCGCCATCCTCGACCGCGCCCGCCTGCCCATTGAGCGGATGTTGGAGATTTCTGCGAGGGCGTAGCCCCCGGCTGGCGCAGCGGGCCAATATCTTCCGCACCTCCGCAGCTTAAATAGGCTTGCCCATTACTACTTCACTTCCGGCGGCAGCGGCGGAGAGACCACGGCAGCCTTATTGGGATTCTGCCACAACTGCCCCTTGCTGAATTGAGTCCACGCCCACTTCAACCAGCGGATAAGCGAAGCAGCCAGCCATAGCGCCCATGCCAGCATCAATAGTCGGTAGAACCACACCGACACCGAGACCACCACCGGCACGGGCAATTCTGCGCCACTGCGCGGCTCGAACCACCGCAGCGCATTCCGGGAGGAACCGTTGCCACGAATGAACATCTCCGGATTGCCAAGGAGTCCCTCGCTTACGGCCGCGACCAACACGCCCATCGCCAGAACAGTGAGCCCAATGATGAAGAGTTGGACAAAGTTAAAGGCTATTGCGCGCAATCCAATGGCCTGATCCCTGCCACGCCATGCGACGAGAAAGAACCAAGCCACGACCACCAGGGCCGCCACGAAATGGATTTGGGTCAAACCGAGTGCCAGGAGCATCCACTGCAGTCGTGAGACGGGTGAAAGTTTGAGTCCACCAAGCAGCCACGCGGCCAGGGCTGAGAGCAACAGCACCGTCCAAAAGCGCACCGCCGGCCCGCGCAGTGGTCCATTGGCCCACAACACCCATCGGCTGTCCGAGACATTCATGGTGGTGCTGATATTCGCCGCCTCGACGGGCAGCTTCACGGCGTCCGCCCGCGACACGGCGGATTGCGGTTCGCTCATCCGCCATTCCACGCTTAACATCTGGCTGCCGGGATGGACCGGGATCACCAGCTTGTTGCCGTCGCGACGGACCGGGATCTCGCGGGTGTCCTGTTTGAGTGAAGAAATCTCGGCGGCCGGGCTCAGTTCCAGCAGGAAGTCATCACCCAGACTGGCCTCGACATCGAGGGTCAAACTGGAGGTGCGCTGACGGCTGCCCAAGGAAACCTCATGCGTAACTCGCCGCACGGTCAGGGTATCGCCGCTCACGGCCTCGGGTTTGCTGAAGGAAAGCTTCATGCTTTCACCCGGCCACGGATGCCATACCGGAATCAAGTTTTGCTCGCTGGTCTCGAACACTGGCGCAAGACCGGCGAGCGATGCGTTCCAGACAGGCGAGGCCACGAGATGCCAGCGTTCCACCCAACGATCCGTCTGCGCCGCCGTCAACGTGACGGGCTCGCCCACGGGCAAAACACTTTCCCAAACGAACTCGTTGTCCCCTGCCCCCAATCGCACTTCGACAAATCCGTTGTCCACGTTGACGCCGGGCGACAACACTTTCTCTCCCGCCAGCAATGGCACCCGGAGAGACACGGCTTTGCCGGCTGGCGAAAGCCGAGTTACCTCGACACGCATCTGCCAGAGCAAGCCCACTTCGATCTGGCGATCAACCAGAACGATGGCGTTGAAATCCTTGCGGTCGTATTCCGCCTCACCCACCGCGACGGTGCGTTGGCGCGCAAAAAACACCTGATTCTCCGGCACATCGTTCGGACGCAAACCGGTCACCGTCCAACCCGGTGCCTCGATGGTCACGCGACGCGGCTTCAGCAGGAAGGTCCATTCCCACTCGGTAACACTTGGCAGCAACCCCTCCACCTGCACACGGTGAACTCCTGCCGGAACGAGCACCCAGAGGTAACCATCAGCCCGCGTCAGGCCCGTGGTCGGTTCACCACTCGCCGTCACCGACAACGGCGACCACGAAGGCAGTTTGCCGGGCAACGGGACAGCCACTGGAATTGCCGCGTGAACTTCGGCCGTCATGGAGATTCGTCCGTCTTTGACCTGCAGCATGACTGAAGCAATCTCGGCGGCTTGAGGGTAGGCATCCGACTTTTCCAGCAACCGCTCACGCAGTTGGTTTAACGTCTGCGTATCCGGCAACTGTGCCGAGGCAGTGGGGGCCAGTAACAATCCAAGCAACAGAGTCAAAGCCGCCGTTGTTCCCGCAGCACCTGCGACATTGATGGGCTTGGCAGGCGTCGCGCTGCTCCGCCACGCACGGAGCAAGGTTGCTCCCAGTAGGAATATCAAAGCCACCCGCACCACCGTCAGAACGCGATGCATGTTCTGGGAAATCAAGATGGGCCGCACCTTCTCCTCAGCAGACACCGGCCCGCTCCAACCGAACCGCACTTGATTCCAAGACCATTCTGGCACCGCGGGTCCGGTCTGGATCTTCGCTTTGGCTTCATACTGCAAGTTACCAACGTTCTGAATCTTGGCCCGTGACTTGGATAGCCCCCAACCTCCCGAACGCCCAGAATACTCGTTCTCAGCCAATGATTGATCCATCGCTGGCAGCGCCGTCACTGCGGATGGAGTTTGAAAGTCATCACCACCAGCCCAGTGCCTAGACACACCGTAAACGGTTCCTTTGCGTTCCAGTTGCGGATAAAGCACGCCCTGCAATTGATTCGCCACAAAGGGAATCAGCAGCAGCACCAACACTCCCACAGCGAGATAGACCCACGCCTGGATGCATTTCCGGAAAACGCCAGCGGGCACAACGCGCAGCAAGGCCAGCGGCACCAGCAGCGCAAACCACGCGTAGCGCGGCGCACCCGGTTCATGATAGCCCAATCCGAAGGCGAGAAACGCGATGAGCCCCGCTTTGAAGCCCCACAGCTTGAACACTGCGAGCGTGAAAATGAGGAGGAGGAACAAGTCCAACAACGTCCACGCCGTGAGCCAGTCACCGTCCACCCAGTCCGCGCCAAAAAGCGCGAACAATCGCCAGCCGGGCGGAAGATTCATGGAAACATCCAAACCATCCGCTGGCGCACGCCAGCCCGTCGCTGGTATTTCCTGCACCCCGGCGGAACGGCCAATGGCGCTCAAATTCAGATTGCGCGCCCGGATCTCCAACCCTTGCGCGCCGTTGACGGGGTTGGTGGTGATCAATTGCGCCTGCCCATCAATCTTGGCTGCGCCCAGTTCCTGTCCCGGCGCAATGTCGAGGCGCCAGATTTGTTGCATGTTGCCGGTGATTTGATCGCGGAAGGTCAGCCCCTTGCCGTTCTCGTCCAGCCAGAAGACGCGACTGAAGCGCAACCCCTCCGGCTTTTGCAGACCCATACCGCGCATTTTTTCCGTGAGGCGGAAGGGCTGGTCGGTCTGCCACTGATAGACTGGAAGGCTGCGCCACTTTTCTGGAAACGTCGTTTGGCCTACATCCACCTGCACCACGCCCTCCAGATCAGCCATGCGAAACTCAGGCGCAGAGCGGAACGCAACCAGTTCACTGCTCACGATAGGTTGCACATCCGCCGCAAATTTGAATTCGCGCGCATCTGCAGCACGAAAGGCATCCACGTGAATGATCCATTTGCCAGCGCGCACCTGCGCCTTCATGCGACCCTGTTCATCCACCGCAACCGGCACCGGCGAATCCACCGACGCAATCGTCCAGCCTTCCGGAATGACGGTGCCCAACTCCTCCTCGCGACTCTTGCCCGACACGCTCAGTTCGATCTCCGACCGTAACCAAAGCGGAATTCCATCCTCAAGCACGCGCCACACCTGCGCCGCGATGGCGTCTTTGTCGGTGGCCTCCACCCGCGCGCGCTTGAGCCAGAGGTTCCCAGCTTCATCCCAGTTCGGCAAATCCACCTTCTTTCCTTCCAGCGACAACGAGAGCAATCCGACTTCACGCGGCACACGAATCAACTGCGGCATCTCGTTCTCCCACTGAAACGATCCCGTCAAAGTGTATTGCCCCTGAGACAGTTTTAAGCCCGGACGTTTTTCACGTTCAACCACAGGCGCAGCTTTACCGTCCACTTTGACGTCCAGCGGCCACGTCTCGCCACCACCCGGCAGCGGAACCCAAGTTTCACCGAACACAATCACCCGCTGCGTCCACTCGGCAGACTTGGCCCCGGCTTTGAGCGTGAGTTCACCCGGCCAGAAACAAACATGCCGATCCGCGTTGTTATACGGCGTGGGGCAATTGCGATGCCTGGCATCCCAAGTGGCCCAATCCTGCCAGTCTCGGAGTTCTGCGGGAATCTGGCGCTCAGCCAGAGCATTGAAATGGGTTAACAAAGCGACTCCAAGGATCGCACCCGTCCGAATCAGCGTTGAAATGTTCATGCGAGCGGTAAGGTTGTGTGGCCGAGCGTAGAGGGAAGTTGTGCATCTGTCCACGGCGCGAGTTGAGTTTCGGCGGAGATCGGCTGTTTCATGCCGTCATGATGCCTGACCAGCGGTGCGACGCATGAATTGATAAAATTCGCCGCCGGATCAGTTGAGGCGATGTGAGCGGAGGGATCTGTAGCACCTTTGAAGGAGGCCGCAGCATCGCGACCGCGAAAAGACTTGCACGAATTCAGGGTCGTTGCTTCGTATGCTACATGAAGCCTTCCTACGCAATTCTCAGCGCCGCCCCGTGTCTGCTGCTTGCTTGGAGCGCCAATCTCAGCGCGGCCTCGCCCGCCTTGCGATATTGCCCGGCACCAGAACAAACCAATGTTTACAGCGTGCAAATATCTATTCGCAGCGAGAACGGCACGGACACACTTTCCGGGAATCTAATCGCCACTGCCAAGCTCAATACCAACGGCTCATTCAGCCTCGGATTGCAGGGTATGCTGATTCCCAAACGTGAGATGCCCCCGCGACCAATGATGGGCATGCCGCCCTCTTACCCGCGGATGACAGCCCCCATCAGGCTGACCGAAACCGAACTGCAATTTGACGCGCGCGGCAGGCTGCTGAAATCTACCGGCGACGCCGCCTTGCCCTTTCCGCTTGGGATGCTGGGGCAACTGATGGTTGAACCACTGGCGGGAAAGTCCAGTTCCCGTTGGGAAAACGTTACCGAACTTTGCATTGTTGGCGAACCGCTCAATCTTGGTCCGGCAAATGGATTTCTGTCCTCATCCGGCACATACCCCACCTATGGCTACTACTCATCCTTCCCCGGCACACGCGGTGGACCTTCGATCATCAACGTCACCCGCCTTGATAAATACGCTGTCACGAGCAGCAAGCCCGGGAGCATAACCGTCAGCAAGACGACCACGATCGAAAGCCCGATCCTGACCGGGAAAGAGCCGCAGATCAGTATCGCTGTTTATCCGGCTTGTCCTGCCACTCGGCAAACGCAGTCGCAGCTTCGCCAGGCAAGAGTTGCTTCATGGGCAAAGAGCGCTTATGGATGGACATGGCCAGCTCGCGATAGATAACGTTGTCATCGAAGCCGATCTTCGCCGCGTCCTTGCGGGTGTTGCCGTAGAACACACGCTTGAGCCGCGCCCAGTAGATGGCCGACAGACACATCGGACACGGTTCGCAACTAGTGTAGAGTTCGCAGTCGTCGAGTTTGAAGGTCTTCAACTTGCGGCAGGCCTCGCGAATGGCCATCACTTCCGCGTGCGCCGTGGGATCGTTCGTGGACGTGACGGCGTTGAATCCACGCCCGACGATCTCGCCTTTGCGCACCACAACCGCCCCGAAGGGACCGCCCTTGCCAGCACGCATCTGCCGCACCGAGAGCCGAATGGCTTCACGCATGAACTTGGATTTCATAAGAAAACCCTGACCACGGATGGATCCGCAAGAATACCGATTATTGAAGCGATAAAAGCTAGCATCAGTCTTCAAACCTCCCGTTTGGAGTTAACGGGCCCTCGGCCTAATAACAACCGCAGACTGTTCATGACCACCACAACGGTGCTGCCCTCATGGCCGACCACGCCCAGCGTGAGGGGAATTTTTCCGAGGAGGGCAAAAACAACGAGAACAACCACTGTGCCCAAAGACACGAACAAGTTCTGACGGATGATGCGTCGCGCCCGAACACTCAAGCGGAAGGCAGAAAGAAAGTTTTCGAGCCGGTCGTGCATGAGCACCACGTCGGCCTGCTCCAAAGCAGCATCCGAGCCGCGCGCGCCCATCGCCACTCCAACGTGGGCCGCAGCGAGGCTAGGCGCGTCATTGACTCCATCTCCCACCATGGCAACCCTTCGTCCTTCAGATGAAAGGCTGCGAATGGCAGCGACTTTATCCTCGGGTTTGAGTCCGGCGCGCACGTCATCCAATTTGAGAGTGTTACGCAAATGCGCTGCCGCCGCTTCACGATCGCCGGTCAGCACCACTGAGCGCAGGCCTGCGTGGCGCAGCTCGTCCACCACTTGACGCGACTGCGGGCGGATGTCGTCGCGCAGCGTGACACAGCCCAGCAAGTCGCCTGTGGCGACCCAAACTTGGGACGTGCCCAGCGTTTCAGGCGGGTGGGTATCCAATTCATGCTGAGCTTCGAGCCGGGGCGGAGACCGACGCTCCAGAATCCAATCGCGTTTGCCAAGCAGCACAGTCTCGTTGCCAAGCTTCGCCTGAAGCCCGTGGCCTGCGACGGATTGGAAATGGCACAACTCCACGGCGGTCAGTCCTGATTGTTTACCGTAACGCGTGATGGCACGAGCCAACGGATGCGTGGAAAGGCGTTCAAGCGAGTAGGCCAGTTGACCAATCTCCTGTTCTCGCCCCAGCGGGAAACTTTCGACCTTCTCCACACGCAATTCGCCGGTTGTCAGTGTACCCGTCTTGTCGAGGCAAACAGTGTTCACTTCGGCCAGTTTCTCGACGGCTGCTCCACCGCGAAACAACACGCCATGCCGCGCACCCCAGGCGATGGCGGCCAGCACCGCCGAGGGAATGGACAACACCAACGCGCATGGCGATGAAACAACCAGCAACGTCATGGCGCGATAGAATGCACTCTTCACCTCACCGGCAGACTGGAACGGCGCCAGGCCCATCCCCTGCCACCAGATGATGAACATGACCAAAGACAAACTGAGCGCAAAGTAAGTGTAGCTAGTGCTGAACTTGTCCGTGAACCGCTGCGAGGGGGCCTTCTGCTGCTGAGCGTCCTTGATTAGCTTGATGATCTTTTGCAGCGCACTTTCGCTCGCAGGGCGGGTGACCACACATTCGACCGCACCCCACAGATTCAACGTACCCGCCAAGACACTATCCCCGGGCTTCTTCTCCACCGGCGTGGCTTCACCGGTAAGATTGGACTCATCGGCGGCTGAATTGCCCTTCACGAGTTCGGCATCCACGGGGAACTGCGAATCCGGCTTCACCAGCAGACGCATACCCACACGCAACTGTTCCACCGGGACTTCCCGCTCGCCGCCATCCGTCTCCACCACCGTGGCCACCTTGGGTGCGCCGTGGAACAGCGAATGAATTTCCTTTTGCGTCCGCCCCAGCGCGTAGTGCTCCAGCGCACCAGACAATGAAAAGAGGAAAAGCAACGTGGCGCCTTCCGCCCACGCGCCGATGCACGCCGCGCCTGCCGCCACGGCGATCATCAAGAAATGCACATCAAGCACGCGCTGGCGCAGCCGTTCCCATACTTCCTCCGCCGGGAAGAATCCGCCGGCAAGATACGCCGCCACGAAGGCATAGACTTTCCATGACTCGGGCACCACGAATGCACCCAGCAGGCCAAAGACGCCGCACAACGCCGCTGCGACCATCTGCATTTTCCATTCATCGCCATGGTCATGGTGGTGATCATGCTCGTGATCGGGTAATTCGACTGACTTCACTTCCAAGCGGGGAAAGGGGAAATCCCGCCACCGCCAGAATTTGGGTGCAGTGGGACAAGTGACCCGAGCAATGGTCGTCTGCGCTCCGTGATGTTGAAAGGTGAGACGCCTGAGATCGGCGGCGTTCAGGGGTTGGAAGCAATTCGAGCAGTTCCCCGAGCCTTCCAGCAGTCCGCAGTGGTCGGCATTGTGTTGGTGGGCAGCCTCCTCGTAGCTGTGCGAGAGACGTCCTGCGATGCGCTCCACATCCGTCTTGCCCAGGGTCGCCACGGAGATCTTGCGCGAG
>JAFMIZ010000101.1 GCA_017853715.1 Pedosphaera sp.
CGGAATCGAACCGCCGACACGCGGATTTTCAGTCCGCTGCTCTACCAACTGAGCTACCCAGCCACTCAGGGGACGCGGAGTAAACTCAGAGACACTCAAATTGGCAAGGTTTTATTGCCCTCCCAACCACCTGTTCTGCTCCGCTTCAACCGGTCGAAAAATCATTCAACAGCTGATCCGCGCCGGGGAATCGTGCTACGCCCTCCCCCGACCGGGGATGGACAAGGAACAGAGAAAAGAACAACATCTGACCAGTGCTCGGACTAACATATCAGTGGTCCAGAAAGTTGAGCCCGGTCAAATGCAAATGAAGAAGTTGATGGTTCTATTACTGGCGTTGAGTGCAATTACAGTCAGTGCGAAAGAGAAACAGATTGAGGTGCGACTTACAGTGCCCGATACGGCTTGGAAAATCGCCATTGATTCGGTTCACCAGGTCAAACAAGAAATATGGGTCGTTTCGACTGTCTCACGAGATCCCGACCTCATGGGCGCTCAAGTCATTTCCACCGTAACGGCAACGGTCAAGGTCAGCACCGGTGATCTACCCGTGAAACACTTCGTCATCGGGAAGACTTGGAACTGGAAAAACAAAGAGAACTACACGTTCATCAAAGACTTGAAACAGATTGAGAAAGAACTCGCTGCGGGCAAGGTGCTTCAAAAGAAGACTAAGTAAGTAGATCGAAATGTCTTGGCCAACAATCCGATGAGCCAAACAGGAGGGAGCGCGGGCGCGTTGCTGGTGAAGGCGAGCTTTCTTGGTGCGTTCCCTCCTGTCGGCTACATTGAGCGTTAAGCGCAACCCTGCGCCCGACCCTCATACCCCCCCCAGTAACGGGTTGGTCCTTGATATTGGCAACTCATCGCCCATCTCAGCATCTCAGCATCTCGGCTTTTCAGCTTTTCAGCGTTTCCCTCCCCCCCCACCTCCACACTCCGCGCCTTCGTCGCCACCAGATACCGCAGCGCAACCTCACCGCTCGCCGTCGGCGGAACGCCGGCCAGCGGCATCCGCAACCCGACCGGGCTCGTGGCGAACACCACCCTTGCCATGAACTCGCCGGGTTGGCAGGACGGAGACGGACTCCGGCTCAAGTGGACGATCACCGGGATTGCCGGACAAAACAGCACCCATGGCATTGTCAACGTCATGGTGTCGGTGCCGGAGCCGCCGGCCTTCGCCTTGGCAGGACTGCGTCCGCGGATGATGTTCCAATGCACTTGCAAAAAGCCGCTCTGTCAGCGGGATGCGATTTGTTGGTGCCGGCCCATCAGGCGGTCTTGGCTTGAGGCTTTGCACGATCAACGCGGATGGCTAAGATGATGACATGACGCACACCAGCAGCTTCAGCATCAGGGTCGTGGCAGCATTGCTCGCCGGCGGGCTGCTCGCACCGGCAGTGACCGCCGCAGAAACTGCTCCAGCATGGTTTTATCGCGCATGGCAAACGGACGAAGGTTTGCCGGCCAATTCCGTTACCGGCGCGGCTCAAACTCCCGACGGTCGCTTGTGGGTGGCCACACACAGCGGGCTGGCCACGTTCGATGGCATACGATTTCGCACCATCGCCCTTCCCATTCCAGCGGGCCGACTGAACCCGCTCATCCGCTGCCTGACGCAGGACCGCGCCAACCGCATTTGGCTCGCACTGGAAGGTGGAATTGTCATTTGCGTTGAGCCTTCCGCAAATTCAACACGTGTGTTTACCTCCTCCGATGGGCTGGCGCTTTTCCGTCCTTGCAGCATCGTGGCCGACAAGAACGGTGCGGTCTGGGTCTCTTACTCGGATGGGTCCGTGTGCCGGATTGCGGATGGAAAAGTCACGCGTCTGACTGCGCGCGACGGGCTCGCGGGTGTTGGGTTGTGCAATCTGGCCAGCGACAACGGAGGGAACATCTGGTTCATCAAAGCGGGCCAGTGCGGCGTACTTGAAGAGAACGTGGCCAAGCCGCTGTTTGCCGCACCCGCCGGGGTGGCCAAGCTGGCCATGGCCCACGCGGGAGGCATTTGGATTTGCGGCAACGGGCGGCTGCTCCGGGCCAAAAGCTCGACGAATCCGCCCGTGGATTTGGGCAAAATACCCGTTACGGCTTCCGGCATTGAGCCGACTGCCCTGCTGGAAGATCGCTCGGGAGCAGTCTGGATCGGCACCACGGGAGGCGGCTTGTTCCGATTTGAGGACAACTTGTTTCAATCCATCAGCACGTCGCAGACAGATATTTTGGATTTGGCGGAAGATCGTGAGGGGAACATCTGGGCAGGCACCGATGGCGGCGGCTTGAACCGGGTGCGCCAGCGGACGTTGGAACTTCAGGCCAGTGACCAGGGACTACCCGGGCCCTCGTTGCGTTCCATTTGTGAGGACGGCATGGGGACCATGTGGGCCGTGGCCCAAAACGGCGAACTAATCCGGCACGTAAACCAGCGGTGGCAAAAGGTTGCTGGGAGCCAGGGCAGGCCGGAAACCCGGGCGATGTGCGTGAGCAGCGATGGACAAAAAGGGGTTTGGGTGGGCACCTACCACGCGGGCTTGCAGCATTGGGATGGAAGCCATTGGACAGTGCTGGGTCGCAACGACGGTTTGGGCGGTGAAGTAGTGCGCGGGTTATTGTTGGACTCACGCGGCGACCTGTGGCTGGCCATCGAGGGAAACACCTGTGTTCAACGCTTGCGCCAGGGCAAATTCCAAACTTTTGAGCAACCGGCAAATTCGCGTCCCGTGCGCGCCCTGGCTGAGGACACGCGGGGCAACGTCTGGTTCGGCACCTTGAGCGGCCTGCTGCTGCGCGCCGAGGGGGATCAACTCATCAATGAAACCGCCCTTTCCCTGCCCTCACGCAACCCCATCCGCTGCCTGCTGCCAACGGACGACGGCAGTTTGTGGATTGGCTACGCCGGCGCGGGCCTGGGCAGGATCAAGGACAAATCGTTCGCACACGTCGGTGAGAAGGAAGGCCTCCCGGATACCTACATCAACGCGATCGCGAGTGACCATGGCGGGAGTTTCTGGTTTGCCACGGACCGCGGGATATTCCAGGTCCGCCGAAAGGAACTCGAAGCGGTGGCGGACGGCTTGGCGCCCCAAGTCCGCGCGGTTGTATACGGCCGGGACGAAGCGCTGCAGAACTTACAGGCGAACTATGGTTACGCCCCCGGCAGCGCGCGCAGCCGGGATGGTCGCATCTGGTTCCCCATGCGCACCGGCTTGGCGGTCATCCATCCCGACCGGGTTGTGCCAAGAAGAATGCCGCCAACGGTCACCGTGGAGGCCACCTTGGTTGATGGGCACGCAATGAAGTTGAAAGCGGGCGAACCTCTTCGGTTGCAGCCGCAACATCGCCGGATTGATATCGAATACACCGCTTTTAGCTTCATCGCGCCCGAGAGCATGGAGTTTCGCCACCGGCTGGAGGGGTGGGAAGACGATTGGACTGGTGGCGGAACGGAGCGGCACGCCAGCTATTCGCGCCTGCCCGCGGGCCAATACACCTTCCGCGTGACCGCCCGCCCCCGGGTGGGCGAGTGGACTGCCAACGATGCGTCACTCGTTTTCGTCGTCGAGCCGTTCCTCTGGCAGCGCTGGTGGTTTCGTGTGGCGGCGCTCCTGGCATTTACCTGTGCAGTCATCGGCGTGGTGCGCTACGTCTCCTTCCGGCGGTTGCGATTGAAGGTGGCGAGCCTTGAGCAGGAGACCGCACTGCAACGCGACCGCGCCCGGATCGCCCATGATTTGCACGACGATCTGGGGGCGAACCTCACGCAGATCGCCCTGTTGAGCGAACTGGCGCAACACGACTTCGCCGTGCCGGAGAAGGCGCGCGGCCACATTGACCATATCTTCAAGACGGCCAGGGCGCTCACGCGTTCGCTGGATGAAATCGTCTGGGCGGTGAACCCGAAGAACGATTCACTGGACCGGTATGTGGCGCATCTTTGCACCTACGCACCGGAGTATCTGCGCTCGGCGGGCGTGCGCTGCCGGCTGGACGTGCCGGCGGATGTGCCGCCCATCGTGCTGCCGGCGGATGTGCGGCATCACCTGCATCTGGCGGTGAAGGAAGCCTTGCACAACGTGGCCAAGCATGCGGGGGCCCAGGTGGTGCGGTTGCAACTGAGCCTTGAGGCAGGGGGGGTGCGCGTCATGATCACGGACGACGGCCGGGGGATCGACGACGCGGCGAAGGGGGATCGGGACGGGTTGCGGAACCTGGCCGGGCGCATGAGCGAGATCGGCGGGCGTTTCGAGCGTCAGAGCGCGCCCGGGCACGGGACCACGCTCTTGTTCACCGTGCCATTGCATGGTGCCGGCGGCACGAGCGCAAAGAAATGATGAGCCACGCGCCCTTGTCCGCAAAATTGCCGATGGCCCGTGCCGCGGGCATTGCCTAGACTGCCCCTGTTTCCACCATGCCCATCAATGTCGCCATAGTTGAAGACGAAACCGCCGTGCGCAGCAGCCTGGAAAGCATCCTCAAGCGTTCACCCGACTGCCGGTGCGTGGGCACTTTCGGGAGCGGGGAAGAAGCGGTCGTAGGCGTTCCGGCGCTCAAACCGGCCGTGGTGCTGATGGACATCAACCTCCCGGGCATCGACGGGGTCGAGTGTGTGCGCCAGCTTTCGGTGCTGCTACCCGGGACCTATTTTCTCATGCTGACCGTCCACGAGGATCCCGATTCGATCTTCAACTCGCTGGCGGCGGGTGCGTCGGGCTACTTGCTCAAGCCGGTGCGTTCGGCGGAGCTGCTGGCCGCGGTGAAAGACGTCTTCGCCGGTGGCGCGCCGATGACGAGCAACATTGCGCGCAAGGTGGTGCAATCCTTCAAGCGTGCAAAGCAGACCAACGCCGACTCCGAGAATCTTTCACCGCGCGAGGTTGAGGTGCTGGATTACCTGGCCAAGGGCTACAGCTACAAGGAAGTGGCAGATGCGATGAAGATCAGCTACGGAACCGTTCACACCCACATCGAGCGCATCTACAAGAAGCTCCACGTCCAGTCCCGCGCCCAAGCGGTGGCGCGATACCTGAAGGTCTGACCCGACTCGACCGCTGCGGCGTGTACGCAGTTTTGCCGACTACCTGAGGGAGCCGCCCCAGTGGACACTGGCGCACCCTATGACGCATGCCCTTGCTTTGCCGGTGCTGGCAGGCCGCCAGATGCCCGCCACGTGGCCTGAATGCCACGCAGAGCGGTGTAGTAATCATGGCGCTCACAGGGTCTGAAACAGAAAACCCACATGAAGCCATACCCCATACTTAAATCCTGCCTGCGCTCCGCGCCCCTGGCCGGCCTGATAATCGCCCTCGCGACGGGCGTGGAGGCGGTCACTTACTATTCGCAAGGCAACCTTGCGCCGAACCTGACGACGAGTTGGAACTCAAATACAGGCGGCGGGGGGTCGAGTCCGGCGGACTTCACGTCGGCGGCGGACACGTTCGTCATTCAAAACGCTCATACAATGACGAACTCAGCCTCTTGGACGCTGGCAGGAACCCTCCAAGTGAACGCTGGTGGCACTTTGGATCTTCTCCCAGCAGGATCGGCTACTCGCAATGTGACCATCGGAGTCGGCTTGGTCAATAACGGCACGATCAAGGCCACCTCCACTTCGAACGGAACTCCTGGGCACCAGATTGCCTTTTCAGGATCTGCGTGCACCTGGACGGGGTCGGGAGACATATCTGTGGGCAAGATCGTGTTGACCATCAATAGCAACGCAACGCTGGACATCTCAGGCCTGACCACAGGCTTGAAGTTTCGAAGTGCAGGAACGATCTCATCCACCATCAACGGAACGCTCGTCACCGGAACCCAGGTCATCAACGGGAACGGCAACGCAAGCCATACCTTCAACCTGAACGCAGGGGCGACGCTTGACACCGCAAAAACCAATGGTGTCAATGGCACGTTCACCTGGGCCGGGGCCCTCAATCTCAACAGCGGGGCCAATTACACCTTCAGCGGCAGCGCGGCGCAGGTGACCGGCGCACAGATGCCCACGACGGTCAGCAACCTGACCGTCAACAATTCCAGCGGCGTTACGCTAAGCGCGGCGACCACGGTGAACGGCACCTTGGCGCTGACGGCGGGCGCGCTGACCACCAGCGGCGCGACCAAGCCCACGGTGGCGGCAACCGGTTCAGTGACCGGCACCGGCCACGTCAATGGCCCGCTCGCGCGGGTGTATGATGCCACCGTCTCGAAATCCTTCCGCGTTGGCAAGGGCGGGAACGTGCGGCCCGTGACATTGAATTACACCGCGCTCACCGGCACGAGCACCGTGACCGTGGAGCAGTTAGAGGCGGCCATGGGGGGCACGCTGCCGGCCAACACGGCGCAGTACGGAACGCGTTACTGGGCCGTCTCCCAGACCGGCGGCAGCGGCATCACATTTGATCTGTCGCTCGACGGGACGGGTTTTTCGCCAGCAGGCACGGCGGTCATGCTGCGGGAAGGTTCGCCGGATACGAGTTACGGCACGTCATTCGCCTCGCCCGATTACTCCGCAACGGGCATCACCTCGACCGGCAATTTCACCCTGGGCGACCTGACCGCCGGATTGGACCAGCTGGCGTTCACCACTTCCGCGCACACGCTGACGGCGGGAGTTACCTCCGGGACCATTACCGTGCAACTGCAGGATTCAGGCAGCACGCCCAAGAACGCGACCGGGGATATTTCGGTCAACCTCAGCTCGACGTCGCCCGCAGGCACATTCCGTAATGTGGCCGATTCAACGACCATCACCAGTGTGACAATCCTGTCCGGCACGGACAGCGTGAGTTTCAAATATCGTGACACCGGAGCGCCCGCCACGCCCATTCTCACGGCTGCCGCGAGTGGCGTGGCATCGGCGAATCAACAACAGACGGTGAACGTGGGTGCCGCCACCCAACTCGTCTTCACCGCCCAGCCGGCGGATGGGAATGTGAATTACACGCTGACGCCGGTCGTGGTGCAAATCCGTGACGCCTACGGCAACGACGTGCCGCAAAGCGGGACTGCCATCACGCTGACGCTCAACAACGGCGGCGGTGCAGTGTTGTCCGGCACCAATCCTCAGAACACCGATGGCAGCGGCAAAGCGACGTTCAACAACCTCGCCGTCAACGCATCTGGCAACGGCATGAGCCTCGACGCTGCGGGCGGCAGCCTTACACCAGCGACGAGCAGCACGTTCAACATCAGCTACCGCAAGATTGTGAAAGCCAAGACGCCAACGCCGATGAATCAGACGGTCAGTTGGACGGGTGGCGTTCTGCCAGGAGCCAATGACTTTGCAGTCATCAACAACTCGAGCGTCGGCACCAGCCCGAATCACCGGACTGACTTCGGCACCTCCACCAGCTGGTATGGGTTGATTGTCAGCAACTGGTCGGCAAACACCGGCTACACGATTTCCAACACCGCCAACGCCACGCTGACGCTGGGCACCGGCGGCATCGTGGGTACAGACGTGAACCACAGCCTGGTGTTGAGCAATCATTTCGCACTCGCCGGCGCGCAGACGTGGCAGTGGGGGGATGTCAACAGCAGCGTCGTCACGTTGAACATTAATGGCAACGTCAACAACAACGGGCACCTGCTCACCATCACGGGTCGGCAACTGGTTTCCGTGGCGGGAGCGATCAGTGGCAGTGGCGGACTGACATGGGCAGGCAACGGCCGGGTTACGCTCTTGGCGGGCAACAATTACACCGGCCCGACCACCGTGAGCGGGGGTACTCTGCGCGTGGACGGTTCGCTTGCATCCAGCTCGGCGGTCACGGTGTCGGGCGGAACGCTTCAGGGATCCGGAACCGTGGGCGGCCCCATTGAGGTTCAGGCAGGTGGAACCCTTGCCCCGGGCAGCGGCGGCATCGGCACGTTGACGGCGGGCAACGACGTCACTTTGTCCGGCACGGTGGTCTCAGAACTAAACGCAGCAACATACGATCGGCTCGACGCCACCGGCAGCACCATCACGCTGGGCGGCACCCTGAGCGTGACGAACATCGGTGGCCTGACACTCGTCAACGGCACCGTGTTTGACCTGTTTGATGGGACGCTGGCTGGATCATTTGCGGCCATCGACCTGCCCGGCGACCCGTCGCACTGGAATACGACCCAGCTTGGCGCAGGTGGAGAAGGTACGCTCATTTTCAACAACAATGCTCCCGCGGCGAGGGACCTGACCAACGGCGTTGCGGCGTATGGCGCGGCCGCGATTAGTATCGTGGGCAAATTCGCCACCGATGCGGACAACGATGCCCTGACCATCTCCGCCGTCTCCACGCCCGCCAACGGAACGGCCAACATCAGCGGCGGAACCATCCTTTACACCAACACCTCCGGAACGGATGACAGCTTCACTTACACCGTGAACGACGGGTTCACGTCCATTACCGCCACGATTACGGTGCAGGTTTACAGCCCGGTCGGTTTTAACAAATTGTCCGGCCCGAACCCGACCGGCAACCCCGGCGAATACGAGTTCAGCTACCTCGGCATTCCTGGTCAGTCATACGCCATCGAGGAAACGTCGAGCCTCACGCCGCCCGCCTGGCTGCCAGTCGTGACGAATACTGCGGCAGGAAATGGCTCGTTGAATTTCATCATCACGCCGGCGAATCCGTCCGGCTTCTTCCGCACCCGTCACGTGCCATGAGCCGGGAGAAGCCTGAAGACCCCCAAC
>JAFMIZ010000022.1 GCA_017853715.1 Pedosphaera sp.
CAACTCCACTCATCAAACAGCTTTTGATAGTCCTTCTTGAAATAACTGACATAGTGCTGTGAATCCCCGCGATAGGCCGGGTCCACATACACCGCACCCTGAGGGGAAAGAACCTGTGCGTGCAATCCAGCAGGAGTCAAATCCATGAAAACCGTCGCCGAAGGGTCATCCACACCCCGCCCCGCGTAAGTTCTGATTTCGGGAAACCTCGCCGCCAATTCGGGAGCCATCACTGGAGAATCCACCACCTTGAACCGCGCCGTGCTGCCATCGGGCATGGGCAGGACCACTTCATCACCCACCGAATCCGCTAGAGACAGTTCCGCCCGCCACACTTTGGCCAAGCGCGCCCGCACCTTGGCCTCGTCCAGCTTGAACAACTCGCTCTTCAGCGGACGAACCCACCGTTCAGCCGTCAGCTTGTGAGCTGGTGTTTCGCGCAGATGGGACCAATAGCCATTCACGTCACCCGCCGGCGTGGGCTGCGCGAAGACAAAGCCACTTGCTACCCCCAAAAGGGCCACCCAACAGATCACGCGATTGAATGATGAACAGACTCCTTGGAGGACTTGAGTTACCAGATGCACAGCCAAAGCTTAGTTTGGCGAAGACGGATTTCCACCCAAATTCGCCTAATGACCAACCTGATCGCCGGCTTGCAATAACCCCATCAACAACGCCGGCGCGCATCCGAGAATCACCACGAGAAACGCCAGCAACACCAAGGCAGCAAGGGTTGCCACGGGCACCGCCATCATATTCGTTGCCTGAGTCACATCCGCACCGTCCGCCACATACGCCGCCTTCAGCACCCGTAAGTAGTAGTAAAACGACACCGCACTCATTGCGATGGCAAGAATCACCAGCCAGAGCAGACCCAGATGATTTCCATCAGCGCCGACTGCCGCGCTGAACACGAAGAACTTTCCGAAGAAACCCGCCAGTGGTGGAATGCCCCCCAACGACAACAAGAAAACTAGCAGACACAGCGAAAGCGCCGGAGCACGGCGGCTGAGCCCAGTGAAGCTGATAATGGAATCATTCCCCGTCGCGTCCTCCACCACCTGCACCACGCCAAACGCACCCAGTGTCGCCAGCCCGTAAGTGATGACGTAATAGAGCAGCCCAGCCATGCCTGCTTCATTGTTGGCCATCACTGCCAGCAACATGTAACCGCCGTGCGCAATGGCTGAATAGGCCAACAACCGTTTCAAGCTCGTCTGCGCGATCGCGGTCAAATTCCCCAACACCATGGAAAGCGCGGCAAGCAACGCCATCGCCGGCATCCAGCCTGAAATGAAAGTGCGCCAAGCAGCACTGCCCTCCGCACCGGCAAACCCAATCATCATGATCTTGGCCAGAATGAAGAAGCTTGCCACCTTCGAACCCGTGGCGATGAACGCGGCGCTGGGCGTTGGGGCCCCCTCATAAGCATCCGGTGCCCACAGGTGAAACGGCACCGCGGCCACCTTGAAGCCAAAGCCGATCAACGTCGTGACAACTGCCACAATCAACAACGGATCCATCCCCTTCCCTGCCAAACCTTCGGCAATGCGGTGCAGATTCGTCGAACCCGACATCCCGTACAACAAGCTCAAGCCGAACAAGGTGAACGCCGCCGCCATACCACCAAAAAGGAAATACTTCAGCGCCGCTTCCGCTGACTTGATGTTCCGCTTGTTGAAAGCCGTGAGCACATAAAGGCTGAGACTCAGCAGTTCCAGCGAGATGAAGATCATCAGCAAATCCTCGGCGCTCACGAGGAACATCATGCCGACCGTCGCCAGCAGAATGAGCGCGAGATATTCCCCCACATGCTCCGTAAACTTGCCCGCCGTTGAAATCAGCACCGTGAAAAGCGTCAACAACACTATCGCTGCCTTAACGACATTTGTCAGCGGATCCACCACCAGCATGCCATCGAACAGATTCGCGTGCGCGTGCCGGCCGAGGAGCATGAGCATGGTCGCCGCACAACCCAAGCCCGCCACGGCTGCCCCAATGCCAAAGCGCATGGAAACCGGCTGCCCCCGCAACGCCAGCAGGTCCACCGCCAGCACCGCCAAGGCGATGACGACCAGCACCGTTTCCGGTGCTGCAAGCTTCAGCACTTCCATGTAGCTCACAGCGCGCCTCCCTTCAGCAACCGCTCAAACAGCGGCGAACTCAAACACGGCTCAATCCAGTTCAACAAAACGCTCGGGTAAAGCCCCACGACCAGTGACACGCCTATCAACATCACCGCCGCCAAACGCTCCGGGATAGAGATAGGCTCCAAAGCATGTGCCCCATGCGTCATATTCGTCCTATCGGCTCCATCCGCATAAAATGCTTTTTGCACCGCACGCAATGTGTAAGCCACCCCCACCACGATACCGATACCCGTTACCACAGCCGCTACCGGAAACGCCTTCCACGCGCCCATCAACACCTGCAGCTCAGCCACAAACCCGCTGAAGCCAGGCAAGCCCATCGAGGCAATGCCTGCCAGCACGAACGTAACTCCCGCAAACGGCAACGCGCGACTCAACCCCATCCCCTCAAGCTCCCCGAAGTCCCGGGTGTGCGTTCGATCATAAACCATCCGTCCTACCACCGCGAAGAGCAGCCCAGCGATGATGCCATGCGAGAACATCTGCAACACCGCACCGCTCAAGCCAACCGTGTTCAGCGTAGCGAGCCCCAGCAAAACGAAGCCCATGTGACTCACGCTGGAATAACCAATGACAAACTTGAAATCCTTCTGCACCAGCGCCACGCCCGCGCCATAGATGATGCCAATCACAGCCAGCACCGCGATGGTGCCACTCCACATCCTGGCTCCCTCAGGGAATAACACCATTGCCACGCGCAGACACCCATACGCGCCCAGCTTCATCACCACGCCCGCCAGCAACATTGAGCCCGCCGTTGGCGCCGCGACGTGACCGGTTGGTGCCCAAGTGTGAAACGGCCACATGCCCGCCAGAATCGCGAAGCCCACGAACGTCAGCGGGAACGCCCATTTCTGGAACTCCAACGGCAGCGTCGCCTGCGCCAGCTCCTTCAGATCGAGCGACGCATGACCCAGCGAAGTTCGCGCAACCGCCCAGGTTGCCACCAGACCGATCAGCACCAGATGGCTGCCGATGAACGAATACAAGGCCAGTTTCATGGCGCCGTATTCCTTGCGGGTGCTGCCCCAACGCGCGATCAGGAAATACTTCGGAATGATCGTCAACTCGTAGAACACGAACAGCAGCAGCAAATCGAAGCTAAGGAACACCCCATACACGCCGCCGATCAACGCCAGGTAGAACGCAAAGAATTCCTTGGTCCGCTTCTCAATATTCCAAGAGAAAAGAATACCCGCGACGGCCGCCAACCCAGTCAACACGACCAACGTCAAACTGATGCCGTCCGCGGCCAGATAATAGCTAGCGCCTAAGGTGGGAATCCAAGCGCACTTGGTAATCGTCACAATTTCCGCCGGATTCGCTTGTTGAAACGATCCCATCAGCGCCACGATAAGTCCTGCCACCGCCGTGGTCAGCGCCGTGATGCGCGCCAGACGCGCGTCATCCCGCGGCAGGAGCATCAGCACGAGCACCCCGAGAAATGAAATGTAAATCGTCCAGGCCAGCATGGTCAAAGTGCGGAACGCGGAACGCGGAACGCGGAATGTCGCGGCACCCGTCCAGTTTCGTATCCGTGTCTATACGTGTTCATCCGTGGTTAAAAATTCAGTTGTTGAACCAGCTTTACGACCGTCGCGTCAATCACGCCTAACACGAGCTGCGGATAAATCCCGACCACGAACATCAGCACGGTGCTGGGAATCACCAGCCAGAGTTCACTGGCGGTCAGGTCGGGCAGCTTCGCCCACTTCTCGTTCAACGGTCCGCAGAAGACACGTTGGATCAGCGTCAGCAGAAACACCGCCGTCACCAGCAGCCCGATGGTCGCAACCGCCGTGGTCCACGGTGCCAGCGGGAACGCGCCTTTGAAGACGAGAAACTCTCCGACAAACCCGTTCAATCCGGGCAGGCCCAGCGAAGAAAACAGTGAGATGCCCATCAGACCGGTGAACACGGGAACCACTTTACGAATGCCGCCGAAGTCATCGAGCCCACGCAATCCCCCGCTCCGCTTTTCCAGCAGGGTAACAAAGAGGAACAACACTGACGCCGTGAGACCGTGATTGAACATCTGGAGGAGAACGCCGTTCAGCGCTGCCGCCTTCTGCAATTCCGGCTGATTCACCATTGTAGCCGCACCCGCCGCAGCAAACATCGCGAGCAGGCAGTAACCCAGATGGTTGATCGAGGAGTAGGCCAGCATCCGCTTCAAATCGCGTTGGGCAAATGCTGCACACGCCGACAACACAATGGTCAGCACGGCCAGCCAAAGCAACGGAGTCAACACGAGCCGCACCTGCTCCGGGAAGATCGGCAACAGGATGCGCAAGAAGCCATATACACCCATCTTCGACATCACGCCCGTCAGCAACATGGTGACGGGACTAGGGGCTTCGGAATACGCCACTGGCAGCCAAGTATGGAACGGAATCACGGGCACCTTCACCGCAAACCCGAGGAACGCCAGACCGAACACCAGCAAGGCAAGTGTTGAATAGCTCAGCGACTTCCATCCAAGTGCGTCGCCCAATTTGACCGAGATTTCACCCCGCTTCGCCATGGCCGCAAGTTCAATGAAGTCAAAACTGCCCGTAGCCAAACGCAACGCCAGAAAGGCCAGCAGCAGCCCAATGCTACCTACCATCGTGTAAACGAAAAACTGCGTCGCCGCCGGACCACGATTCGGTCCTCCCCAAAACTTCACGAGGAAGAACGCCGGGATGAGTCCGAGTTCCCAGAAGATAAACCAATGAAAGAAATTGAGCGCTGTGAACGTGCCGAACAACCCAGCCTGCAGCCAAAGCACCAGTGCGCCGAAGATGTGGGACCGATCATGGTTATGCCAAAACGCCATCAGGGAGAGCGGTGTCACAATCGCCGTCAACAGGAGCATCAAGAGCCCGAGCCCGTCTATGCCCAAATGATATTGGATGCCCAATGACTTCACCCAGTCGAGGCGCTCACTGAACTGCAAGTCACCCGAGGCCGCATCAAAGTTCTTCCAGATCAACAAAGCGATGCCCAGCGACAGCAGGCTTAAGCCCAGCGTCAGTTTCCGCGCCAGCTGCTTCTGTCCGCCCATGCCGACGACCAACACCCCGCCGATCAGCGGAACGAGCGTTAACACGGTGAGCCAGGGGAACCCGTTCATGCCTTGCGCCCCCATACGAGAAAGAGAATCAACACGACCAGCGCCACGCCTATGACCCGCAGGTAATTTTGCACGCGGCCCGTGTGCAGTTTGGACAATCCATCGCCGCCCTGGCGGATGCCCTTACAACCAGCGTCGAAGCCGAGGTTCACCACAAATTCATCCGTTGCCCGATACAACCACGAAAGCCCGACTGTGATCGCCGACACCAGCATGACCGCCCCGCCCCAAACCCAGCGGTCCAGAAAGTCGCAGGCTCGGGCGAACCAAGCATGGAGTGCGATCACCGTCTTCTCATACGCCTCGTCGAAGAAGTATTTATTCCGCAGCAGCGCAAAAATATCCGGCCGCACCACTTCCAGCACATCGGGCTCATCCGCGGTTTTGCGCTGGCGCTTGGCATACAACCACCAACCCAACCCAAGTCCGGCAAAAACGATGAGTGTGGAACCCACCATCAGAGGCACCACGCCTCCAGCACTACCGTGATGCTGACCCAGGTAGCCTTGGAACGCGGGCCACCATGGGGTCCCAAGGAAGCCCAGCAGCACCGCACACGCCGCCAGAACAATCAACGGCACCGTCATAACGGCGGGGCTTTCGTGCGGTTCTTTGGAGTGCGCGGACGTGTCCGCGCTTTTCAGGTCGCTCCCAGACCTGTGAGAGCTATGCGAATGTCCGCCACGGTAAGACCCAAAAAACACCAGCGCCACCTGGCGCGTCATGTAGAACGCTGTCAGCAAAGCGCCTGCACAGCCAAGATAAAAGGGCCAGTGCGAGACCGACCAGCCATGCGCCGCGTGCAGGATTTCGTCCTTGCTCCAAAAACCAGAGAAGAACAACGGAAACCCAGCCAGCGCCAACATGCCGATGGCATAAGTCAGGAACGTCACGGGCATGAACTTCTTCAAACCGCCCATGAAGCGAATGTCCTGGTGCTCGTGACAACCATGGATCACCGACGCGGACCCAAGGAACAGCAACGCTTTGAAGAACGCATGCGTGATGAGGTGAAACATCCCGATTGCCACGCCACCCACGCCCAACCCCATCATCATGTAGCCAAGCTGTGAAACCGTCGAGTAAGCAAGGATGCGTTTGATGTCGTTTTGCGCGACCGCAATCGTCGCCGCGAAGAAAGCCGTTAATGCCCCGACCCACGTGACCACTTGCAGAGCTGTCGAGGGCAAACCATCAGCGTTTCCCGCCAGCGAATCCAAAGTCACTTCCATGAGCGGAAAGACCCGTGCGACGAGGAACACACCCGCTGCGACCATCGTTGCGGCGTGAATGAGGGCGCTCACCGGCGTAGGTCCTTCCATGGCATCCGGCAGCCAAACATGCAGCGGCAACTGACCTGACTTGCCCACCGCACCAAGGAAGATCAACAAGCCAATCGCCGTGGTGACGGCCATGCCCGTTGCGGCCGTTTGCGCCACCATCCTGACCAGCGCATCATTTTCCAGACAACCCTTCCCGCCATCGTAGAACAAAAGTGTGCCCGACTGCGCGTAGAGCCAGACCATGCCCAGCAGCAGCCCCATGTCACCGATGCGGGTGGTGATGAATGCCTTCTTCGCCGCCGCGGCGGCGCTCGGCTTGTGATACCAAAAGCCGATGAGCAGATAACTGGTCAGCCCGACCAACTCCCACGAGATGAACAACAGCAAGAGACTGTTGGCAATGACCACGCCCAGCATCCCGGCGGCAAACAGGGACAGGAAACAAAAGAAGCGCGTGAAGTTCTGGTCGTGCGCCATGTAGCCGATGCTGAAGATGAAGATCAGCGAGCCCACGAAGGTCACCATCATCAACATCACCGCTGTCAGCGGGTCCAGCACCCAGCCCAGTTGCAACCATTGCCCACCGAACTGCAGCCAGTTGAAGTTGTAAACCTCGCGGAACTGGCCGTGCTCACCGTGATGCCCCAGCGTCGCCAAGAACGCCATGAGCGAGAGGACGAATCCCAATCCCATCGAGCCAATGGCCAAACTCGCCGCCAGTTTGCGGTGCGGCTGCTTGCTCACGGCGATGATGCCCGCCGCCACCAGCGGCAGCGCAGGAATCAGCCAGAGATATTGAACGATCCAGTTCATCCCTTGAGGTTGTTCATTTCATCCAAATTCACCGACTTGTAATGACGATAGATCGCGATTATTAGCGCAAGACCCACCGCAGCTTCAGCTGCGGCGATGGCGATGGAGAAGATGACGAACATCAGCCCAGTAAGCGCCTCGGGATTTGGGCCAAACCGCCAGAAGGCGATGAAGTTGAGATTCGCCGCGTTGAGCATCAGTTCGATGCCGATCAACGCCAGGATCGCGTTGCGACGAGTGATGGCACCGGCAAGTCCGATGGTGAAGAGAAGCGCTGACAGCAAAAGATAGCCCTGAAGCTCCGTCATTTGGCCTCCTTGTCGTCGCGCATCGCGATGATGACCGCACCGATCATCGCCGCGGTGAGCAGCAAGCCGATGACTTCCAGCGGCAGGACATATTGATTCATCAACGCGTCGCCGATCTGTTTAACAGTGGCTTCGGGAGCAGCGGGAACTTTTTTGCTGATCGCCTCGCTTTTAAGAATTGCCAGTCCGAGGGCACCGAAGACGACCACAGCCACAGCAATCCCCACCAGCCAACCCGGTGCCAGCACCGCATGGTTCGGGGTATCGGCGCTGCGCGTGAGCAGAATCGCGAACACAATCAAGATAGCCACGGCACCGATATAAACCAGCACCTGAGCGAACCCAACGAACTGCGCATGCAGTTGCAAGTACAGCCCCGCCAGCCCGGCAAACGTGACCACGAGCGACAACGAGCAGTGGACCAAGTTCCGAAAGCTGATCGCCGCCACTGCCGAGAGCAGCGTTACCAAAGCCAGGATGAGAAATACAGGTGACATGTCAGTCCGCAAAACGATACGTCCGTTTGCCCAGGTGCTTGTTCTCCATCAAGCCGCGACCAAGCAGCACGTAAGGCCCCGCGATCAGCAAGGCGCATACAACCCAACGAGCCGCGCCGGTTCCCGCCATAAAATGCCAGACGGCAGCAACGACAAGATTGATAAGCGCCATCGGAATCATGAACTTCCAGGCAAAGCTCATGAGTTGGTCCATGCGTAAACGTGGCAACGTGCCGCGCACCCAGATGAAGAAGAAGACAATCGCCAGCAGCTTGGTCATGAACCACACATACGAAGGCACCCACGTCAGGAACGGGAACGGCGCGTGCCATCCCCCGAGGAACAACGTGATGCCCAGCCCAATGATCGCAAACATGCCGAGGTATTCGCCCAGGAAGAACAGCGCGAACTTGAACCCCGAGTATTCGGTGAAGTAGCCCGCAATCAGTTCTGACTCGGCCTCCGGCAGGTCGAACGGGGCGCGATTGGATTCCGCCAGCGCAGCGATCAGGAACATGACGAACCCAGCAAAGCCCCACGGCGTCAACACGAACCAGTTCGGCAGCCCAGCCGTGAATCCCGCCTGCGCCGCAACGATGTCGCTGGTCTTGAGCGATCCCACCAGCATGATGACTGTCACAGCAGAGAGGATGAGCGGAATTTCGTAGCTGATCATTTGCGCAATGCCACGCATCGCGCCCAGCAGCGAATACTTGTTGCGACTGGACCAACCCGCCATGAACACGGAAATCTCCACCGCCGCCCCTACCGAGAAGAAAAACAACACCCCGGCATCGAAGTCGACCACAGTCATGTTGCGCCCGATGGGCAGGACGGCATACGTCAGCAGCACTGGAATCAGCAACACCACCGGCGCCAGAAAGTGAACCACTTTATCCGCCGCGCGCGGGACCACGTCTTCTTTGATGAGCGCCTTAATACCGTCGGGAATGAACTGACCAAACCCGGCCAAGCGGATGTCGGTGAAGGGAATGCCCACGCGATTGGGGCCATAGCGATTCTGGATGCGCCCGAGCCCTTTGCGTTCGAAGATGGTTACAATGGCGAACAAGCCACCAAACACGGCAACCAAAGGCACGATGGAGAGGACGGCAGACACAAGCGGCTGCAAGGCCTCAGGTAAAAAACCGAGCGCCCAGTGCTTCAAGTTGACGAAGAGTTGGTCTAGTGATTCGACCATGGTCACTTACACAAACTTCTGAGTGAGGCCGACAGGGTCTGTCGAAATGCCTCTTGAATCAAGAATCGAACGGGGCGCGCAGCCATGCGCGCCCGGTATTTACTGCGGCTTACTCTATCCATTTCTATCCATTACGCAGGTTTCTTTTCCGCATCGGCTTTGACCTTGGCTTCCGCTGCAGCCTTTGCCTTGGCTTCAGCTTTCGCGATCTCCGCTGCCAGCACCGCGTCCGAGGCAGCGGCGTCAGTCGGATGAACCTTGCGATAATGCTCGTTGGACTTCGCGAGTTTTTCCTTCGGCAGCAGCAGCCCACCGAAACGATCACCCGTGCTCAGCTCGAATTCCGTGTCCATCTTAATGGATTCAAACGGACACACCTCGGCACAGATGCCGCAACTCATGCAGACGGAAATATCAATGTCGAAGCGCGCGGGATAAAATTGCGCCTGTCCCTTGTAGTCCGGCTTCTTGTCCTTGCTCTTGATGATGTAAATACATTTTGGCGGACATTCCTTCTCACAAATCTGGCAGGAAACGCAGCGCAACCCCTTTTCCCAATCATCGCCATCGTAAACAAGGAAGGGAAACTGGCGGGCATTCTCCTTAGGCACCAAGCGCTCCTCCGGATACTGCACCGTGGGCAGGCGCTCCTTGGAAACGTAGCTTCCAAAGAAGTTCTTGGCGGTCACCGCCATGCCTTTGATGATTGCTTCGCCTAGCATGTCTGGATGTCGCAGGTTGCAGGTTGAAAGTTACAAGTTCCCGAGTTCACCGATCCACCTCGCCCAATACGATGTCCACGCTCCCAAGGATAATGACCGCGTCAGCGACGCGCTGACCGAGGCACATGTCCTCCAGAATCGTCAGATTGATGAAACTCGGCGGACGAACGCGATAGCGATATGGATTTGGCGAGCCATCACTGATGAGATAGAAGCCGAGTTCACCTTTCGGTGATTCAATGCGTCCGTAGGCCTCACCCGGCTTCGGGCGGAACCCGCGCAGCTTGGCCTTGGAATCCATGATCGGGCCATCCGGAATGTCCCGCAGCGCCTGCTTCAAAATCTTGACGCTTTCGCGCATCTCCAGCACGCGAATCATGTAGCGGTCATAAAGATCGCCGTGTTCGCCCAGCGGAATCTTAAATTCAAACCGGTCGTAGATGCCGTATTTGTCCACTTTGCGAACATCGTAATTCACGCCGCTGGCACGCAGCATGGGACCGGTGATGCTGGCGTTGATAGCCAGTTCGCGCGGCAGCACGCCAATGCCCTGCGTGCGTGCCATGACGATTTCGTTTTGGGCAACTAGTTGCTCGAATTCATCCATGAACGACTCGAGCTTGACCACTTCCTCCCCTGCCCGCTTCAGCCACGATTCAGAGACGTCGCAGCGCACGCCGCCGAACCGCAGGTAATTGCACATCATCCGCGCGCCAGTGAGTTCTTCGAACAAGTCCAGAATCCTCTCGCGCTCGCGGAAGGCATACATCAACGGCGTGCCCAGTGCGCCCATGTCCTGCACGAAAAAGCCGATCAAGCAGATGTGGTTCAGCACGCGCGTCAGCTCCGCCATGATGACGCGGATATATTCCGCGCGTTCGGGCACAGTCAGACCCGCCAGCTTCTCGACGGACAACGCATACGCCCAGTTGTTCGTCATCGAACAGAAGTAATCCAAGCGATCTGTGTAAGGCATCGAAGCCAGATACGACGTGCCCTCGGCAATCTTCTCGTGATTGCGGTGCAGGTAGCCGAACACCGGCTTGAGCTTCACCACCTTTTCGCCATCGAGCACGACGTCCATGCGGAACACGCCGTGCGTGGATGGGTGATGCGGCCCCATTGAAATCTCGAGCAGTTCGCCACCGTTGGCGTCTCCCTTCGGGAGCAACTCGAAATTCCTCGGATTTGCTCCAGCAACTGCACTCATGGCGCAACCTCCTTCGCCTGGCGCGCCTTCACCTTTTCCACCACCTCGTCATGCGGAGTTGGTTCGTATTCGTAATCGTCGGGCTCCACGTAATCCTTGCGCATGGGGTGGTCCTTGAACTCATCCCACATCAAGATTCGCCGCAAATCCGGGTGCCCGTCGAAGACGATGCCAAACAGATCGTAGGCTTCACGCTCCTGAAACTCGCAACCACGCCAGATCGGCGTCAGGGACGGCACATGATTCTTCGCACCACGGTCCTCGGTGCGCGTGCGAATGATTACCGGCCCATGCTTCTTGGCCATCGAATACAAATGATAGACCGCTTCAAGGTAAGGCGGACGCACCGTCTCAAGTGTTTCCTCAACTTCTTTCTCAACACCCTCAAACATCACCTTCTTCTTCACCTTGTTCTTGATGACGAGTTCCGGCCAGTCCACGCCGGTCATATTCGAGCAATAGTCGAGGCACAGGGCCGAGTCATCGCGCAGAAACTTCGCGACCGCCAATGCCTGCGAGTTGCTCAGCAGCAGCGACAGCTGCCCCGACGGACTCTCGTTGGGGAGTATTGTGATCACCGCACCGGGGACAGCGGACTCAATGCGAGCTTTGATTTGTTCGAGGGTCTCCACGGCTAGGTTTGCACAGTTGGCGGCTGCCAAAGTTTGGGATTGTTCGGCGGCTCCAAATCCTTTTCGCCGTATTGCGGCACGGGAAATTCACTCGGCTCATTCGGGTCGAGATGACGAGGCTTGTGGGGTCCCGTGAGCTTCTGGCCAGAGATCTTTTCCTGCAAGGTAATCAGCGCGTGCAGCAGTGCCTCCGGCCGCGGCGGGCAACCGGGAATCACCACGTCCACCGGGATATAACGGTCAATACCCTTGAGCACGTTGTAACCTTGCTTGAACGGTCCGCCCGAAATGGCGCACGCCCCCATTGCGATGACGTATTTCGGTTCCGGCATCTGGTTGTAGAGCCGCACCACGAGCGGGGCCATTTTCTTGGTCACGGTGCCCGCGACTATCATCAGATCCGCCTGACGCGGCGAGGGACGAAACACTTCCGCACCGAAGCGGGCGATGTCAAAGCGCGACATGGATGCCGCAATCATCTCGATGGCGCAGCAAGCCAGCCCGAATGTCAGCGGCCACACGGAATTTGCGCGGCCCCAGTTATAGAGCTCCTCCAGCGTGGAGGTGAACACACCCTGCTTTTGCAACTCGCTTCTTAGACCTTCATCAATCACAGGTAAAACTTTCGGGGTAAACAACTATTTCCAAGTCAGCACGCCTTTTGTCCAAGCCCAAACCAGCCCCTCGACCAGTAACATGAGGAACACCATCATCGCGACAAATGCTCCGACGGACAATCCGGTGAACGCGACGGCAAAGGGCAGCAGAAAAATGGTCTCCACATCGAACACGAGGAAGATAATGGCGTAGAGATAGTATTCCGCCTTGAATTGGATCCAGGCGTCGCCTTTGGCTTCCAAGCCGCACTCATAGGTGGCGTTCTTGTCCTTGCCGGGCTTTTTGGGGGAGAAATATCTAGCCCACAACCAGGCCAGAGTCAGCGGCACAGCGGCCATGCCCACAGCCGTCACCATCAAGACCACCAGAGCGAGATAGGAGTCCTGCGGTTGACTGAGCTCGTGCAGTGGCATCGGGGTTAGTTGGATTGCGGGGAGTGGCGATGCAAACCAACCGCATGCGCAATATCATCGAACTCTTCGCGGCTCACTTCATCCAGGCGCTTGCCACGGGCGTTCAGCTTTTCGTTGATCTTGATGGCCTTCTCAGTCATCTGCTCGTGAGTGTCCTTCGAACCGCCCGCCAGCAGAAAATTGTCCCCCGTGGTCACGCGCTTGTGACCATCGGAGTCGAGACCAACACCCAGCAAGACAGCTTTGGGGGCGCGCTTGGTTTTACCGTTCGCCATATCCGCAGGCTAAAGCAACGCAAGTCGAGGTCAAGCATCAGACTGGAGAACACCCACCCTCGCGGATTAAAATTGATGTGCATCAACGATAATACGGAGGGGTTGAACACAACGTCAACCGTCCCCGACAGCATCCATGCATACCCCGTCCGCTTTCTGCCAATCTTTCGCCGTGCATTCGTCACAGAGCACAGCCAAATTCAGGGCAACATGAGCGACTTCCCCGCTCCACTTGATTTATCGAAGGTCAAGGTCTTCCCGCTGGCCCAGCGAAAGAGCCTGAGTGCATTAGAACAGATTCTGATCAATCCGGCTTCGCCGGCGCCGCCCTGCCCTGCGCGTATGCAGCCCAAGTTGAACGAATGCGCGGCCAGCATCCGCAAAGCCCGGGAACGTGGCGCGAGTGTAATGCTGATCTATGGCGCACATCTGGTTAAGAACGGGCTGCAGGAGGTCGTCAATGCACTGGTAAACGGCGGATGGGTCACCCACCTCGCCACCAACGGTGCGGGCACGATACACGACTGGGAATTGTCCTTCTTTGGGCGAACCGAAGAAAGCGTTCGCGAGAATGTCGCAACAGGCACTTTTGGCACGTGGGATGAAACTGGACATTATCTGAACCTTGCCGTTCTGGCCGGCGCATTGAACGAACTGGGGCACGGCCGAGCCTTGGGCCGGTTCATCGAAGAAGATGGCTGCACGCTGCCGACCGCCACCCAACTGGAGCACTCACTCCGCGCTGAGCCGGGCCATCCGTTGTCACCGGCCCGTTCCGACCTTTTGCAGGCCATGCTGCGGCATCAATTGCCAAGTGGTCGTATCCAGGTGGGGCATCCCAACAAAGCTCATTCTATTCTCGCAAATGCAGTCCGCCGGAATGTCCCGCTCACTGTGCATCCCGGCATCGGTTACGATATCACCGCCACGCATCCCATGTTCAGCGGGGCAGCGATTGGACGGGCGGCACAGGTGGACTTTGCCCAGTTCAGTCAGGGGGTAGATGGGCTGGACGGTGGGGTAGTGGTGAGCGTCGGCTCCGCCATAATGGCGCCGCAGGTGTTCGAAAAGAGTCTGAGCTGCGTGAATAATTTGCGCGTCCAAAGCGGCCGAACCACTGTCCAAGGCCACAAATTCTTCGTGGTAGACATCCAGGATGGCGGCAACTGGGATTGGTCCCAAGGCGAGCCGCCCAAAGGCAACCCGGCTTACTATCTGCGCTTCTGCAAAAGCTTCGACCGGATGGGCGGGAGCATGAATTATCTCCAAATGGATAACGTTATGTTCCTCGCAAGTTTGGCGAAGGCGCTCGCCACGCCTTAACCCTACAATGCCAAAGCCGTTTCGACCCCCTCCCATAGCAACAGCTAGGGACACACGCCCAGCCTGGCGTGCTGCAACATCATTCCGTTTCAATTTTCGTAACCACCCTCGACCCTATCCCGTCTGCCTCCTTTGCAGCGAGACTGCATCAACTAAAAAAACAGACCTATTATGAACAAACTATTGGTTGCCCTTTGTGTCATCTCCGCCCTCTCCATCGCCGCCCACGCCGGTGAGAAAGGCAAAGAAAAGAACAAGGGTGAAGGCAAGCGCCCGGAAATGACTGCGGGGCAAAAGGCGTTCCAAAAAGAACTTACTGAGAAGTACGACGCCAACAAAGACGGCAAGCTCGACAAAGAAGAACGCGCCAAGATCAGCGAAGAAGACAAGGCCAAGATGAAGTCCCTTCGCCCCAAGAAGGCCGAGTAAGCCTGCCAACTCTAAAACCACACATGCTCCATCGTCAGTTGGACTGGCGATGGAGCTTTTCTTGCCAGACCGCCAGACTATCTAGCAGCCGCCTTGCCGTCACCCAAGACGTGCTGCATGTGTGGCGTATAGAGCTTCGGCTCAACCAAGAAAGAATCGTGCCCCTTGTCTGAGTGTGCAGTCATCCACACCACCGGCACACCCGCTTTCTTCAGCGCTGCCACCAGTTTCTCCTGCTCCTCGGGGACAAACATCAGGTCCGAATCAATGCTGAACACCAGCCACTCCTGCTTCTGGCATCGGGAGTAGAGCTCGTGAACATCCGTGGCTGCCGCCTCCGCCGCCAGGTCAAACCATTGCCACGCATCGAGGATGCGGAGGTAGGTGTTGGCATCAAAGCGTCGCACGAACTTCTCTCCCTGTCGCAGCATGTAAGATTCCACAGGGTGGTTCATCTCATACCAGCCATGCGGGGGCTTGTGGCTAACGACTTCGCTCCGGGCCCGCTCGCGCAAGGTGTCGAGAGAAACGAAGGTCTTGTGTGCAATTCGGCGTGCGAGTGCCAGCCCGGTGTTAGGGCGGTCACCGTCGTAGTAATCTCCCCCCTTGAACAGCGGGTCCGCCTCAATCGCGGTGATCTGCTCAAAGTTGATTATGCGCTGGTAAATCGTTGTCTTCATGCCGGTGCCAATCGGCACAACGATGCGCACGCGCTCGGGGTACTTGGTGGCCAGCAGCTGGCACAAGAAGCCTCCCAACGAGGCCCCCACCACGGCGTGCAGCCTCTTCACGCCCAGATGATCCAACAACCGAATCTGCGACTCAACGATATCACTCATGCGCAACACCGGGAAACTAGGCCCCCAAGGTTTGCCGGTATCGGGATTGATGGAGGCAGGGCCGGTCGAGCCATAACAACCTCCAAGGTAATTGGCGCAAATTACGCAAAACCTCCGTGTGTCGAGGGCCTTGCCTGGTCCGATAAACCCGTCCCACCAACCCTCATGCGTTTCATCCGTCCAGCGCCCATCCAAGCCGTGTACATGGGCGTTCGCCCCGGCGGCGTGCTGACTGCCCGTCATGGCGTGAAACACGAGGATGACATTCGACTTGTCATCGTTCATGCGGCCATAGCTCTCGTAAGCCAGCTTGAACTGCTTCAGCTTGGCACCCACGCGCAACTTTAGCGGACGCTTCGAGTCATTGAACTCGAAGAACTGCGTCTGAACCTTTCCGATGTTTCCAGTCTTTTGCACAACTTGATTCTCTGACCGGGTTGGCGGCCAGGGCCGCTAATCTAGGGGTAAACCCTCCGGGCTCCAAAATATTTCACGCTTGCGCCAAAGCCTGATCAAGGTCAGCAAGCAAATCTTCGATGCTCTCCAACCCGACGCTGAGGCGGATGAGTTCCGGGGTAATACCACCAGCGCGCTGCGCCTCTTCGCTGAGTTGCGAATGCGTGGTCGTGGCCGGGTGAATCGCGAGGCTCTTGGCGTCCCCCACGTTGGCGAGATGGGAGAACAACTTGAGATGATCAATGAAGCTCTTCCCAGCCTCGGGTCCGCCCTTGATCCCGAACACGACCATCGATCCGCCCTTGCCTTTGAGGTATTTCTGGTTCTTGGCGTATTGCGGATCATCCGTGAGGCCGGGGAACTTGACCCATTCCACCCGGCGATGCGCCTTGAGATGCTGCGCCACGGAAAGAGCGTTCTGGCAATGCCGTTCCATCCGCAACGGCAACGTCTCGATCCCCTGCAGGAACATCCAGGAATTGTCCGGCGTAATGCATGCACCAAGATTACGCAGCGGGCCAGTCCTCATACGGAGAATGAACGCCAGGGGCAACAAAGGTTCCGGCAAGTCGATGCCCCAGCGCAATCCGTGATAACTGTTGTCCGGATTCGTGTAGAGCGGATGCCTGCCTGCAGCCCACTTGAAGCGTCCGCTGTCAAGCACCACGCCGCCGATGCCCGTGCCGTGGCCGCCAAACCACTTGGTCAGCGAGTGCACCACGATGTCCGCACCGAACTCCAACGGCCGCGTCAAGTAGGGCGTCGAGAAGGTCGAATCCACGATCAGCGGCAATCCATTTGCCTTCGCGATTTTCGCCACTGCTTCGAGGTCGGTCACTTCGAGCGACGGGTTAGACACCGTTTCACAGAACAGCGCGCGTGTCCGGGAGTCGATGGCCTTGGCGAAATTCCCCGGGTCATTCGAGTCAACGAACTTCACCGTGATACCCAACGCGGGCAGGATGTCGTTAAACTGGGTGTAAGTGCCGCCGTAGAGATTGCGCGCTGAGACAATGTTGTCTCCGGCTTGCGCCAAATTGATGACCGAGTAGAAAACACCGCTCGTGCCGGACGCCACACCAAGCCCACCCATCTCCGGCGCGCCTTCGAGCAACGACACGCGCTTTTCGAGGATGTCTGTCGTGGGATTCATCAAGCGGGTGTAAATATTCCCCAGTTCTTTCAGCGCGAACAGGTTCGCCGCGTGTTCCGTGTTGCGGAAGACAAACGACGAAGTGCGATAGATCGGCACCGCGCGCGACAAGGTGGTGGGTTCGGGTTGATAGCCGCCGTGTAAGCAGAGTGTTTCAAATTTCATGACCGTTCGACTTTCCCTTGGTTTGCGTTAAAGTTGTTGTGAAGCGAGGCCCAGCCTATGCAAGAAACCGCCACCGTTCAATGCCCTTACTGCGGCCAAGAGTGTGAAGTCGCACTCGACACCACGATCGCCAGCCAGCAATTCACCACTGACTGCGAGGTTTGCTGCCGCCCCTTCTCCGTCCATGCCGAATGCGAACTGGGTGAAGTCGTCAGCACTTACGCCGCCGGCGGATAGACTTTTTCCTCCCCATTCGCGTCCTGAACGGTAAGCTACGCCCGCATGAATGATTCAACAGTGTTGTGGATTTATATCGCGCTGCTCGTCGTGGGCGGATTGATTGGCTTTCTAAAGGGGAAGAGCAAGGTCTCGCTCAACATGTCCATTGGTTTTGGAGCGGCGCTGGCAATCTGCAACATCCCCGGGCTGCTGGGAGACAATCTAGCAAAAAATGCGGCAAATGTTTTGCTCGTTCTGCTGCTCGTCGTGTTTGGCATGCGGCTGGCCAAGAGCAAGAAATTCATACCCTCTGGCATGATGCTCGGCGTCACGCTGGCCGCACTCATCCTGAGGCACATTTAACCTCCATTCCTCACGCTAAGGTCGCCAAGACCGCAAAGGGTTCGGGCTGTTCCACTTTTCTTGTCCTTCCTTGAGTTCCTAGCGACCTTCGCTTGAGGTTCGGGTGATTGAGAAAATCCAGTTTCGCTGTGCGCGTTTTGGACTATCCTGCCGAGCATGAGTTTATTGCCGTTCGGAAAACTGCCCCCGTATCGCCCGCGACGTTTCGTCCCAGTGTCCTTGGACTGGAACGATTGGAACGCAATCAAGCCGCTCTTCGACCGTCTGGACGCTGAAATCGCCGCCGCCAAGACGGCTGCTGATCTCGAACGCTGGCTGTTGAACTCGTCCGAGTTCAGCGCCGCCTTCGACGAGGAATCCAGCCGCCGTTACATCGCTATGAGCTGCCACACGGACAGCCCTGAAGCTGAGCAAGCCTACCTCCATTTCGTCGAGAAAATCGATCCTGAGACGAAGCCGCGCCAGTTCGCGCTGGAGCAAGCCCTCGTGAAGCATCCCGGTTACAACCAGCTTCCCAGTCCGCGCTACGATGTATTCAAGCGCGACGCGGCCAATCACGTTGAACTCTTCCGCCCCGAAAACGTTGCCCTCGAAACCGAGGACGCTAAAGTCGGCCAGCAGTATCAGAAACTTTCCGGCTCGTTGACCGTAAACTTCCGCGGCGAGGAAAGGACGCTCGTGCAATTGGGCCGGTTCCTTGAGGAACCCGACCGCACCACACGCGAAGAAGCCTGGCGGGCCTCGGCGGATCGGCGTCTGATAGAAGCCGCCGAGTTCGACAAGCAATTCGACGAGCTCGTCAAGGTGCGCGGTCAGATCGCCGCAAACGCAGGCTTCAGCAATTATCGTGATTACGCTTTCAAATCGCGGGGGCGCTTTGATTACAATCCAGCCGATTGCGAACGCTTCCACACCGCCGTCGAATCGGCCGTCGTCCCCCTGCTCCGCGAATTGCATGCCGAACGCAAATCCAACCTGGGCGTGGAGACTTTGCGCCCCTGGGACTTGTCCGTAGACCCGCAGAACCGGGCCCCTTTGAAGCCATTCACCACGGTGGACGAAATGGTTGACCGCTCTCAGCGCATCTTCAACCAGCTAGACCCCGAACTGGCCGCAGGATTCAAGCAAATGCACGACCTGAAGCTGCTCGACCTCGACAACCGCAAAGGCAAGGCCCCGGGCGGTTATCAATCCACTCTCGGAGAAGCCCGGCTCCCGTTCATCTTCATGAATGCTGTCGGACTGCAACGCGATGTGGAAACCATCCTTCACGAAGCCGGCCACGCGTTCCATGCCCTCGCCACGCGCGATGAAGATCTTTACCCCTACCGCCACGCTCCCATCGAGTTTTGCGAAGTCGCTTCCATGAGCATGGAGCTACTCGGCGGGGAATTCATCGGCGAGTTCTACAACGACGCCGAGGCCGCTCGTGCCCGACGCACGCACCTGGAAGGCATTGTCAGTTCGCTGGCGTGGATCGCCACCGTGGACGCCTTCCAGCATTGGATTTACACGCGCCCGGGCCACTCGCACGAACAACGCGACGCCGCCTGGCTGCAGATCAACGCCCGCTTTGGCGGCAGCGTAGATTGGAGCGGACTGGAAAATATCCGCACCAAGCTGTGGCACCGTCAGTTGCATATCTTTCTCTACCCATTCTACTATATAGAATACGGCATCGCGCAGTTGGGTGCCTTGCAGGTGTGGTTGAATTCCCTGGGTGACAAGGCGACAGCCCTCAATAGCTACAAGCGCGCTCTCGCCCTCGGCAATTCGCGTCCGCTCCCGGAGCTGTTCGCAGCGGCAGGCTGCAAGTTTGAGTTCAGTGTAGCCACTGTTGAGCCTCTGGCGAATATGCTACGCGAGAAACTGCGGGACATGGCCAGTTTGTAGCGGCGCTGAGTCAGCGCCGTTTTCCCGGCGGTCACAGACCGCCGCCACTGAATGAAAGTTCTCCTCACAGGTGCCACGGGATTTGTCGGACGCGAAGCGCTCCGGCAACTGCTCGCTGCTGGGCATGGGGTGCGCGCTGTAGTGCGAGATCCAACTAGGGCGCCTCAAGATTCCAGCAGCGCGCAGGGGACTGACACGCCCCGCCGGCTAATTGATGCAGTTTACGGCAACGTCCTCCAGCCTGAATCCCTTCGCGGCGCAGCTGAAGGCTGTGATGCGGTCATCCATCTCGTCGGCATCATCAGCGAAATCAGTGAACAGACGTTTGAAAATGTTCACCTGAACGCCACCAATAACGTCCTCGCCGAAGCAAAGCGGGCGCGAGTGAAACGCTGGATTCAAATGAGCGCACTCGGCACCCGCCCAAATGCTGTCTCGCGTTATCACCAGACGAAGTGGTCCGCCGAGGAATCCGTGCGTGCCAGCGGATTGGACTGGACGGTTCTGCGTCCCTCGCTGATTTACGGACCGGAAGATCATTTCGTGAATCTGTTCGCAGGCATGGCGCGTTGGGCGCCCGTCCTCCCCGTGATGGGCAACGGTGAAAGCCTGTTGCAACCCGTCAGCGTGGAGAATGTGTGCCGCTGCTTTGTCGGGGCATTAGCCGAGCCGCGCAGCATCAGCCAGACGATGGATGTGTGCGGGCCTGACCGCCTGACCTTCAACCAAGTGCTTGAGGCGATTCTCAACGCCATGGGCAAGCGACGTCTCAAGGTGCACCTACCTCTGTCCCTAGGGCGAATTCAGGCCGCGCTGCTGGAAACCATTTTCCCGATCCTGCTACGCAAGGCTGCGCCGCTGAACCGTGATCAGTTGCTCATGTTGCAGGAGGACAACGTAGGAGATGCGAGGCCCGCGGAAGAGATGTTCAACCTAACCCAAGCGCGCTTTGCCGAGGATATTAGACGCTACCTTCAACAAAAAGCCCCCTGCAAACAAATTTCGCAACGGGCCGATTGAAGTCGGGGAATCAGACCTCGATGCCGTAGGCCTTGATCTTGTTGTAGAGAGTCTGGCGGCCGATGCCGAGGCGCTTGGCGGCTTCCAGTTTGTTGCCGCCGGTTTCCTTCAGCATCGTCATGATTGCGTTGCGCTCCACGCCTTCGAGCAGGGTGAAATTCGTATCCTGACCTTCCGGCGTCGCCCTCACATTGGTGATGGAGAGGTCCGGGCCATCCACGGTGTGCCCCTCGCAGAGCAAGACTGCGCGCTGCACTTCGTTCTGCAACTGGCGGATGTTGCCCGGCCAGTCAAAGCCGGTGAGCCGCTCGACGGCTGATGCCGTGAAGCCGGTAATGGTGCGGTTAGCCTGCGCGGAGAAGCGCTTCAGAAATACATTCGCCACAGGCATGATGTCGTCACGGCGTTCGCGCAGCGGCGGCAGATGCACCGTGATGGCACTGATGCGGTAGAACAAATCCTCGCGCATCTTGCCGTCCTTGATGGCGTCGGCAGGCGGACGGTTCGTGGCGGCAACGATGCGACAGTTGGTCTTGTAACTCACCTTGCCGCCAATGGGGCGAACTTCCTGATCCTGCAACACGCGGAGCAGCTTGCTTTGCGTATCAATCGGCATTTCAGAGATTTCATCCAGGAACAATGTGCCGCCTTCGGCTTGACGGAAGAGACCTTCGCGGTCCGTGTGCGCACCGGTGTAAGCGCCCTTCACGGAACCAAACAACTCGCTCTCAATCAACTCACGCGGCAAGGCAGCGCAGTTGATTTTAATGATGCGGTTCTTGGAACGGTTGCTCATGGCGTGGATGAGATCAGCCATGACTTCTTTGCCGGTGCCGCTTTCGCCGGTCACCAGAATCGGCACATCGCTGGGGGCGACGCGCTGAATGGTGCGCACCACATCTTTCATCTGCGAACTCGCAAACACGGGTGAAGCGCCACCGCTCAAAACAGAGACCACCTTGTGCAACGAGCTGTTCTCCTCGCTTTGGCGACGATGCTCAATAGCGCGGTCCACCGTAACCATCAAGCCCTGCGTCTCGAAAGGCTTGGTGAGGAAATGATAAGCGCCCGCCTTGGTAGCGTTGATGGCCGCGTCGAAAGTGGCGTTGCCGGTGAGGACAATGACTTCGGTTCCAGCCCAGGTCTTCTTGATGAGCGGCAGCAGTTCCAAACCGTCGACATCCGGAAGCTTAAGGTCGAGAAGCACGACATCAGGCTGTGCGCCCGAGAACTTCTGCTTGAGCGTGGCACCGGTGTCGGCGGAGTCCACCCCGTAAGGGCCCTTGAGCACTTCGGTCAGCAGATCCCGCATGTCCGCTTCGTCATCAACGATCAGGATTGAACCTTTCATAATTTCACAACCGTTCTGCAATACAGGCTTGGATAAACGCCTCAAAAATGGCGCGATGTTCCGGGTGTCGATCCATCAAGCGCTCGGGATGGAATTGCACAGACAACAGGAATGGCAACCCGTCGCTGACTGACTTTTGTTCCATGCCCTCGACCACCCCATCGGCGCTCCGCGCGGTTACTCGTAACGCGGGAGCCACTTTATTTACGGCTTGGTGGTGTGTGCTGTTCACGCCCATCGTCTGATTTCGCGCAATCTTGGAGAGCAGGCTCCCACGTGTCAACCGCACGGAATGCACCTTGTCCCGGCTTTGATTCATCTGCCGATGGGCCACGCGTGAAGGCCGTTGCACAGGCAAATCCACAAATAGCGTCCCGCCCAACGCCACATTCAGCAATTGGTGACCCCGACAAACGGCCAATAGGGGCTTCCGTTGGCGGAACACTTCGTCCACAAGCAGCAGCTCGAACAAGTCACGGCGGCCGCCGTCCGCAGTCAGCGTGACCGTCATCTTGAGCGCTTTTGTTGTCCGACCGGCATAAAGCGATGGGTTGATGTCGTCCCCCCCGGTCAGCAGAACACCATCACTGCGCCGGACGTATTCTGCCGCCTGCGCCTTGCTCACGGTGTGGGCCATCGCCAATGGTAAGCCACCGCACGCCTCGATTGCGCGGGGGTAATTCATCGAGAGACTTACGGAAGCGTCGGCAAACTCAACCCCCTTGGTGTGAAAGTCTGGCGAGATGAGGATCAGCGGCTTCATCGGCACCTAAACCTCTGCCTCGGGAAAGCGCTCCTTGATCGCACGCAACAGGCGTTCCTCATCGTCCGGCATCAATTTGCGACGCGTGATCCGACGACGCACCGCATCCAGCAGTTCCAGCCAGTCCTCAAGGGGGGCTTCCTTGACGGGTTGCCATTCGTCGTAGCGTTTGGCGCGAGCGAAGAAGCGATACTGTCCACCCGTGTGAACGACATACACCTCCAGCTTGGAGCCATCCTCTAAACGCCGTTCCCAGCCGATTTGCGCTTTGTTTGCCATGCGTAATTAATTCACTCCGGCAAATCCACGCTCGCCACCGCCATCGCAGCAATGCCTTCCTCACGTCCGATAAATCCCATGCGTTCATTCGTGGTCGCCTTCACACCAACTTTCTTGGGGTCCAATCCGAGGGCTGTGGCAATGTTCGCCTTCATCTGCTGGATGTGCGGGTATATCTTTGGCGCCTCAGCCATCAGCGAGGCATCGATGTTGACGATTCGCCCCCCACGCGCTCTAACTTGTTTCGCGGCCTCCTCGAGAAAAATGCGGCTCTGCACCCCGTGCCAACGATGGTCGGTGTTGGGGAAGAAATGGCCGATATCGACTTCACCGATTGCCCCGAGCACTGCATCCGTGATCGCGTGCATCAACGCATCCGCGTCCGAATGTCCATCGAGGCCCTTGGCGTGAGGAACATCAACGCCGCCGAGCACAAGCTTCCGCCCTGCCACCAGCGCATGAACATCATAGCCGATTCCAACATGAACCATGGGCGGAATGTAGTGAGCATCCGCCCGGCCCGCGATGAATTTTTAAGGGGCTGTCCTAGGTAATCAGGTTAAGAAGTGACAAAGCCACTGATTTAATTGGCGCAACTGCGTTTTTGAGTTCGGATGGTTGAATGTCACTCACACTCCTTCAAGAATGGCGGAAAATGCTGCTTGCGCACACCGTTAAATTTCCGCAAGTGACGTTTGGCCTGATTCCAGAAGTTTTCGATGCTGTTGATGTGGTTCTTGCCTGTGGCGAACAGCTTGGAGTGATTGATCCGCACATGGCGAAAGCCTGCCACATCCAGCGCCTTGTAGCTGGAGAGGGTGTCGCTGCAGACGATGGAATCCGGCACGATCCGTTCTTTGATGATGGGCAGCAAGGTCGCCGCCTTGGCGTTGGCGATAACCTGCCGCACGGCTATCCTCGGCTGCAGGGAATTCTCCGGGCGGGAGCAAATTGCGAAGTCCTGCACGTCAGTGAAACGGCCGCACGTGCCGCCGCCAACGCCAGAATCGTCACTTGCTGATCGCGACCTGCGGGTGGATGGGCGAAATCAACCGCCGAAAAGCCTTCCGTCTCGACGGCGATTCCGCCGATGGGAGACAAGCCAATCTCCGCCACCAAATGCCCCTGCCCACGCAAGTCACTTGCCGGTCGCGGCACTTGAGGGCAGGGCCAGGGACCGTCGATGCGGCGCGGCGTTCTGCACGGTTAAAATGGCATCCAGCGTCAATGTTTCGCCATTGAACTGGTGGCAGGGCTCTGCACCGAGCCTCGCCGCATGGTGGCGACCGTTTTTTCAGATTTGTTTGAGGCCAATTTTTTCATAGGACGGCTAGGGAGCCTTCACGGCACCCCTCGGTCAACAACGAAGCCCACCGGACAAATGTAATCTTCTCACCGCGAACGTGATTCCAAGCAAACAACCAATTGAACCATTGGAATTTGACCATGGTGCCTCTACAATCCGCGCCAGATGAACAAGCAGTTCTACATCACGACCGCGATTGATTACACGAACGGCGCGCCGCACCTTGGCCACGCCTACGAAAAAGTCGTCACGGATACAATCGCCCGAGCCCGGCGCAGCCTCGGTCAGGAAACCTTTTTCCTAACCGGCGTGGACGAGCACGGTCAGAAAGTGCAACAGGCTGCCCAAGCCGAGGGCAAATCGCCCAAAGCGTATTGCGATGAGTTGGCCGTCATCTGGAAGGGGCTAGCCACCACGCTGGGGCTGACGAACAACGACTTTGTGCGCACCACTGATGAACGTCACAAGCGCGTCGTGGGCGCGATTCTTTCCAAACTCCACCAGCAGGGTGATCTCTACAAGGACTCTCACACCGGATTCTATTCCGTTCGCGAGGAGACGTTCCTCACGGAAAAGGATCGCAACCCCGACGGCACGTGGGATCCAAAGTGGGGGCAAGTCATCGAGCTGAAAGAGGACAACTGGTATTTCAAGATGGGCAAGCACCAGCAATGGCTGATTGGTTACATCGAGAGCACCCCTTCCTTCGTGCAGCCGGACTATCGCCGCAACGAAGTCCTCGGTTTCCTGAAATCGCAACCGCTCGAAGACCTGTGCATCACGCGTCCAGCCTCGCGCTTGAGTTGGGGCATCCCCCTGCCCTTCGATCCCGAGTTCGTGACCTACGTCTGGTTCGACGCCTTGACCAACTACATCACTGTCCCAGCTTCGCTCGGCGATCCGGCGGTATGCGGCCCGCTAGGTCTAGCAACCAACAACCATCAACCCTCAACCTCCCTGTGGCCCGCCGACATCCATGTCATCGGCAAGGACATCGTGAAGTTTCACGCCGTTTACTGGCCCATCATGCTGCACGCGGCCGGGATTGCGTTGCCCAAGCAAATCCTCGCCCACGGTTGGTGGCAGAAGGATGGCACGAAGATGAGCAAGACGACGGGGAATGTCGTTGAGCCGACCGCCGTCATCAACGAGTGGGGCCTCGACGCCTTTCGTTTCTATGTGCTACGGGAATTGGACATCGGCCCCGATGGCAATTGGACCGACGCGGGCTTCAAAGCACGTTATCAAGCTGAACTCGCGAATGGCTTGGGTAACTTGGTAAACCGCTCGCTCTCGATGCTGAAGCGTTATCGCGATGGCACCGTGCCCGCACCTGCGAATGATCTCAGCACCGATGCCGCCAGGGCAATCGCAGACGTTTGCGGACAACTCGAGCGTAACGAACTGCAAGCCGCGCTCCAAAGCATCTGGACATTGATCACGCGCGCCAACCAGTTCGTGGATCAGACGGCTCCATTCAAGCTCGCCAAGGACCCCGCGCAAGCGCAACGCCTCGACGAAGTGCTCTACAACCTTGTCGAGACCTGCCGCATCATCGCCGTATTACTCTGGCCGTTCCTGCCCACCACTAGTTGCCGGATCAACGAGCAACTCGGCTTGACCGGCGCGCCGGACCAATTCACGGGAGTGCACTGGGGAGGTTTGAAACAGGGCCATGCGATCGGTGCCCCTGCCCCATTGTTCCCGCGCAAGGAACCCTGAGATGAAACCGTGACTTGCCCTAATTCTCGCTGTTCTCGGCGCGGTTGGGACGCAGGCCCAGCGCCGCCACAGCTGAACCTGCAGGAGCGCCCTCCCACGCACCCACAGGCAAAAACTCGCGGAAGTGATAGCTGCGGTGCCATTGAGCGAACGCGAGGAACAAAAATCATTGGGAAAACAACTCCCGAAACTTTCGCCAGTTTAGCTCCGTCAACATCATGAACCGCAGCAACCTTTACCGCGTCTTCGTGACAGGCGACTGCCTTTGAGCGGGCAATGACGCTGATGCCTTGCGAGTGCCGCTCACGCCCATGGCCGCCCAACGGGAGAACCATCGCGCAGACCGCCGGACGCAAGCCACACAACACGAATGAATGACGCTACGGCATCCAGCAAATCGCCGTCCAGCTTGATTTCGTCTGCGCTGCTCTGCCTAAAAAGCGTATCGGCGTGGCATACCTTGAAGTGGCTGGACTCAACTGGCCCGCCTGACGCAAGCGAAATGACAACGACGCGATTCCCGGCATTGTTAGAGCCGTGCGGCAGGCTTATTCAACCAATGACCCTCCGTTCGTCCTCAGCGCACACAGTGGGGGCGGGAGTTTGATGTTTGGCTATGTCGCCGCAGTGACCAACCTGCCAGCTGAACTGATAGCGATGGCTCTTCTAGACGCAAATTACGGATACGATTCCGAACTGCATGCCAACAAGTTCGTACGCTGGCTAGCCAGCCCGCAGAGTCCGCGCATGGCCGTGTTAGCCTACGAGGACAACGTTGCAACATTTGAGGGAAAACCCTTCGCCAGCGCCGCCGGTGGAACTTGGGGCAAGAGTCAGCTCATGCTGGAAGACTTCCGGGGCAGGTTCACCTTTACCAGTTGCACCAAAGACTCATTCACGCATTGCTGTCCGGCACGCCCAGTTCAGGCCGGGGCTATGAGCATCTAGGCGCGCGCTGTTACGAGAATTTCATTTCAGTTTGTTAACCATTTAGTCGGGGTACGCAGTGGGCACTAGATCTACTGGGCCACAGGGATATGATCACTGCGCAGATTTAGAAACCCGCTCACGCGCGTTAACTCACCCCCTGAGCACCTTCTCGCTGCGCTTGAATTCTTATTTCGGTTTCCCAAACCGAGATAGTCGCATGTCATGAGCAAGCCGGCCCTTGGCGTGCGCAGTCCGCTGGATGGCTGAGGATGGGACAGAGAGGTCGAAGAGGACGGGCGGGGCGGATAAGGCAAATGCCAACGATGGGGCCTGACTGACAGGATGCAGGCACTCCCAGAGCTCGGGTCCGCGGAACCAGGAAATTGGCTTACGCAGTGGGCGGAGTTGTTTATCTTCGGGACGTGCAGTCGCTCGGGGATCAAATAGACCATGCTGCGTCACTGAATCAGGTGACGGTGCCGGACCTATGGCAGCAGCAGGCGGTGACGGCGTTGCGGGAGGGCAACGATGTGGTGGTGCAAGCGCCCACGGGGTCGGGCAAGACGTTGATCTTCGAGTTGTGGTCGAACATGGGCAGGCCTCGGGGTCAGGCAATCTACACGGTGCCGACGCGGGCGCTGGCGAACGACAAGCTGGCGGAATGGCGGGCGCGGGGTTGGAACGTGGGCATCGCGACGGGCGATCTCGCGGAGAATCTGGAGGCGCCGATCATCGTGGCGACGCTGGAAACGCAGAAGTCGCGGTTGATCCGTGGTGAAGGTCCGGCGCTGCTGGTGGTGGATGAATACCAGATGATCCGCGACCCGGATCGCGGGTTGAACTACGAGCTCGCACTCGCGCTAGCCCCGGCACACACGCAACTTCTTCTGCTCAGCGGAAGCGTGGCGAATCCGCATCACGTGGTGCAGTGGTTCACCCGGCTTGGGCGCAAGGCTGTTCTGATTCGGCACGAGCATCGGCCGGTGCCATTGGAGGAGGTTCACGCGAACAACTTAAACTTCAACGTACCCTCGGAGATCCGGGGTTATTGGGCGCGGTTCTGCGCGAAGGCGTTGGCGGATGACCTTGGGCCGATCCTGGTCTTTGCGCCGCGCCGTCAGGCGGCGGAAGCGATGGCCGCCGATATGGCGCGCAATCTACCCTGCACTAATCCGCTGCAGCTCAGTTTGGAGCAGAAGCAGATCGTGGGGGAACATCTCGCCCGCCTGCTGAAGGCGCGGGTGGCGTTTCATCATAGCGGGCTGAGCTATGCGGCGCGGGCAGGTGTGATCGAGCCGCTGGCCAAGGCGGGTCAATTGCGCGTGGTGGTGGCGACGATGGGCTTGGCGGCGGGCATCAATTTCTCGCTGCGGAGTGTGGCGCTGGCGGCGGAGTCCTATCGGCGCGATTCGGTGGAGCAGCCGCTGCGCTCGGATGAGATTCTGCAAATGTTCGGTCGCGCGGGTCGCCGAGGGCTGGATGAAACCGGTTTTGTGCTGGTCTCGTCGAATGAGGTACGTTTGCTCGATGCGCGGGCGGCGCATTTGTCGCGGAGCGGTTCGGTGGATTGGCCCGCGTTGCTGGGCATCATGGCGGCGGCAGCAGATGCGGGGCTGGATCCATTCGGCGAAGCGGTGCGGGTGCAGGAGCGGTTGTTCACGAGTAAGCCGGTGTTCTTGGGCGTGGAACAATCGTTGAGGCAACCGGATGTGCCGTGCCATCTGCACACGGACGCCGAGCGGGCACGCCATGTGCGCAGGCGGGTTCGACAGATGCGCAACAGCCAGGGCGAATGGCAGAACGTGCCGACGTTTGTGGACGTGCCGATTGGGAATATTTGGGTGGGTAAACCAGAAGCTATCGGTGGTAGGGCTGGCAGCCCTCTGCCAGCCGTGATGCTCGAATCGTCAAACGACGGCGCGCACGGAGTGACGCGCCCTGCCCCGCCCCCTTTGCGTCCTCTGCTCTCGCATACGCCAGCGCTGGAGAAGGTCGGCAATGGGGGATTGGTGATTTTGGAGGAGCGTGATGGCGTGCCGATCCATGGACGGGCGATGACGGTGGCGGACAAGCTGAGCGGCGGACGGGTGTTGCTGGCAAAGTGGGTGCGCAAGCTGACGAACTGGAGTTTCCGCGAAGTGACCGAGCAAGTCTGGGAGGAAGGCGTGGCGCCGTTGCTGGCCGAGAAGCTCGACAAGTTGCAACACACGCCCGTGGTGAATTACTGGCATCGCGGGCATCAGATCGTGGCGAACGTCCGGCTGGATACGCTGACGTTGCGCGTGCCGGTGGATCAACATAGCGTGGCTTTATGGAAGCCAGTGGAGCGCGAGGTGTTGCCACCGGACTGTGCCGGGTGTTCGTTGATCGAAGTCTGCAAGAATCTGGAGACGTCCACGGGAACGGCGATGCTGTGGCGGAGGTTGAATCTGGTGGATGCCAAAGGCATTCCCACGCTGCGTGGACGGATGGCAAGCTTCTTCCAGCAGGGCGACGGACTGGCGATCGCAGCGGCGTTGGAAGACGGAACATACCCGCTGGATGAATTGATCTATGACCTGGCGAATCTCGATGCGGGGTTCCGGTTTTGTGGTGACGAGAACCGCTGGGCGGGACGACTGGCGATGGTGTGCCACGAGCAGTTCAAGCTGCAGAGCATCCCCGGCTACCTGGAGAACGGGTTGCCGCCGAAATATGGTTACGGGGCCGAAGCGGTCGTGCAGGCCGTGCATAAGAATCCGCTGAACAAGCATGTGTTCATCACGGACCTGACGGGTGCGGGCGACATCGATCGCGTCATCATCGAATGGCGGAGTCTGTTGCGGCAGATCGCCCATGCGCCGCCGTTGGAGTGGGCGCGCTGGACGGCGTTACAAGTGATGGCGCGGACGTTCTTGAACGAGACGGAATCCCCCACCCTGACGGATCTGCCGCGACTGGAGTTCAATCAAACCCGGCGCGTGGATCATCGGCTGCAGTTGCGGCGGCATTAATGGAGACCGGATGCCAAGAAGGATGTCGGCGCTCACAGCGCTGGGGCGTTGCGGAAAGGATCCAGGTGGCGAATTGTTTCCAGCACAGTCCAAACATCACTTGAACGTTGCCATCCGGGTTTTGTGTGCTATCAGAAGCACGTTGGTTGACTAGGGCCTACCCATGGAGACACCGCCCATCTTACGTTCGCGCCCGCGGCGACAAAGTCGCGCCTGGCTGACGTTCCTAACGCTTTCATTCCTGCTCACGGGAGCGAGTTCCCGAGCAGCCATGCAATTCGACACCTACATTGGGTTAGACAGCTACGTGCCCGAGGCCAGTTGGTTTCCGCTGATCTGCGAGGTTTACAATGACGGCCCGGCTTTCAACGGCACGATCGAAGTCACCACCGGCATGGGGCAGTCGGGTTATCCACGCCTTGTGCCCATTGAATTGCCCACCGGCACCCGCAAGCGGGTAAGCATCCCGCTCTTTTGCAGCAGTTCTTACAACGGCGAATGGAATGCTGTTCTCCGCGACGAGGATGGCCGCGTCAGAGCAGAGCGCGCCAATCTCCGACCGCAACGCATCGTCAGTCGCGGCGCAACGCTCATGGGCGCTTTAGGTCGGCAATCCGCGTGGGCTCCGGCTTTAAAGGCGCCGTTGTCGCGCAA
>JAFMIZ010000102.1 GCA_017853715.1 Pedosphaera sp.
CGAACCGCCATGCTGCTGGCTGGATGCCCGCCGTGTGCGTTCACTCACCTTTGGCTGGCTCCTAGCTGAAGGAAACTCTTCCTCTTCAACCATTATACAGGCCCATCCACGTAGTTGGCATGAGTGTAACCGTCGAGATCGAACGCCGGCTCGGCGGCACCGTCCTTCCACCCGCCCGGCGTATTGTCCGTGAGACGATTGGAATCGAGGCATGAAACGCGATTGGCGGCTGGGCAGTGCGGCAGGAAAGTGTCGTTGGTGGAGACCGGCGGATTATCAATGGGCGTGATGGACCCGATGATTTCGTCGGTCTCGGCAGCGCTTGGCGCAGGCGTTGCGTCGCACACGTAATAGAGCCAGCCTTACAGGTCCGCCTTGAGGGAACAATCCGACCGGAGCAGCGGGCGCAGTTCATCCGACGACTTGCGGTAAATGGTCGCCCAGCGCGCCAATCGCATTTCCACCATGAACGACCCCTCCCAATTGGACATTTGACGGAAATCCCGGCGGTAGGGACTGTCCAGCGCGGACTGGAATTGCAGCCGCAACAAGAGCAGGCCACGCGGCTGTGAGGCCGTACCGGCTGAGGCTGGAGCTCATTTGGACGGTTTGTATTTGAGCTGCCTGATCAGGAATTGCGTCGCATTTGTGTGCATCACGCTGGGCGCACCTGGATAGACCAGTTCACACGGGACCTGCTTGATTATGCAGTGCTCCTGAAGTTTGACGCCGAAATTGGCGGTATGCGTCGGGTCCTTCTCCGGCTGACCTAGGGCCGGCGGACGGCTGTAGATAAGATACACCGGGGGATCGCCTGCGTTCGCCAAAGCGTAGGGCGAATACTCGGCGATCCAGGGTGAAATCTTTTCGCGTCCAGCAAGGAATTCAGCGAATGAACCAAAGCCGAAGGCATGACCGCCGTATTTACTGTTCGGCGTCCAATCGCTCATCTGCTCCGGATCAAGCGTGGTCTGCGCACCGATCGCGCCCGCGCACTGCAGACGCGTGGATTCGCGGGCGACAGGGTCGTCACTCTTGGGGTCGGCAAGGTCATCGTGAAACGCTAACCACAAGCTGGAACATGCGCCCGCCGATCCACCCGCCGCACCGACGCGGTCCTTGTCGAGATTCCACTTCGCCGCCTGGCTGCGCACGAACTGCAACGCGCGGGCGGCATCATGCATCGGCGCCTTGACCGGCGGCTCGACCCCATCCGCATTCGCCTGCGACGTGTAGCGGTAATTGATGGCCGCCACCGAAATGCCGGCCTGGAGCAGCGCCGACACGTCCGCGAAACGATCCACGCGCTCCTTGTCTCCACTGGTCCAGCCGCCGCCATGGATCACAAACGCCAGCGGCGTCGGCTCGGCGGACTCCGCCTTCCAGAAATCCAGCACGTTCCGTTCGTGAGGGCCATAACGCACTTCGCTCAGCGTGGGCTTCGGCACGGACGCGTTATAGACGGGCGGCGGCGCGGCTTTGGCTGGGGGACTGGCCTTGGCCTTGTTGGTCTTGCTTGGGACCGGCGTGGGAAGCGTGCCCGCGACCGACTCAATAGCGGACAACACTGATGCAACTGAAAGCCCCAGTGCAAACAGGCAAGCCAACCAAGGGGCGGTAGTCATGGTATTTTTCATGGAGTGCTGATGCGATAGTAGCGGCTGGACAGGTTGGTCGCGCCAATATCCTGGATCACAAACGGGCTGCTCGTCACCGTGTCGCTACCCAGCGCCGTCCACGTTCCGCCACCTACGTTGGTATTGCCCCACAGGGTATAGGGCACGCCCAGTGATCCTGTCGCGGTGAATGTCACCACGCCGCCAGGATTTCGTCTGATCTGCGTAAACACCGGCGTGCTGGCCGCCACCACATTCACCGGCGCGTTGGCCGAGATGAGCGGGGTCTGGCCTGGTGTGAATTGCACTTCCGCCTGGGAGTTGGTGTTCCCTACCACCGTCACGGAGTTGCCGCGATAGGAAAGGGCTTTGCCTTGCCCGAGATAAAGTGCCGCCGAGCCATCGCTGTTTTCGGCGACGATCCCGAAACGGCCGGTGAATGCGAGGCCAATGGCAGCATCCGAATAGGTTTCGCTCGCGTTGGGATTGGAGAGGACGTGGTGAACGCGCGCCGTTCCGGCCACGATGCTTTCGATCTTCAAGCCGACCACGATGTTGCTGCGCCAGAGCGCGGTGACGTTGGTGACGGTTGCGCCGGTTGCGGAAAAGTGCGGTTCGTAAACCACTGCGAAGGGCTTGTCCCACGTGTCGCCAATCTGCCGGACCACGAGCGCGGGTGAGGGCGCCGTGCCGATGCCGTAATCCGTGATCGGCGGCGCGGCCACCCGGGCGTATTCGCGGTTGGTGACGGCGGGCAGGATCATGTCCATGTAAAGCGTCGTGCCCGAAGGCGTGGCGTTGAATTGCGCCCGCGTCGGCTGACCGTGCGGATACGAGACGACGGTGTTGGTGAAGTAGCGCCAGCCCGGTTGTTCGTAGGCGTCGCCAATGTCATTTTGGAATCGGCTCGGCTGGCTGACCAACGGCAGCGCGACGCCGTTGGTCGTCAGGCTGAAGTTGGTCGAGCCGACGTTGTGATAGATGTAATCGTGGAACTGGTTCGTGACGTTGCCGTTCAACGTGGTGGCGACGCGGTTGGTGACGGTGGATTGGGAGCGGAAGAAATCCACGTAGAAGCCGTTGGTGGGCGAGGTGCGGACGATGGCGAGCGTGCGCTGTTGCGTGCCCTCAGCCAGCGAACCTTTGTTGTCGGCGAAGGAGCTGCATGAAAATGAAAAGTTCGACGACACCGCCACGGCGAACGGCTGCGGCTCGATGGCGACCGTCTGGACGGTGTTGATGGCCAACTGCTCCCATCCGCCCTCGCCGCGCGAAGCACCGTTGACGACCACGGTGTTGTTGGCGCTGAACAGGCGGTAGTAGTTTTCGTGGATTGCCGTGCCGTAGGTGTCGCGGCCCGACTTCGCACCCAGAACCTGGCCGAGGCCGAAGAGTTCCATGCTCATGCCGCTGGCGTGGCTGTGCGTGTGCGCCGCTCCACCCACGAAGCACATCAGGCCGTAGGTGGAGTTGTTCACGGTCGAGGGATTGCGCTGCAACGCGATGCCGGCCCACGGCAACGCATCGGTGCGCGGATAACTCAGCGACACGCCCGGCTCGTTGATGGCAGGCGCGGCCCACAACAATTCGAGCGGTTCGTTGTGCGGCCCGAGCGAATTGTAGCTGTTGAGCGAGGCGCGGTTGTATTCGCCCGCGCTGATGCCCCCGTTGAGTAGGCCGCCGAAGAGCGACGAGAAGTTGGTGTGACCGCGTGCCAGAGCGTGTTGATAGACCATCTCGTAGTAGAAGAACGGCTGGCTGATCCCGTCGTCGCGATGGCCGTCGCCGAAACTGATGTTCATGCCAGTATTCGGATAACGAAACTGGGGGATGCGCGGGAGGCTCGTGGGAAAATTGGAATAGACGCCGAACAGATTCAGCGTCGGGTCGTAGCGTTCCAGCAAGACCATGTGGAAGGTGCGAATCTGGCCCACGCCGGAGGAATATTGAAAGGATTCATGCCAGATGTCGCCCGGGTTGTCGAAGTCGAGATTGTAGTCGTATTGCAATGAGTCCTGGCGGCTTGATCCCGTGAGGAGGTAAATCTGCAAACCCGCGGCGCGCTCGGTCGAAGAATCCAGCGCGAGGAGATTGTTCAACATGCAAGTCGCCTCGAGTGACGACCAATTGTCGTTTGCATTGCCGTGGTCGCGGGTCAATTCGTAGTAGGTGCGAAAGACTTCCTGCGCGCTGGTGAAATTGAAGTTCACCGGGCCGGCCGCCTGCACGTCATAGACCTGGTTAGTCTGGAGGAACGCGTGGAGAAAATCGTAAACCACCGGAAGCTGGCAACCCATCACGCGGGCTTCTTTCAGCAGGTCATTCTGGATGATCCAGCCGCCGTTGCCCACCGAGGTGGACGGCGCGACGGGCAGCAGGGTCTTCACCGCGTTGTGCAGAACGTCTGCGGCGCACTGGGCGTATTTCGCATCCCGGGTCAGGTAGTAAAGCACCGCGCAGTCGAGGGCGTCGTTGAATTTGTTCTCCGTCGGGTAGCGCACCTCGGTTTCGGTGTAGGTGGGGACGGTCTTGAACATGGCCGGCGAATTGCCCCAAAGCACCGGCAACTGGCGCAGCCACGAGTCGCGGTTGGACTGGTGGCTGGCGACGTCGGTCGCCACGCGGGCAACGAGCGCGTTGGAGAGACTGGTGGCCCAGGCGTTCGTGGCGATCTTGGCGAGTATGCCCGCGCGCTCCGAGTCCCGCACCCAGATGAACGGACGGACGGACAGATTGGCAGGAGGTGGATTGGTGACGGTGATGGCGCCGGAAGGAACAAGGTTTGTTGCATCGGCAATCGCCAGAATCTGGGCCGAACCGGCGCCGCCGGCAGTGAACACAGCACTCCGGCCATCCGGCGCGGCGACGAGATCACCGGCCGTGACATTGCCGGTCATGTTCGTCAATATCCAGATTGCCGCGATGTTGGTGACGAACTGTCCGCCGGAATTGCGACCGATGGCATAGTTGGTCAGCGCAACTCCGCTGAACAAATTCGTCGCGGGCATGACAACAGCGGTTCCATCCGCGCGCGTCTCCACGCGGATGCTGGCTATGATTTTATTTGTCGGCGCCAAGGTGTAATTGATCTGCGGCCAGTTCGCCGGATTGGCTGCGCCGCCTTCGGCGGAGGTGATCTCCCGCCGCGCCACTCCGGACTGGGCGGTGTCCGTGCTGAGGCGCAGGAAGACGAACTGCCCCGCACCCGCGCCGCCGGCGTATTGGGCATTGAGATAATTTGCCAGCGCCGTGCCGCTGCTGATGGCGAGGCCGGTGGCGGGAGGCGTCAACAGCAGATTGTTCTGCAAGAGCGCCGCGTCGGTGGGATCCACCGCATTCGTTCCGGCCCAATAATCATTCGTCAACACCGTGGGATCGGCACGACGGCCCAGACCGTAGAGATCGGCATTGCCCGTTGGCGTGTTGACGTAGCTCGAGATGTTGCAGGAAAAACTGGCCAAGAGAAACGGGTTGGTCACCGCACCAAAATCCGGCAACTGAAATGGAATCACCGGACAGCGTTCCTTGCCCGCCGTGCCGGCCGTGCCAACGATGAGGATCGTGGTGGTCTCGCCTTGAATGGCGACCGGCGGATTGGTCAACGTCCACTGCAACTCGCAATCGTTGGTGATGGCGAAAAGGATTTCAGCCCGCGCACGGTCCAGACACAGATGGCTGCAAATAAACAAAGCGATCAACCACGACGCTGACATGCACATCGGCCCGGACCAAGGCAGCCCCAGACCGGTTCGAGCAGAAGCTCTGCCCGCCTGGGTCGCCCCGAAACTTGTGCTGCCGGATTCAGTCATGGTGCTGGTTACTTCAAGCAAGGCTATGCCTCAATCCGGGCGAATGCACATCACGTAAACGCATGACCCTGACCACTCGCGAGCCAACAATGCGCTCCCCAAATAAAGAGCGCTCCGCCTCGGGTGGCTCCCACAAACCACGCAGCCCAATTTTGCGCGCCGACGATTGGCCTTATGGATGCAAGCCTACCACGATGGCCGCCGTGAGGGCTGTGACTAGAATTAACCACATGGAGAGCGGCAGCCTCCGTTTGCCTTTGACTCACTTTGCCTGCTCCGTTCCGGGCATCACCTCGCAAACATGCAACTCGCCGGGCGGAGGGGCTTCCGCGCGGGCAACGTCGCGGTTGGCCGGCAGCGACTCCCAACGCAGCACCCACGTGCGCCCCTCATAGTTTGAAACCCGCGTGCGCACCGCCACGCCGGGATATTGCAACACCAGCTGATTCAAGGGTTCGGGCAGCAAACCCGCGGCGGGCGGCAAAACGCCTTTCGGCCGCAGCGTGCGGGCGTCTAACCGCAACCTTCCCGAACCCGGACCGAACGGCATGGTGTAACTCACGATGAACGTGCCGTTGGGTTGAAGTTCGGGCTCGCCCATATGGATGATTGCTGGAATTGAGCCCTGACCGGAAAAATCCCGGCGAAATTTCCAATCGCTGATCTGTGAGATTTTCCATCCACCCCAGCGCGAGGGTCGCTCGGCATAGATCTGCGAGTTGCCTTTCGAGTCGTAACGGTGATAGACGACCACGAGCCGCTTTGAATCATCAAACCCGAAGTTGAAGGTGCAGTTGATCAAGCCTTCCTTCACTTTGGCCGGATCAATCACCTCGCTTTTCATGAGGGTGATGGGCAGCGGCATTTTCTTGCCCCGGCTGGTTTCCCAATGGATGAAGTCTCGGGTGCGGGCGTAACTCAAGGTGTGGTTGCTGGAGCAATCCGGCGATTCACGCCATACCCAGACGAAATGGAAGAAACCATCCGGCCCGAGCCGCGGCCAACTGGCGTAGGCGTTAGAGCACTCACATGAAAGACGTAGCGTAATCTGGGGGGGGAGCCACTCTCCCCGCCCCCAAGCCGGAGCGCTGGCGTCCTTGCCGGCGCTCCTTCCAATTCGGGGGAGGGCGTTCAATTCCTTATCTCTACGCCCAGCGACTCCGCAAATCCGGCCCGCGGCTTCCCGCCCTGCACCGGCGCGGGATGCACCGTTTTCAACAGCGCCTTCAATTCCGCCACCGAGGCGGCGTGCCGGGGGTCGGCGGCGAGATTGTGCAATTCCTGCGGGTCGGTGTGATGATCGTAAAGCTCCGCGCCCTTGTTGCCAAAGTCCCATTCCGTGTAACGCCAGCGTTCAGTGCGCACGCTGTGACCGGGGAAACCGCCACGCTGGACTTGGGTGAAGGCCGAGCGCGCCCACGGTGCGGCAGGATCATCCAGAAGCGGACGAAGACTGGCGCCTTCCAATCTCTTCGGCGGGGTCAGTCCGGCGAGGTCGGCCAGCGTGGGATAAAGATCCAGCAATTCCACGGTTCGCGAGCAGGCTTTGCCGCCACTTCTCAGGCCCGGCGCAGCGATGATCAGCGGCACCCGGGCGCTTTCCTCGAAGCAACTTTGCTTGAACCACAATCCGTGTTCGCCGAGGTGATAACCATGGTCGCTCCAGAAAACGACGACGGTGTTTTGCCGCAGCCCCAGTCGGTCCAAAGCATCCAACACGCGGCCGATTTGCGCGTCCACGAAAGAAATGGAGGCATAGTAAGCCAGTTTGCACTCACGCGCCTGCTCCGGCGTCACGCCCAAATACGGCCAGGGTTTCGTCGAAGCCAGCGCGGGCGCGGGCACGGTCTCTTTGATGTCGGGGGCGATATCCGGCAACTGCATGGCGTCCAAAGAATACATCTCGAAATAACCGCCCGGAGTGATCCACGGGCAGTGCGGCCGGTAAAAGCCGACCGCGAGGAAGAACGGTTTGTCTTGGTGCTTTTCCAACAGATCAATCGCCTGGGTAGCCACTTTGCCATCGGTGTGTTCCTCGTCCTTGCCTGATTTATCGTTGAGAAAAGCCATCGCGGAACCCAAGCCGCCCCCCCTCTTTCCTGTGTAACGGATCACGTCCTGCTCCAGCGCGGTCTTGTCGCGCCCGGCGGGATTGTAGAATTCCTGCCACGAGGCCGGATCGTCCAAACCGCTGGTGCCGATCTGGCCGGGATTGCCGTAGTGATAAATCTTTCCCACGCGGGCCACGTAGTAGCCGTTTGTTGTAAAGAGCTGCGGCAGGGTGACCACGTGAGGCAGATCCTGGCGGAAGTGATATTGCAGATCAAACACCCGGGTGGTGTCAGGGCGCAGTCCGGTCATGATGGACGAGCGGCTCGGCGAACACAGCGGGAACTGGCAATACGCTCGCTCAAAGCGCACCCCCTGAGTGGCGAGGCGGTCAATGTTCGGCGACTTGACCTGCGGATTGCCGTAACAGCCGAGGTCGTTGTTCATGTCATCCACGGCAATGAAGAGGACGTTGGGTTTCTTCTCCGCGCCGGAAAGGGTTGAGCCCAACGCCAGCAGCAGGCCGGTCAGGATGAAGCATAATTTGAGTGTGTGTTTTTTATTCATGGCTTGTCTCCTCCCGCGTCCACTGTAGCACCAGATACAAAGATCATCGCATCATGATCCATCTCGCTATGCCTGAAATACATGCCCCAACGGAACGCGGTTTCCCCTTGGGCCGCGCGTAGAATCCTGCCCCTACCTTCCGGTCTTCCAAGAACACCTCGTAATCATGTCCATTGTCTCGAACCCGGATGCGAAAGGGTTTCCCCACCATCGCCTGGGCGATCACCTTGTCCGCACCCCGACGGTGATTGAGAATGACGTCCCCCTGGGAATTCATATTGATCTGAACCGACCAGTCATGGACGTTGTTTTTGCCTGAAAAATCGCGGCGCCGTGCGGCTTGACGATGGTATAAGCACCGCTCCATTCATGCCAGCGTCCTCGTTCCCAATTCACCTCACTGAACGCCTCGACGCGCGCGGCGTTCTCCAGCGCATTACGAAGGTTTTCCTCACCTTTGAACAGTCTGAAGATCTGGGTGCTGCCATCCTCCTGATACCACCGAGACCACTTA
>JAFMIZ010000103.1 GCA_017853715.1 Pedosphaera sp.
GACAACTGCGTCATCATCTGCTCCATCGAGAACTTCGATCCGATGGGCGTCCACACCGGCGACAGCATCACCGTCGCGCCCATCCAGACCCTGACCGACAAGGAATTTCAGATCATGCGCGACCAGAGCTTCGCCGTGATCCGCGCCGTGGGCGTGGAGACCGGCGGCTCGAACATCCAGTTCGGCGTCAGCCCGGAGAACGGCCGCATGGTCATCATCGAGATGAACCCGCGCGTCAGCCGCAGCTCCGCGCTCGCGTCCAAGGCCACCGGCTTTCCCATCGCGAAGATCGCCGCCAAACTCGCCGTCGGCTACCTGCTCGACGAACTCAAGAACGACATCACCAAGAACACCCCCGCGAGCTTCGAGCCGAGCATTGATTACGTCGTGACAAAAATTCCCCGGTTTGCGTTTGAAAAATTTCCCCAAGCCGATCCGACCCTGACGACCCAAATGAAATCCGTGGGCGAGGCAATGGCGATTGGAAGAACTTTCAAAGAGTCGCTTCAAAAATGTTTGCGGTCCCTCGAAATCGGCAGAAGCGGACTCGGCGGCGACGGAAAACCGTGGCGAATTGGAACCGAAGTTTACGGCGACCGCGACATCCTTCCCCGCGACGTGATTTCCCGCAAACTGTCCGTCCCAAACGCCGAGCGCATCTTCTTCATCCGCCACGGCCTGCGGGCTGGATTCACCATCGAGGAGATCTTCAACCTCACGAAGATCGACCGCTGGTTTTTGGTGCAAATAAAAGAAATCGTGGATTTTGAGGAGGAGCTGGCGGGGGCGAAGAACTAACGGCACTCATAGAGTGCCGCTACAATCAAGCCGTGAATGCTGGAGACACGGAGGCTGTGCGCCCAGCACCGCTGCGGCTTGGGCGGCCACGGCAAACCGTGGCGCATCGGCACGGAAAACTAAGCAATCACCGTCACGCCGTATTTCTGGAACTGTTCGTCGCGTGTCACCACGGTCAAGTCGTGCAGCTTGGCGGCGGCAATAATGAAGCGGTCAAACGGGTCGTCGTGGATCAGTGGCAATTTCGCCGCCGCGATGCAGGTATCCAGTTCGAGGGGAAGGACGGTCAGCCCGTGATGTTCGGTGACCTGCTCAAACCACGCTTCAACCGGATGCGAAAGCTCCAGCCTGCCAGCGGCAGTTTTAAGGCTGATTTCAAATCCGCTGATGGCAGAGACATAAACCGCCGCCGCCGCATTGATCTCCTTGAGCGCGGCGCGGCTCAATTTTTTGTCGCCGCTGACGAGCCAAAGCAGCGCGCAGGTGTCCAGAATCATCGAAACCTCCGCGGCCACTCGGCTTCGGTGGCGGGTCCGGTCGGGTCGTATTTTATCTTCATCTTACCCAAGATCGGATGAGGTTTGATCCGGCTCGCCCGCTGGTGCGGCACCAGATCGGCCACCGGCTCGCCGTTGCGGCAGATGACAAACGATTCACTGGAATTCTCCACCGTGGCAAGCAGGCTGGAGAAGTTTGTTTTTGCCTCGTGAACGTTGACGGTTTTCATCGGCAACAGATTAGTCCGATTAGTCCACACTGTCAACGCTTCGTTGACTTCGGTTTGCCTGCGGGAAATTCCCGCTAGCCGACCCCACGCTCACCACGCAGATGAAAAGCGTGGGCGAAGCGATGGCCATCGGGCGCACGTTCCTGGAAAGCCTGCAAAAATGCCTGCGCTCGCTGGAGACACGGAGACCGTGCACCCAGCACCGCTGCGGCCTGGGCGGCGGCGGCAAACCCTGGCGCATCGGCACGGAAGTCCATGGCGACCGCGACATCCTGCCGCGCGACGTCATCAGCCGCAAGCTGAGCGTGCCCAACGCCAAGCGCATCTTCTTCAGCCGAAGCTCGGCCTGCCTATTCAACCACCCTCTGCGCGCCGGCTTCACCATCGAGGAGATCTTCAACCTGACGAATATCGACCGCTGGTCCCTGGTGCAAATCAAAGAGATCGTGGATTTCGAGGAGGAGGGGGCGGCGGCGAACAAGTAGGAAGCTTGAGGTCCCAATTTGGCACCTCAAAGGCCAAAGCAAACTGTGCCCATCATGGAAGGGCGAAGTCATGGACGGACACGTCAGCCTGGTTCCGCCGGAGAGCATCGAACGCGCCATGATTGTGGCGCGCGCGGGGCAAGGCAATGGAGGGTCAACGATCTGCGAGGAACCTCTCGGCGTTGTGGGAGCAGACGTTGGTGATCAGGGTTCCGAGCAGTGCCGAGTCGTCAGGCATTTCGCCGTTCTCCACGTCGCGACCGATGAGGTTGCAGAGCGTGCGGCGGAAGTATTCGTGGCGCGGATAACTCATGAACGAGCGTGAGTCGGTTACCATGCCGATGAAGCGTGAGAGCAAACCGAGGTTAGAGAGCGCGTTCATCTGCCATTCCATGGCTTCCTTCTGATCCAAAAACCACCAACCCGAGCCGAGCTGGATCTTGCCGGGCACGGAGCCGTCCTGGAAATTGCCGAGCATGGTGGCGAAGGCGTAGTTATCCGCCGGGTTCAGGTTGTAGAGGATGGTCTTGGGCAGGGCATTTTCCTGGTCGAGCCGGTCAAGAAATCTGCCGAGTGCATCGATCTGGGAATAATCGCCGATGGAATCAAAGCCGGTGTCCGGCCCGAGCGCCTGGAACAGCCGGGTGCTGTTGTTGCGACGTGCGCCCAAGTGCAACTGCATCGTCCAACCCTTCTCCGCGTTCCAACGGCCCACGGAGAGCATGATGTGGCTCGCGAACTTCTCCCGTTCCTCCAGCGTAACGGCTCTGCCCGAGCGGGCCTTGGTGAAGATGGCGGCCACCTCGGATTCGCTGACAAAGTCAGCAAAGCAGCGTTCCAGACCGTGATCAGACATGCGTCCGCCGAGGGAGTGGAAGAAATCGTGGCGCGATTTCAGCGCGGCCAGCAAGTCACCCAAGCTGCCGATGCTGCGCTGGGCGACTTTCTCCAGCGCGTTGGCCCAGGCGTTCCACGCTTCGGGCTGGTGCACGTTGAACGCCTTGTCGGGCCGGAACGTCGGGATGACGCGGGTGGCGATGCCGGACTTGGCAATGGTTTGATGATGCGCGAGATCGTCGGTGGGATCATCGGTTGTGCCGACGACCTGAACTTTGAACTTCGTCAGGATGCCGTGCGCGGACAGGGCGGGGGTGGCAAGCTGCTCGTTGGCACGATCCCAAATGGTTTGCGCGGTGTGCTCGCTGAGCAGGTCGCTGATGCCGAAGTAGCGTTTCAGCTCGAGATGCGTCCAGTGATAGAGCGGGTTGCGGAGGGTGTGCGGCACGGTGGCGGCCCAAGCCTTGAACTTCTCGAAGGGTGAAGCGTTGCCGGTGCAGAATCGTTCGGCCACGCCATTGGAGCGCATCGCGCGCCATTTGTAGTGATCGCCTTCGAGCCAGATCTCAAAGAGGTTCTTGAACTGGCGGTTTGCGGCGACGTCCTGCGGCGGCAGGTGGCAGTGGTAATCGACAATCGGCTGCGGCGCGGCGAATTCGTGGTAGAGGCGACGCGCGGTCCTCGATTGGAGGAGGAAGTCCTCGTGGATGAACGCAGTGTTGCTCATGAGCATCCGGGGTTGGGCTTACAGCACGATCTTCTTGAACTTGGGCACGAGCAGGTGCATCAGCAGCCACGCCGTGACATACGCCAGGCCGCAAATGACGAACATGATGCCGTAGCCGACCTCGATTTTACCCAGGTCCTTGAAGTGTTGGAGCAGGAGGCCGGCAGCGTAGGCGATCAGGATGCCGCCGACTGAACCCGCCATGCCGCCGATGCCGGTGACGGAGGCGATGACTTTTTTCGGGAACATGTCGGACACGGTGGTGAAGATGTTGGCGGACCACGCCTGATGGGCCGCGCAGGCGATGGCGATGGTGGCCACGGCCAGCCAGGTATTGACCGCCCCCAGCCGGGACGCGAGCAACACGGTCAACGGGAACAAAGCGATGATGAACATCGCGGTCTTCCGCGCCCGGTTGGCATCCATGCCGCCGTTGATCAATTTCTTGGGCAACCAGCCGCCGGAAATCGAGCCGACGGTGGACACGCAGTAAACCACGGCCACGGCCAGCTGCCAGCTGATGACGCCGGGGAATTCGACGCCGGGGATCTTCGCCAAGTCGCCGGTGTAGCTCGCATTGGCCGCCAGGTATTCATTCACCTTCAGCGTGTTGGGATCACTTGGAAACGCGGCCATGAATTCTTTGATCTTGCGCGCGTTCTCGCCGGCGAGGAACGCGGGCAGCCAGAACAGGAAGAACCACCAGATGGGATCGGTCAGGAATTTGCCGAAGAAGAACGCCCACGTCTGGCGGTAGGTGAGCAGCTTGAACCAGGAGACCTTTTCCTGAGCCACGTCGGCTTTCTCAGCGGCCTGCTCGTCCGCGTCACTGTGGATGTAGTCGTATTCGGCCTGGGAGAGCTTGCCCGCCGCCAGCTTGGCAGAGGGAGAAGCGTAGAGGGGATACCAGAAGGCCAGCCAGGTAAACCCGACCAGGCCGGTCAGGATGAACGCCCATTCCCAGCCCCACGCGCTCGCGATGTAGGGCACGGTCAGCGGCGCGACGATGGCGCCCACGTTGGCTCCGGAGTTGTAGAGTCCGGTGGCGAAGGCGCGTTCCTTTTTGGGAAACCATTCGGCGACGGCCTTGTTCGCGGCCGGGAAATTACCCGCCTCCGTGACGCCGAGGGCGGCGCGCCACATGCCGAAGCTCCAGGTGTGATGCCCGAAGGCATGGCCGACGGCAGCGATGCTCCAGCCGATCAGCGACCACGCATAACCAGACTTCGTGCCGACCTTGTCAATGAACTTGCCTGCGAACAGCATGCCCACGGCGTAGGCGACCTGGAAACAAATCACCACGCGCGAGTAGTTCAGCTCGACGGATTTTTCGTCGCCGAACACGCCGCCGGCGGTCAGCACGGGTTTCAGCAGGCCCAGGACGTTGCGGTCGAGGTAATTGATGGTGGTGGCGGCGAAGATCAACGCGCAGATGGTCCAGCGGTGACGTCCGATTTGTTCGTTGAGTTGGTTCAGGCTCATGGCTTGTTGTAAATCACAGCTCCAATGGACAGACTTGTGCGGCCATTCATGGAGTCGGGCGACGATAGCTTTGGTGAATAGTCGAGGTAAGGCTCACTTTGGGCAGAAAGACTTGAAAATTATGCAATCCCCCGGGCTTCGCGCCGAAACTGGCCGGGCGATTTATCGGTCGCATTTTTGAACGCGACACAAAAACTGTTCAAACTCTGGTAGCCGCAACTCATCGCCACGGATTCCACCTTTTCGTCGGTCTCGGCGAGGCGGCGCCTGGCGGCATCGATGCGCACCCGGCGAATCTCATCCCCCGGGGTGCGGCCGATCTGTTGCAGGAACGCCTCGTGGAGACCGCGGCGGGACATGGCGGCGACGCGCACGACGTCGGCCACATTGATGGGTTCGTGAGCGTGTTCCCAGATGAAACGGATGGCGCGCGCGATGTTCGGGTGATTGATGGCGAGCAAGTCGCTGCTTTTGCGGGGAATGACCGCCTGGGCGGGGACGCGCAGGGGCTGGGCTGGAACCTTGCCGCCGTGCATCAGCTCATCCAGGGTGGCCGCCGCCCGGTAGCCGAGCAGTTCGAGGTTCGTGTCCACGCTAGTGATGGGCGTGGGCATCGCGTTTGGCGCGAGCAGGTAGTTGCCGACGCCCACGATGGCGACGGTTTCGGGCACGCTCAACCGGGCCAGCTCGCAGGCTTCGAGAACTTCCAGTGCCTGCTGATCGTTCGCGGCCAAAACCCCCAGCGGCTTGGGCAGGGCCGACAGCGATTTGGCGAGCCAACGGAGGCGACGTTGCCATTCGCCGCGTCCCGTCTGCAAATCATTCGCCTCATGCCGCCGCAGCCAGACGGACTTCTTGCGGGCAGCAGCAATCTCCTCCAAAAACCCATCGCCCCGCTCGTTGTAAGCCCAGTTATCCGTATCGCTGTAATAAGCGAAGGATTCCACGCGTCGGTCCAGCAAGTGCCGGGCGGCGAGGCGACCGGCGTGAACATTGTCCTCCACGACGCGGGCGCATTGGAACTGGGGTCGGCGCAGGCTCATGTCCACGATGGGCTTCTTGACGGACCAGACGAACTTTGCCAGATCATCGCCCGCACCCAGCCAGGCGAGGATGCCGTCGCCGTCCCAGCCCCAGGGGATGACACGTTCCCGGGCGTAGTTCGAGGAGAGGGTCCAGCCGTGTTCCTGCGCGTAACGCTCGATGCCCAGGTGCAGCCGGTAATCATACCAGCCGAGGGCAAGCAATACTCGTTTGTGCCGGCTTTTCACAGGAGGCGTGAGGGTGGCAGAAGCCTGCCTTTTTTTCAAACTTTCTTGCCCAAGGGGCAGATGACAGGTTTGGATGCCCGGCCTAAGCTGAGACCGTAGCCATCGTTTCCATGACCCTATGAATCAAAACCTAAGCATCCCTGCGCAAGGCGCGCTCGACTTCCTTTCACTCGGTGCACTCGTCAACCGGCTCGACCCCGGCATCATCCCGTTCCGCAAGGCCAACCACTGCGACATCCACGTCAGCGGGGGGGAGTTCAACGTTTCGGCCAACCTGGCGGACTGCTTCCGGCTCAACACCGGTGTGGCCAGCGCGATGGTGGATTACCCGATCGGCGACCTGATCGCCGAGCGCGTTCGCGCGATGGGCGTGAAGCCGTTCTACAAGAAGTTCAAGCACGACGGCGTGCGCGGACCGAACATGGCGACGGTCTACTCCGACCGGGGCCAGGGGGTGCGCGCTCCCGTGGTGTTCTACAACCGCAGCAACGAAGCGGCGGCGCAACTCAAGCCCGGCGACTTCAACTGGAACGAAATCTTCGGCGCAGGCGTGCGCTGGTTCCACAGCGGCGGCATCTTCGCGGCGCTGTCCGAGACGACCGGCGAATTGATCGTGGAAGCGATGAAAGCGGCCAAGGCGCACGGCGCGGTGACGTCGTTCGATCTGAATTATCGCCAGAAGCTCTGGGACATCTGGGGCGGGCAAGACAAGGCGGTCAGCGTGCTGGCCCGCATCGTTGAACACGTGGACGTGCTGGTAGGCAACGAAGAGGATCTGCAGAAAGGTCTCGGCATCGAGGGCCAGGATGTGGAAGCCAAATCGAAGCTCGACCCGTCGGCGTTCTTCGCGGTCATCGAAAAGGCCACGAAGAAGTTCCCGAACGTCAAGGGCGTCGCGACGACGCTGCGTGAAGTGCACTCCACCAATCGCCACACGTGGGGTGCGGTGGCCTGGCTCAACGGCAAGACGTATGAGTCACCGATGTGCGAGCTGGACGTGGTGGACCGCGTCGGCGGCGGCGACGGTTACGCGGCGGGCTTCTTCTACGGGCTGCTCAGCGGTGCGTCTCCTGAAGAGGCGGTGAAGCTCGGCTGGGCGCACGGGGCGTTGCTGACGACGTTCCCCGGCGACACCACGATGGCAACCGTGGAGCAGGTCAAGGCATTTGCCAAGGGTGGTTCAGCCCGCATCCAACGCTGATAACTATGGCAAAAAACCTCTTTGATCTAAGTGGCGAAACCGCCGTTGTCATTGGTGCAACCGGCGTGCTCGGCGGGGCATTGGCCGACGGTCTCGCGGCTGCCGGCGCGAAGATCGCTGTGCTCGGTCGCAATGAAGACCGCGGCATGGCCCGCGTGAAAGCTATTGAAGCCGCAGGCGGCAAGGCAGCCTTCTTCAAGGCCGACGCCTCATCGCGCTGCAGTCTGGCCGAAGCGCACGAGCAACTCGAGGCAAAGCTTGGCGCGCCGAGCATTCTGGTCAACGCGGCAGGTGGGAATGACCCCAAAGTGACCGTGACCGACGCCAATGCGTTCGAGCAGATCAAACCCGAGGATTGGGCGGCGAGCTTCGACCTCAACCTGGTCGGCGGCGCGCTGTTGCCGTGCCAGGAGTTTGGCCCGGCCATGTGCAGGCGGGGCAGGGGCAGCATCATCAACATCGCCAGCGTCTCGGCGCATATGCCGTTGTCGCGTGTCGTCGCCTACTCGGCGGCAAAGGCTGCGGTGCTGAACTTGAGCAAGTTCCTCGCCCGCGAATGGGCGACCCGAGGCGTGCGCGTGAACACGATCACGCCGGGATTCTTCCCGGCGGAACAGAACCGCAAATTGCTGTTCAACGACGACGGCTCGCCCACGGCCCGCACGCAGGCCATCTGGGGACACACGCCGATGAAGCGCTTCGGTGAATCGCAGGAGTTGATCGGCGCGGCGGTGTTTCTCGCGAGCCACGCGGCGAGCAGCTTCGTGACCGGAACGGACATCACGGTGGATGGCGGATACCTGAGCCAGACGATCTGACCTTCTCAATGGCAAATGAGAAATGAGCGATGCCTAATGGCCAATGATCGCCGTCTTCCATTGGTCATTACTCATGATCAATGATTGCCCCATCTACCAATGAATGCCCCATCTAAAATCTCTTCTGGCGGCAAACTCACGGATGCAGACGTCGTGGCGCTGGTCGCCGAGGCGCTTCCTGTCG
>JAFMIZ010000003.1 GCA_017853715.1 Pedosphaera sp.
TGGTCAGCATGCTGTCCTGTTGGGCCGTGACCTCACTCTCAACCCGGGGACGGGTGCCACTTGAGCCCGGCTTCTTTGACTTGGTGGTGATAGACGAGGCGAGCCAGTGCGACATCGCTTCCGCCCTCCCGCTGCTGTTCCGCGCCAAAGCGGCGGTCATTATTGGCGACCCCAAACAATTACGGCATATCAGTACCATCCAGCCGCGCCGGGATCGAGAGTTGTTGCACAAGCATGCCTTGGCCGACGGATTTGCGAATTGGGCGTATTCAGAAAACTCCGTATTCGACCTAGCCAGTCCGCTGGCCGGCCAGGACGACATCATCATGCTGCGGGACCATCACCGGTCACATGCAGACATCATAGAATTTTCGAACCAGCATTTTTATGAGGGCCGCCTCCGTATCGCGACCAAATACGATCGCCTTCGTCGGCCGGCGCTTGATGAACCCACCGTGCGCTGGGTGGATGTGCAAGGGGTAGTGACGCGCCCGGGTTCAGGCGCATTGAATGAGATCGAAGCCCGTGCCGTGGTCAAGGAGATCGAACGACTGGGAATTCAGCAAGGTTACCAGGGAACAGTGGGGGTGGTGACCCCATTCCTAGCCCAGGCAAATCGGATTCGCGATTTAGTTAATGCCCATCCCCAGGCTGCCCTCTTGCTTGGCCAGCTGAATCTACTCATTGATACCGTTCACAAGTTCCAGGGCGATGAACGCGATGTAATGATCTTCTCGCCGGTGGTATCGAAGGATATTTCCGAAGGCGCTTTGGGCTTTCTCAAGAAGACCGGCAATCTGTTCAATGTGGCAATCACTCGTGCCCGGGCCGCATTGGTCGTTGTGGGTGACACAGCCGCGGCAAAGGCATCTGGTGTTTCCTACCTCGCGTCGTTCGCAGATTATGTCGATGGGATTGGGGCTGATCGGCGAGCAAATCAACGCGCAAATCCTTCGTCTGGACCGGAGTTTCCAGCAGTCGCAAAGCCAGAATTGGTTTCCGACTGGGAAAGGTTGTTCTATCGCAAGTTATGGGAAGCCGGACTGAGACCCATTCCCCAGTATGCGGAAGAGAAATTCCTGCTCGATTTCGCGGTTTTTGTCGGTGGCCGGAAACTCAACGTCGAAGTGGATGGCGAAAGGTATCACCGAGATTGGAATGGGGAACTGCTCCGTCGCGATCAACTCCGCAACATGCGGATGATCGAGCTCGGCTGGGACGTGATGCGCTTCTGGGTATACCAATTGCGCGATGACATGCCCTCCTGTGTTGCGCGCGTGCGAGCCTGGGAACAGAAAGGGGTCGCCCATTAGCGAGAGCGGTCAAATGCAAAAATGGATTTCCGTCAGCCAGCTTTCCGTTTCTTAAAAGCTGTCTTTGTCTTTCTTGGCCGTTGCGGGCGGCGTTCAAGGCGCGATTCCTTCCTGTCATTTCGGTCGTTGTTGGCGGAGGCAACCTTCCCGTCAGGGAAGGTGATCCGTTCAGTCACCCATCTGGTTCCAGCGTGTCGCGTCCGGCCTGGGTGTCAGTCCGGTCTGCCGCAGGCGGACGTTCGTCCGCCCACAGCGCACGCCCTCCTCCCGATCTTCCGGGAGCCAGAAAACATTCAGTGCCAGACCGTGTTCATTCAGTAAAGGGGTCGGTTCTTGACTTTGTACACTTCTTGCTCGCAGCGTTGCGACTATGGCTCGCAAGCTGCGCGTTGAATACGAAGGTGCTCTCTACCATGTGATGAACCGCGGGGATCGGCGCGAGGCCATCTTTCTGGATGACGACGATCGCAAGGGTTTCGTCGCCACGCTCGGTGAGGCGTGCACCAAGACCGGCTGGCAGGTTCACGCCCTTTGCCTCATGAACAATCATTTCCACCTCGTGATCGAAACCCCGCAGCCCAATCTGGTCGCCGGCATGAAGTGGTTCCTCGGCACTTACACAGGCCGGTTCAACCGGCGCCACAAGTTCTTCGGGCATCTGTTCAGCGGACGTTACAAGGCGCTCATCGTGGATGGCAGCGTTAGCGGTTATCTCAAGACCGTTTGCGATTATGTTCACTTGAATCCCGTGCGGGCGAAGCTCCTGAAACCGGAGGCGCCCTTGCGGGCGTTTGCGTGGAGCAGTTGGCCGGAGTATTTGAAGCGCCCGGCGAAGCGGTGGCCGTGGCTGCGGGTGGACCGGTTGCTGGGGGAATACAATATTCTGCAGGACAGCGCGGCTGGGCGGCGTCATCTGGAGGCCCAGTTGGAGCAGCGTCGCGCCGCCGAGGCGGGGACGGATTATCGTCATATCCGGCGAGGCTGGTGCCTGGGAGCGGAACCCTTCCGCAAGGAATTGCTGGCGCAGATGGCGGAAAGCCGGGGCGCCGAGCATTACGGCGCGGCGCGGCGTGAGAGCGAGTTGGAGAAGGCAGAGCGGATCATCGCAACCGGACTGAAGCGGGCGCGCTGGGCGGAATCGGATCTGAAACGGCAGCGCAAAGGTCATCCGCTGAAGGTCCGTCTGGCGCAGCAGTTGCGGGCGCAGACCACGCTCACCGTGGCGCAGATTGCAGAGCGGTTGCAAATGGGAACCCGTGGGTATGCAGTGCGGTTGCTGTGGTGTGCCGCCCACGCACATTGAAGCGACCGGCAAACCTCAAAGGGATGCCCCCCCCTGATGAACCCGGACCTGTGCACCGGTTCCGTTTCAACTCTCGGCGCGGTTGTTGTCTTTTCAGCCGGGGGTGTGTTCTCTGTGCCCCGGCGTCATCCCGAATTCAGTTTTTCTGAATCCTACGGTTTCCCGCATCGCATGTCCCATCCGGGCGCCCAGACTGGATGCATCTCCTTGCTCAACGTCAGAGATTCATGATCGCCTTTCTTCGGGTCGTCCTTGAAACCGAACATGTGCGGCGTTCCCGGATTCGTCACCTGTTCCTCCCGCCATTGTTTGTAGGTCTTCGTCAAGGTGACCGTATGCCTCCGTGTCTCCAGTTGTCCCTCAATGTATTTGAGCAGTTTGAAATCCTCCTCCGTCTGGCGGCACCACTGCACGAATGAATCCACCACAGCCGGCAGTGGCAGCGTCTTGCCGCCCTCGCCCGCCCTCGCCGCCGCCCGGAAGAGCAGTTCCAGCGCATCCGTGCAGCGTCCGGTCTCCCGCACCGCGCTGCCTTGGTCGGAATTCCCCCAGTAGATCTTCCGGTGATGATTGTAATCTGTCCGCGTAAAATTTTTCCGGGGCTGGGAATATGCTCCCCACAGCGGCCCCTTTTTCATCAGCGACCTCTCGTCCGCGCCCGTCGCCCGCGATATCCGCCGGGCATAACTCGCCGAAAGCGGATTGCGCCCGTTCTCCCAACTCACCACCGCGTCTTGCGACACGCCGACCTCGGCCGCAAATTCCGACTGCGTCAGGCCCAGGATTTTTCTCAGAGTGCGGATGTTTGTGGGCGGATGTTTCTTCATGAATATGTATAAAAACAATGAATACAAAAAATGTCTTGCGGTGGCAATCCTCAAGTGTAGTGTGTACGGAAAGGTTCAAATACATAATGCGGCCGGCTGGGGGGTGTTCGGTTTCGGGTGACACGCCGGGGGCGTCTTCCGGGCGGCGCAGCAGTTCAAGGACCAATATGCACGACGACAAAACCGTCCAGCGCTTCATCGAACTCCGCGTTCAAGAGTGGTCGTTTGACCGCATCGCGCGGGAACTCAACGTCTCCAAGCCCACCCTCATTGCCTGGAGCCGCAAACATCAGCACACGATCGCCAACCTCAGCGCCATCGAGCGGGAGAACCGGCTCAACCAGATCCTCGCCTCCAGCGAACAGCGCATGCGCAAGCTGGGCGAACAACTTCAGGCCGCCGAGGTCGAACTCGCCAAACGCGACCTCGCCAGCCTGTCCACCGGACGACTGCTGACCCACATCGAGGCCCTGCGCCGCCAGTTGCGCTGCGAGGCCGGACCGATGCGGTTTGTCTCCCCCGTGGACGCCATCCCCGAGGACGAGTATGCCGACCGCATTCAAGTGTGGAACCCGTAGCGCCACCCGGCGCAATTGGCACGGGTGCGATCGCCCGCGATTTCGTCCGGGGCCTCGGTCCCGGCCCCGTCGCAATCCATTCGCGGAATTGGAATCGGCTTTGCGCGTCCTGATCCGTTTTCACCAGTCGCACCCGGATTGGTTTCCGCCGGCAACGACCACCGCCAGCGCAGTTTTACCACCTCCGCTCCCTCCGGAATGGGAAGCCGCCATCAACCGCGTGTATGGCCCGGAGGCCCCAATCCCTGCAGCCCAAAACTTAACCGCCCGAAAATATGCCTCCTGATGGTAAAGAAATGGTAAAGTTTTCCACCCCGCATCGAAGCGCGGACAGCCTTGTTCGCAAGAGCCTATCTCACGGTGCGGCGCCTCGGCAGACCGCTGCCATCTCTAACCATGAACCATAAATCTTCAGCCAATGCCCCTCTGGCAACGCCAACCTGACGAAGCCCCGGCTGACTTTACTGCTTTTGTCGCGTATCTGCGCCTCAAGGGCCGGCGCTCCCTCCGTGCGGTCTCCACGCAGACGGGTCGGCCCCTCGGTGCCATTCGCCGGCTCTCCGCGCAATTCAACTGGCCTGGACGGGTCGCCGCCTTCGAGGCCCGCCTCGCCGACGCCACGCAAGCGGCACTGGCGGCTGGCCTTCGCAGCGCGGGCACCGCGTCCCAAGCCGACCACGAGCGCCTCCAGCAGGCGGAATTTCAACTCGCGCAAAAAGTGCTCCACGCATCCCGTCGCTGGCTCCAGCTCGCCGTTGATCCGCGCCGTCGGAACGTCTCCCTAGGCCAAGTCTGCCGCCTCATCAACCTGGCCACCAGGTTGGGCCGCCTCTCCGCCGGGATGCCTACGGGCGATGAGCCGCGCCGCCGTCCGCGCCCGGAGGATCGGCCCGGCTATTGGACGGGCCCTTCCGTCGAGGAGGCCTTGGAAAAAATCTACGGCCCGGAGCCGCCTGGCACTGCGGTCCCCGGTGGTGCCGTCGCCGGAACTGCGCCGCCATGTCTGCAGGGAAACTTGAGTCATGAAATGTGCGACTCCGCACCCGGGCCGGGTGTCCCGCCTGTTGGCTCCGGTGTTCCGCCAGATGCGGGGGGTGCAATGGTGCAATCCCCGCACCGCCGCCGTGACGCATGGCAAACTTGGGCCAGGCAACAAAGTGCTGCCAAGCCAGCCTAGCGGCATCCCGAACGAGTGCCGTATTGGAGCGCCAGGATCGGCGGCAGCGAGTTGGGCCAAGGCCTCGCTTGCCCTTTGAAATTTCAATATGATTGACGGGCAGGTCGCTCGTGAAGCCGGTGATCTTCGCGTGGTGGCGGAAGCGGAAAATGAGAAAACGCCAAAAGTGCAAAGGTGATGCCGGTGAAAGAAGAAGGCCGCTGAGGGAGCATGCCTTCAGCGACCATCGTGCAAGTGGGCAAGATTCCCCGCCACGATGGGATCAGTCGAGCCGCTTCACTCGGATGTTCTTGTAATGAACGACGCTGATGGGGTCGTGGGCTTGGAGGGCGAAGGTGCCTCCGTCGAGCTTGCGCGTGAAGTCTTTGCCGGGCTTATGGTCGGCGGGTTCGGTGTATTCCATCACCGTCTTCCCGTTCACTTTGACCGTCACTTGGTTGCCTTTGACGATGATGTGTTGCGTCCACCACTGACCATCTTTCGCGGCGGATTCTTTTACGTTCACCACATCGTAGAGGCTCCCGGTTTTTTTCCAGTCCTTGTGGGTGTTGTTGACCTGCGTTTCAAAGCCGACCTTGGGCCAGCCTTCCGCCTGATACTGCGTGTGGATGTAGATGCCGCCGTTGGAATTGGTCTCCGTCATCACGTCCACCTTGAGTTCGAAATCCTTGAATGGTTTCGCGTCGCCCGCGTAGTAGAGGTGGCTGCGCTGGCCGCGCGTGACCAGGGCGCCCTCCTCGATTTTCCAGGTGTTGGAATTCTCGATGGACGGCTTCCAGCCGGCGAACGTCTTGCCGTCGAAGAGGGACACGAAGCCGGGCTCGGCCTCCTCGGCATGAACGGATTGAGCCAATGCCAATGCCGCAACGATCGTTAGGAATGGTTTTTTCATGTTTTTATTTTGGTGGGGGGACTGACGGAATTATTTGGCTGAGTCTTCAATCGGTTTGGGCTGAGCCATCTGTTGCATGGTCAACGGGTCGCGGAGCGGCCAATCCATAAGGTTGCCGCCCGCGAAGTCAATCAGCCGCTCAGGATGATCGGGGTGCCCCCGCAGGATTTCGTCTTTCTGGCCGATGATGAGGACGCGCACCTGTTCAGGCTTGAGCAAACGTCGCGCGGCGCGTTGCACGTCGGCCTTCGTCACAGCGCGGATTTTGGCGCGGTGGTTTTTCCAGTAGCCCGGATCTTTTGCGTAGCGACCGGTGAATTCGTCCTGTGCAAAAGTGCCGGCGATCTGCGCTTTGGTGGCGAAGGCGCGCGGGAAACGTTCGATCAAGCCGGTGATGGTGCCGTCAAGTTCCTCGTCGGAGACGGGTTCGGCGGCGATGCGCTTCATTTCCTCGAAGACAATGCCGACGGCGTAGGGGACCGTGCGCGATTTGGTCTGAAACAGCGCGCGCATGGGTGGGGCATAGTAGGTGCCCCCCGGCAGGCTCGAGCCCGCGTGGTAGGCAAGGCCCTCGTCGGTGCGGATGCGATTGACCAGGCGCGAGGTGAAGCCGCCGCCGCCAAGGATGTCGTTCATGATGGCGGCCGGGAAGTAATCCGGGTCATCGCGCATGATGCCCGGCAGCAGGATGGAGACGCGTCCCTGGTTCACATCTTTGTTCACCAAATATACGCCGGGTTTGGTCATTTCCGTCTCGGTCGGAATCGGGGGCGGCGTCTCGCCTTTGAACGGCCAGGCGGCAAAGAGCTTTTCCAATTTGCCAATCATGGCGGCCCGGTCGAAGTCGCCGTTGATGGCGATCACAAAGTTGCCGGGGACGAACCAGCGTCGGTGAAAGGCTTCAACGTCGGTGCGATCGATGGACTCAACGGACTTGGCGGTGGGAGCGTGGTTGGCCCAGAAGCTTTCGCCGTAGCCGAGGTGGTTGACTTCGCGCGCCTCGATCTCGGCGGAGTCATCGTTGCGTTGCTGCATCTGTTGCAACATCTGCTGCTTCAAAAGGGCGAGCTTGTCGTCTTGGAAGCGCGGTTGCGTGAGGGCTTCGCGGAGGATGCCCAGCCCCTCGTCCAGATCTTTCGAGAGTAGATTCAGGGAAACCGTGCCTTGAGTGTCGCTCACGGCGGAGTTCAGTTGCGCGGCGAGGAAGGCCAGTTTTTCTTCCAGCGCTTCTGCGGTCATGCTTTTTGTCCCGCCGCGGGTGAGCAAATTGCCGGTCACTCCCGCCACGCCTTCCTTGCCTGCTGGCTCCAGATAGTCACCGGTGCGGACCAGGATGGTGAGATTGACGAGGGGTAATTCGCGATCGGGCACGAGGTAGGCCACGGGGCCGGCTTTTAGCTGCACGCGGTAATCCGCCGGGTTCGGCGGCCGATATTCCAGCGGGGGAAAGGCCAGCTGCCCCGGACGCGCGGGAACAGCGGCGGCGCCTTTCGCGCGCTCGGCCGGAACCAACAGGAACAATGCAACGAAGAGCGCGAGGACGGCGGTGAGAACTCGTTTCATGCTGTTCAGTTGGCTTTGCGGGTGTAGGTGGCGACGGCGCGGTTTTCTCTGGTGAGATATTGGCTGGCGACGCGCCGCACGTCGTCGGCGGTGACGGCTTGATGCTGGGCGGCGGCGTTGTTGAATTCGCGCCAGTCGCCGAGGCCTTCATTGAAGATGAGTTGCATGAGGATGGCTTGGTTGGAACTGAGCTTGCGATATTCGGCGGCCGCGAAGTTGTTCTTCACCTTCTGGAGTTCCTCTGGCGGCACGGCTTCGCTTTTGAGTTTTTCCAGCTCGGCGTAGATGGCCTGCTCCACTTCCTCCGGGGTGTGACCTTCCCGGGCCTCACCTTCGGCAGCGAACCAGCCCGCCCACTTCAGGGACATTTGCCCGGCGTTGGCTTCAGTGGCGACTTCGCTGCCGAGCACGAGCCCCTTGTAAAGGCGTCCGGTGCGGCCCGAGAGAAGCTCCCCCAAGATGTCGAGGGCGTAGGAATCCCGATGGGCGAAGGGGACAGTGTGCCACTGAATCTGCACCTGCGGATTGGCCTCCGCTTCGGCATTCATGCGCTTCTCGGCGACTTGCGGGATTTCCTGCGTCACAAGGTCGGGGGCATTGTTGGGGCCGCGCGGGATGCGGCCAAAGTAGCGCTCCAGTTGGGGGAGCAGTTTCGCTGAATTAAAGTCGCCGACGAGAATGAGCGTGATGTTTTGCGGGGCGTAGAAGGTGTTGTAGAACGCATCCGCCTCAGCCTTGGAGATGGACGCCACGTCGGAGGGCCAGCCAATCACAGGCCAGTGGTAGGGATGTGCGTCGAAGAACATCGCATTGAAGGTTTCGGCGAATTTGCCCAGCGGTGTGGATTCGGTCCGCATGCGGCGTTCTTCGTAAACCACATCGCGCTCGGCGTAGAACTCGCGAAAGACCGGGTTGAGCAGCCGTTCAGACTCCATCCACATCCAAAGCTCGATTTTATTGGCGGGCACGTTGATGAAATAGCCGGTCATGTCCTGCATGGTGAAGGCGTTCATGCCTGCGCCACCAGCCGAGCGGTAGATGCGGTCAAATTCGTTCTTCACCTGAATGTCCCGCTGGGCTTGGATCAATTGGTTGAACTCCTTTTCCAGCTCACGATACCGCTCTGACTTGCTCTCAGGTTTGGTCAGGTCTTCAAGTTCCCCCCGGCGGTAGGCCGCGCGCATTTTGGCCTCCTCTTCGCGCATCACGTCACGAACACGCTCCTGTTCAGCAATGATCTCCAAATCTTTGGCCGCATCCTTGGTGCCGATGGTGGGGGTGCCCTTGAACATCATGTGCTCGAAGAGGTGGGCAATGCCAGTGATGCCGGGGCGCTCGTTGGCGCTGCCCACATGGGCCACCCACCCCCCGGACACGCTTGGGTCATCATGGCGCTCCAGCAGGAGGACTTTCATGCCGTTTGAAAGGGAGTGTTCTAAGACAGCCCCCCCCAATCCCCATGACCCGGCAGAGCCCGTTAGCAGGGCCAACAGGCAAAGCCATGGGCCTGCGGAGGCGGGTCGCCAGGGGGCAAAGTTTGGTTTTGCTCGAGGGTATTGCATGAAAGTTGCAGACAACGATAGAGGGCGGGCATTCAAAACCAACCCCAAAACGATGGGAATAATAGATTGACAGGGGCTTTCGCGGATTTAATGTGGTCTGGAAGCTGCCGGTTATCCTAGGAGCCAATATGAAAAATATGAGCCGTTTAACTCAATATGTCGCGTTTGCGGTCGTAGCTGCGTCCATGGTGGCCACCTCTTTCGCACAACAACTTTCTCAATCCACGGCCAAAATCGTCCGCATCAAAGGCTCTGCTCGTTACGCCGATACCAGCAATGTCTGGAAGCCTCTGAAGGTGGGTGATGTGCTGAAAGCCGGGACTATCATCCAGACAGCGGCTGACTCACAGGTGGACATTGTGCTCGGTGAAAAAGACGCAACCGCGGATGGATTGAAGTGGGGTCAGACCTCCAGCTACGTGGGTGCAGGCGGCGACGATTCCCACTCGCAACGTGATTTCATCCGCATTTCCCCGAATTCCGTGCTGGCTTTTGAGAGGCTTTTGATCGCGGACACCGGAACTGACAAAATCCGCGAAATCGAGCTCGATCTTCGCTCCGGTGAAGTATTTGGTACGGTGAAGAAGCTTAACCGAGGCTCCAGATATGAGGTGAAGGTGCCGAATGCGGTCGCTGGTATTCGTGGCACGGTGTACAAGATCACTGCAGGTGGCCAGGTGCTCGTATTGAGTGGTGCCGTCGAAGTGGGGTATAGAGATGCCAACGGAAACATCGTCACGCAGACGGTCAACCAAGGGCAGACCTTCGATGCCAGCACCGGTCAGGTGAACACCTTGTCGCCTTCGGACAGATCGACAATGTCCAGTATTGTTAGAACTAGTGTAACGTACCCTAACACTTCTACAACTTTTTCTTACAACGGTAACGAATACTGGGTTTCGCCCACCACAGGCAGTAAACCGTAGTCCCGGGTATCCTTACAAGCCAGAGCAGCCTTGAGTTGCTCTGGCTTTTTTGTTTTTTTTTGCCCGTGAATTTCCGATCGCTGCGCTGGGTTCCCTTCCTGCTTTCCGGGGCAGTGGTCGGACTGACTCTGCTGCTCCGCGTTCTTGATCCAGACATTCTCCAGCGATTGGAGTCGGTGTCTTTCGATCTGCGCGCCCGTTCTGCAGCTTCCCGCTCTTCTTCAGGCACGACCAACCTCGGCTTCGTTTTTCTCGATGAGGATACCGTCAAGGCTGTTGCTTCGGGTGAATTTGGCTACCGCCATGGCCTCTATTGGCCAAGGCAGGTCTACGGCCGGGTCGTTGACGAGTTGGCGACCCAAGGCGCGCAGTTGGTGGCGTTCGATGTGGTCTTCGGTGAATTGCGTCACGATCATCCCCTGGCTCGATCGCCTGCGGGTGATTTGGTGGAGTCGGATGAGTATTTTGCCTATCAGATGAAGCAGGCGGGCAACGTCGTGCTGGCTGTGACTCCAGGTGTGGACCTGCCCGATCTGTTTCGCACGAACGCAGCTTTCATAGCCGACATCACCACCGAGCGTGATCCAGACGGCGTCTTGCGTCGCGTTCGTGCGTTCCGGGAATTTCGGGATTGGCATCCGCTGTTTCGTGCTGCTGAAGCGCAGCCCGACTGGGGCATCCGTCTTGAGCAAGCGCGGATTGACAAGGGCCAAATTGTCCTGCCCGCTGCTGGGGGCGCGGAGGTCGTCATCAAACTTGATGCGCAGGGCCGGTTTCAGGTGTCTGACTTTGTGGGGGGGGAGATTCCTGCAGGGATGTCGCCGACGGAGTTGCCCTATGCTACTCGTCGGGTGTGGCACATGGGAGTCGTCATGGGCGCGAAAGCGCTGGGGCTGGATTTGGATGAGGCCGAAGTGAGCCTGGCTGCGGGGCAAGTGGTTTTGCGCGGGACCAATGGATTGGTGCGGGTCCTTCCTGTTGATGCCGAGGGCTTTTTTCTAATTGATTGGTGCATGACAGTGGCGGATCCACGCCTGACCGTGCAGCCCTTGCAGGATTTGTTGAGGCGCGAATATGACCGGGCTCAAGGCAAGCCATCGGCAATTCCAGCACTGTGGAAAGACAAGTTGGTGGTGATTGGTTCGGCTGTGGGTGGTGGCAACGATTTGACGGACCGCGGCGCGACACCGCTGGAACGCGATACGTTGCTGGTCAGCAAGCATTGGAACGTCGCTAATTCCATCATCGCTGACAGATTTGTCCGCCGTATGAGCCTTGGTGCCGAATGCGGGCTGATCGTCTTGCTGGGATTGGTCACGGCTGTGGTCACCTGGCGTTTGAGGGCTGCGGCCTCGGCGGTTTCAGTGGTCGTCTTATTGTTGGGATTCGTCGGAATCTGCTTTCGGTTGTATGTCATTCACCGCCTCTGGGTGCCGGTGGTTTTGCCAGGCGTTGGGGCTATCGTGGTCAATTGGGCGGGATTGACCGCCTGGCGCGTGCTCTTCGAGCAAACTGAGCAACGTCGGGTGAAGTCCGTGTTCTCTCGGATTGTTTCACCCAACATTGTGCGGGAGTTGTTGGGCCAACAGTCTTTGTCGCCCCTCAACGGGGCCCGGCGTGAGGTGACCATTTTCTTCGCGGACGTGCGGGGCTTCACTGAGTTCACCGATGTCAGCCATGAAACGGCGATGGGCTATATTCGCGCCCATAATCTTAACGGGGCCGAAGCGGCAGCTCACGTGGACCGCCAGGCGCGGGAGGCATTGGACACGGTCAACCTCTATCTGGCCCAGGTGGCCGACACCATCAAGTTGCATGACGGGACTCTGGACAAATACATCGGGGATTGTGTGATGGCCTTCTGGGGTGCCCCCACCCCCAATACCCGTCACGCTGTTTCGGGCGTGCGCGCGGCAATAGATGCGCAACGGGCGGTTTACAAGGTCAACACGGAGCGGAGCATGCAAAATCGGCTTATCGATGCTGAAAACCAGGAGCGCCAGGCGACGGGGCGTACGATTCGGCCCCTGCTGCCATTGCTGGAGCTGGGCACCGGCATCAATACCGGACTTGCCACGGTGGGCTTGATGGGGTCGGACGCGCATCTTCTTAATTATACTGTTTTCGGGCGCGAGGTGAATGTGGCCAGTCGTTTGGAGGCCGTTTCCGGACGTGGCCGAATCATCATCAGTGAAGCAACTTACCGCTGTTTGTTGCGCGATGACCCTGAATTGGCTGGCAAGTGTGTCCAACTCGCGCCGGTTGAAGTGAAGGGCATACGCGAGGCGGTTGGAGTCTATGAGGTGCCTTGGCGGAATTGTTGAGCTCGCTTTCGTTCTCGTCTCCGCCACTTTCCCGTAATATCTTGCAGTCATGCGAACCGCCATTTGCCCGGGAAGTTTCGATCCCCTGACCAACGGTCATCTGGACGTGATCCAGCGCGCCACCAAGTTGTTTGACCGCGTCGTGGTGGCAGTGGCGCGCAATGAGTCCAAGCAGCCCCTTTTTGACCTGGAAGAACGCATTCACTTAACTCAACGGGCAGTCGGCCATTTGCGCGGCGTGGAGGTGGACGCTTTTGATGGACTGCTGGTCGAGTTTGCCGAGCGGGTAAATGCCCAGGCCATTGTTCGCGGATTGCGGGCCGTTTCGGATTTTGAATTCGAGTTCCAGTTGGCCCTCATGAACCGTAATCTTGATGAACGCGTGGAGACGATTTTCATGATGCCCAAGGACACTTATACCTATTTGAGTTCCAGGATGATCAAGGAAATTGCCCGTTTGGGCGGCGACGTCACCCCCTTTGTGCCCGCCAACATCAAGCTGGCACTTGAAGCCAAGTTTAGAACCCTGCCTTGAACATGCCGCTGATCGTCAATCTTCAGCACCTGGTCCAGCACGGCATCTCGTTGAAAGGCAAGCTGCCGGTGGAGGAACTGGACTTGCACCTTAACGACGAAATGATCCAAGCGAATTCTCCCTTGGAATACTCGCTCCAGATCGAAAAGTTGGAAGATTCCCTGCTGGTTCAAGGACGGTTAACCATAAAGCTTGATTGTCAGTGTGTTAAGTGTCTGGAGCCTTGCCCGTATTTGGTGGCCCTGGACCCGTGGGCGTGTCATCTGCCTCTCTCCGGGGAAGATGCAGTGTCGGTGAACAACGACTGCGTGGACTTGACGCCCTATATACGCGAGGATACTCTCCTCGAGTTTCCGCAGCATCCGGTCTGCAAATCCGGGTGCGACGGTCTGAAGCTCGGACGCAGCACCTCAAAAACCAATCCGGTGCCCCCACAAAGTCACGGGGAGTCGGCGTTGACATGGTCTGAGTTGGACAAGTTAAAACTAAAATAACCTAGAATTTATGGGAGTTCCTAAGCGAAAACCGTCTCGTAGCCGCCAGCGTATGCGCCGGGCCTACAACAGTGTGCTGCAGTTGCCCAGCCTTGGCGTGTGCCCCCAGTGCGCCGCCCCTTACATGCCCCATCGCGTCTGTCCTGCGTGTGGCTTTTATAAGGGCCGTCAGGTGCTTACTGTCACCGCTGGCGCTTAATCTGACTTCACAGAGCGCGGAAGGCTCCCGCTTTCCGCGCTTTCCTTTATGCGTCTCGCAGTGGATGTGATGGGGGGCGACCACGGATGTGGCGTTGTAATCGAAGGCGTCAAACGAGCCCTCTCCACGGGGCTTGAGATCTCCTCCGTATTCCTCGTCGGTGATGAGGTTCAAATCCACCAGCAGCTGCGTCAGTCTGCCTTTTCTGATTCACGTATTCAGGTGGTCCACGCCAGTGAAGTCCTGACCATGGAGGACAAACCAGCGGTGGCCTTGCGCCGTAAAAAGGATTGCTCCATCGCCCGCGCCGTCGAACTGGTCAACCACAAGAAGGCCGATGCAATCATCTCCCTGGGGAACACCGGGGGCATTTTCGCGGCCGCGACGTTCAAGCTGGGCCGGATTGAAGGTGTGGACCGCGGCGGCATCGCCACGGTGATCCCCACCCCCGACCATGAGTTCGTGCTCCTGGATGCTGGAGCCAACATCGAGTGCAAGCCGCTCAATTTGTTGCACTACGCGGTCATGGGCAGCGTGTATTCGCGCGAAATCCTCGGTTACAAAAAGCCGCGCGTGGGCATACTCAGCATCGGAACCGAAGAGACCAAGGGGAACGAACTGACCTTGGGTGCCTACAGATTATGCCAGGCGGTGGACTTGAATTTCATTGGTAACGTCGAGGGACACGACCTGTTCCACAATCGCGTGGACGTGGTGGTCTGTGACGGATTTGTCGGCAACATCGTTCTCAAGACCTGTGAAAGCCTGGCCACCTCCATGTTCTCTTTCATCAAGGCCGAGTTGATGAAGAGCTACAAGCGACAGCTTGGCGCGTTGCTGGCCAAGAACGCTTTCCGCGCCATCAAGCGCCGCATGGATCCCGAAGTCTACGGCGGCGCGCCCATGCTGGGTTTCAATGGCATGGTGATGAAGGCTCACGGCTCCGCCAAGGAACGCGCGATTGCCAGCGCTATTCGGGTAGCTTCGGAAACTGTCAAACATCACGTCAACGACTTCATCGCGCAAGAGATTGCGGCGGCCAACACCCGGGTGCAGAATATCGCTGCCCCGACGGACGCCGCGACGATGACTCACTGAGATGACCCCCAAAAAATTCACCAATCCCCGCGCCAAACATAACTTCCAGGGCCGCCCCTGTTCCGTGGCCGGAGTTGGCTCCTATGTGCCGAGTCGCGTTCTCACCAACGCCGACCTCGAAAAGATGGTGGAGACCTCCGATGATTGGATTCTCACCCGCACGGGCATTCGTGAACGTCGTATCGCCGCCGAGGGCGAATTCACCTCCGACATGGCAGCCATGGCCTCGCAACGTGCCATGGCCATGGCAGGCGTGACCGCTGAGCAGATCGATTTGATCATCGTCGCCACCATCACGCCTGATATGCCGTTTCCCAATACTGCGTGCTTGGTGCAACGCAAGCTGGGCGCCAAGCGTGCGGCTGCTTTCGATGTGGAGGCGGCTTGCTCCGGATTCATTTATGCGTTGGAGATAGGCCAGCAATTCATCACCTCGCGCACCTACAACACCGTGCTGGTCATCGGCGCAGAGAAGCTTTCCACCATCGTGGATTGGACGGATCGCAATACCTGCGTCCTGTTTGGTGATGGAGCGGGTGCGGCCATCCTTCAGAACCGCGAAAACTCCCACGGCCTCCTGACCGCCGTGATGGGCGCGGATGGCAACAACGCCGACCTGCTGTTCATGCCCGGTGGTGGCAGCCAGTGTCCGGCCACTGCCGATTCCGTGGCCGCCCGCCAGCACTACTTGCGGATGACTGGCAAGGAGACCTTCAAAAATGCCGTCCAGGCCATGTATGGCGCGGCCAAGGAAGCGCTCAAGCAGTGCGACCTCGATATCTCCCAGATTAAATGCATCATCCCGCATCAGGCCAATCAGCGCATCATTGATGCGGTGGGTGACCGCTTGGGCGCGAAGCCTGAACAACTTTTCGTCAACCTTGACCGTTACGGCAATACCTCTGCCGCCTCAGTTGCCATTGCATTGGATGAAGCGGTAACTTCAGGCAGAATTCAGCGGGGCGATTTGGTCCTGATCGTGGCCTTTGGCGCCGGTCTGACTTGGGGGGCGGCGGTCATCGAGTGGTAAACCCCAATCTGACGTTATTTGACGTTATTTCAACCGGTGGTAGACTAGAGCACAATTATGAGCGCCCGAAAAATCGCCTCCGGCTTCGTCAGCGAGAGCATCACAGTTCAAGCCCGCGAAGCCCGCCTGGCCCTGACCGAGGACTCGGTGGCTATCCATCGTGGGGGCATCGAGTTTCGCAGCCCGACCCCCTTTGCCGCTTGGACCGAAATGACGCTCGCCCTGCGCGCCCGCGACAATGGCGTCGTCAACTGCAGTGGCGTCGTCATCAGCTGCACCGGCAGCCGCCATGCGGGTTATCATGTCTCCATGGTTTTCACCGGCCTGTCGAAACAGGCCCAGGCGCGGTTGAATCAAATGGTGCAATCCCCTCTGGCTTAGCTGCGGGCCGGTCGCTAAACTGGCGACATGGAACTCTTCCATAAAATTCTGCGCGCTGGCGTCGAGAGCGGCGCCTCCGATATTCATGTCAAGATCGGCGGGCCTGTCATCTACCGCATCAACCGTGACCTTGTGGCGGCCGAATGTCCTTACCCCACCGAGGAGTGGATGAACAACATCATCGACCACATCGTCCCCAAGCACCTTCACAAGCACCTCGATGAAGACCGCGCGGTGGACTTTTCTTACATGCTTCCCGGCGTGGGCCGCTTCCGCACCAACATTTTCCAGCAACGCGGGTCCTTCGCGTTCGCCATGCGCCATGTTAAAGCCGCTGTACCCGCGTTTGAACAGCTGGGCCTGCCGGAGATCCTGAAGGAAATCGCCGAGGCGCCCCGTGGCATTGTGCTGCTGGCGGGAACGACCGGTTCCGGCAAATCCACCACGCTTGCGGCGATGATCGAGCACGTGAACGCCCATTTCAAAAAGCACATCGTCACGATGGAGGATCCGATCGAATTCGTGTTCGAGGACAACCAATCCATCATCGAACAGCGTGAAGTCGGTCTCGACACCAAATCATTCCATGCGGCCCTCAAACACGTGCTGCGTCAGGATCCCGATATCATCATGATTGGTGAAATGCGCGACGCCACGAGCTTCATGGCGGCGATGAGCGCGGCGGATACCGGGCACACCGTGTTCTCCACCGTTCACACCACCAACTCCTCTCAGTCCGTCACGCGTATCCTTGACTTCTTCCAGTCCGAGGAACGCGAACAGGTGCGTCGCCAGCTCGCCTCTTGTTTGAAGGCGGTGATTTGCCAGCGCATGGTCCGCACCGTCAGCGGCGGCATGACGCCCGCCATCGAAATCATGATCAACACCCAGACCGTGCGGAAGATGATCGAGGAAAACCGCCTCGACAAACTGGCGGCGGCGATCGAGACCGGCACGGACGACGGCATGATGAACTTCAACCAGTCGCTCTTCAAACTCGTGCAAGCCGGCAAGGTCAATAAAGAGGAAGCTCTGTTGAAGGCCACTAACCCGCAGGCGCTGGAGATGAACTTCAAGGGCATCTTCCTCTCCGAGGGCAAGCGCATTCTCGGCTGATGCCGCTGATGTGACTGTACTTGAGGCCATCCGCAAGACCACCGAGTTCTTCGAACGCAAAGGTCTGGACTCGCCGCGACTTCAGTCGGAGTTGCTCCTGGCCCATGCCTTGAGCCTTCCCCGCATGAAGTTGTATCTCAACTTCGAACGCGCTCTCACCTCTGCCGAGCAGGACAAATTTCGCGAGCTTTCCCGCCGCCGGGGCACGCGCGAGCCGCTGCAGCACATTGTCGGCACGGTTTCATTCTGTGGGCTTGAGCTGGCCTGCTCCAAGGCCGCGCTCATACCGCGCCCTGAAACGGAGTTGCTGGCGCAGATGGCTTGGGAGCATCTGCAGGCACTCCCCGAACCTGCGCCAAACGTTCTGGACATTGGAACCGGCACCGGATGTCTGCCCATAGCCATCGCGCACCGTTGTCTGGGCGCAAAGTGCACCGCCGTGGACGTCTCGACGGATGCGCTTCGACTGGCGCGCTCCAATGCCGAATACTGCGGGGTCGCGGAGCGAATCCAGTTCATCGAGAGCGACGGCTTCAGTGCGCTGGAGCCCGGCCTGCGTTTTGACCTCATCGTCAGCAACCCTCCCTACATTGCTGCATCCGAGATTAAAACCCTCCAGCCCGAGGTGCGGGATTTCGATCCGCTGCTTGCCTTGGACGGAGGCCCCGATGGCCTGGTTTTCTATCGCCGCCTTGCGGCCGAGGCTGGCGAATTCCTAAATCCCAACGCCCCGTTGATGATGGAATTCGGCGACGGACAGGCGCCTGCGCTCCGCGAAATGTTTTCCCGCCAGAACTGGGTTGTCGAGGCGGTGCGACAGGACTACTCTCAGCGCGACCGGTTCCTCATAGCCCGTCGCCCGTGAGTAGTTCGCGGGTTCCGCGCAAATTTTTCGGACCGGTCAACCCAATCCACTCATGGACAGTTTAATGATCAAAGGCGGCGTGCCGCTGGAAGGCGAGGTCGAAATCAGCGGTGCCAAGAATGCCGTGCTGCCCATCTTGGCGGCCACGTTGCTGACGGCGGAGCCGTGCGTCATCCGTCGCGTTCCCAATCTCAGCGACGTCAAATTCATGTGCGAAATCCTCCGCTGGCTTGGCGCGGAGGTCACCCTCAAGGGCGACACCGTGCGCGTCCAGGCGAAAAAGATCAAGGGCATGGCCGACTACGACCTTGTGCGCAAGATGCGCGGGTCCATCTGCATCATGGGACCCTTGCTCGGGCGCCTGCGCAAGGCGCGCGTTTCGTTGCCCGGCGGGTGCGTCATCGGCGCACGCCCCATCAACCTGCACTTGAAAGGTTTTGAATCGCTCGGGGCCAAGATCACCATCGAATCGGGCTATGTGCAAGCCGCCACCCGGCGGTTGCGTGGCTCGGAAATGTTCCTCGGTGGTCGCGCCGGTTCGACCGTCTTGGGCACCGCCAACGTCATGATGGCCGCCGTGCTGGCCGAGGGCGTCACCGTCATTGAAAGCGCCGCGTGCGAACCCGAAGTGGTGGACCTCGCCAATTTCCTCATCGCCATGGGCGCGAAGATCACCGGTGTTGGCAGCCCCACCATTCTCGTCACTGGCGTCAAGGAGTTGCACGGCGCGGAACACGAAGTCATTCCCGACCGCATCGAGGCTGCCACGTTCGCTATCGCCGCCGCCGCGACTGATGGCGAAGTCACCATCAAAGGCGCGCGCCCGGACCATCTCCACGCCGTGCTGGACAAACTTCGCGCGACGGGCGTCTCCGTCACCCGCCGCGGCAACGATATGATCGTCAAACGCGGGGGGCGTTTGAAACCCGTGGACATCACCACGTTGCCCTACTCCGGCTTCCCCACGGACGCGCAGGCTCAGATGATGGCGTTGCTCACGCTGACACCGGGCATTAGCATCATCACCGAACGCATCTTCGAATCCCGTTTCATGCACGTGAGCGAGTTGACCCGCCTCGGTGCGGACATCGAAATTGAAGGGCCGAGCGCCATCGTCAAGGGCGGACGCCCGCTCAGCGGTGCGCCCGTCATGGCCAGCGATCTGCGCGCTTCCGCCGCCCTCGTCATTGCGGGTCTGGCGGCTAGGGGCACCACGGCAGTCAGTCGTATTTACCACCTTGACCGTGGTTACGAGAACATTGACGGCAAGTTGCGCAAACTCGGTGCGCGCGTCGAACGTGTCAGCGAGTCATGAACTCAAAGCTGATAGGCGCGCTCTTCTTCGTCCTCGCCCTCGTGGCCGGTTGGAAGATGGTCGCCTATTACAAGCAGGTCGCTACCGAGACGCGCACGCAGGAGAAGGTTGAACCGGGCGCCGAGGTTAAACCCGAACAACTCCCGGGCATGCCTTATCAACTGGAGTCCTCGCTGGCAGCAGCGGAAAAGAATGGCGCCAAGGGCATGCGCGACTGGCTCAGGACATTCGGCCGGCAGGTTAATGATCCGCGCAAGGCTTGGATCGAAATCGATTACTGCCTCGCGTTGATGCGCGAAAATCCCAAGGAAGCCAGACGCGTCTTCCAGACTGTCAAAGAGCGCATCTCCACGAACTCGCCCGTTTATCCGCGTGTGCGGCAACTGGAGCGGACCTTCGAGTAGATCGCCATGGCGGCACCATTGAACAAGCGCTTCAATCGCCGCCGCTTTTTCCGTCTCGCACTTTGGGGCACGCCTGTTCTCGCCGCGGCTGATGCCGCGTTGGTTGAACCTCATTTGCTGAAAGTTACTCGCCTGAAGTTATCAGGCGGCCAGCCCACGGCCCGCTTCGTCCACTTCACGGATTTGCATCACAAGGGCGACCGCGCTTGGCTTGCGTCAGTGGTGGAGCACATCAATTCGCTCAAACCGGAGTTTGTCTGCTTCACCGGCGATTTGGTCGAGGACCGGGAGCATCTGGCTGAGACGCTGGAACTCTTGCAGCAAATCAACGTTCCGCTCTATGGCGTGCCCGGCAATCACGACTACTGGAGCGGTGCCGACTTCAAGGTCATTGCCGAAGCCTTTGCCGCCACCGGTGGTGCATGGCTGATGGATGCCAGCCTGCCGGTTGCGGGCGGCGCGGTGCAATTGACTGGGCTGAGTTGTGAGAAAGGAATCGTGCTCCCAGCCAAGCCCGGCGTGAAGAACATCCTGCTGGCGCATTATCCGAACTGGTGCGAAAAGCTCTCACCACATCGCTTCGATTTGATTCTCGCGGGCCACTCGCACGGGGGACAGGTGCGGTTGCCATTTTACGGCGCGCTCATCGTGCCCTTTGGCGTGGACCGCTACGAACTTGGATGCTTCGAGACCCCCGGCGGGACATTGTATGTCGGCGCCGGCGTGGGTTACTTCTACCTCAACCTCCGCTTCTGCTGCCGCCCTGAGATCGCGTTCGTGGAGATTTGATCCGTCACCAGCCGCTTCATTGCACTGAAGAAAATGGAGGGAACACTGCTGAGGAGGAACGTTCACACGCGGCATCCTCAACGTTCTCTTCGTTGCCTCCGTTTGCTTCCGTGAAACTGAGCAGCGACAACTCGTCCGGGCACATCGCTTAAAAACCTTCAACCTGCAACCTGTAACCAAGCTTCCGCCGCTTGCTGCTGCCGTGACGCATTTGTATCGTCCTGCCGTGCCTGCGCGGGATGCCAAACCCACCCCAGACCCCTCCACGGAGGGGAACGCGTCGCCTTGGCAACAGCCCGTGACCACGCTGTGGGGTGTCGGGCCGGAGCGCGCACAACAACTGGCCCGCTTGGGCATTCGCACCGTCGAAGATTTGCTCCTGCACCGTCCGCGCCGTTACGAAGACCGCCGGAAATTCCTGCCCATTCGCCAGCTTGAAAAGGGCGTCGCGGCCACCGTGCGCGGCACCGTCGTCGCCGCAGGCATGAAGCGCTGGAGGCAGGGCACGCGCTCCATGTTTGAATGTATTCTGGAGGATGGCTCCGGCCGGCTGCATTGCCGCTGGTGGCAGGGCTATCCGTGGATGGAGGAGTATTACACCGTGGGCCGCGAGTTCATGGTGTTTGGCAAAGTGGAACCACTGAAGCCGCGCACCGTGGATCATCCCGAGGTCGAGCCCATCGAGGCCGGCGAGGACGAATTCATCCACGTCAATCGTATCGTTCCCATCCATCCGTTGACCGAAGGCCTGACCGCACGAGTGATGCGCGGGCTGGTGTGGCGCGCGTTGGAGAAGCATGAGCGCGACATTGCTGAAATGTTTGGGGCCCCGCCTTCAGGTGGTCAGGGCGGGGGACCGGCTGCAGCCGGAACTCCAAACCTGCCGACGCGGGCCCAGGCGATGCGACTGCTCCACTTCCCGAATGAGCTGATGGAAGCCGAAGTCGCCCGCCGCCGCCTGGCTTTGGATGAGTTCATTGAGCTCCAACGTGGAGTGTTGGAGCGGCGAAAGAAGTTTGAGGCCAACGCCAAATCACTTCCCTGCGGCGGCGACAATCGCCTCATCAAGCCGCTGCTCAGCCAACTGGGCTTCAAGCTTACCGCCGCGCAGACTCGAGTGCTGCGGGAGATTCGCGAAGATCTGCGCGCCGCGCATCCGATGCGCCGCTTGCTGCAAGGCGACGTGGGCTCTGGCAAAACGGCGGTTGCGGCGTGCGCGGCCCTGATGACCATCGAAAGCGGCTACAGTGTCGCGCTCATGGCCCCGACGGAGATTCTCGCCGAACAACACTTTCAAAACTTCCAGCGCTGGCTGGAGTCGCTGGGAGTTGCCGTTCAACTTCAAACCGGGGCGAAGAAAACATTCAACATTGAACATTCAACGTCCGACACCCAAGGGAGGCGCGCGACTCAACCTGAAACCCGAAACCGAAAACCTGCAACCCTCACCATCGGCACGCACGCTTTGCTCACCGGCGGCTTCGAGCTGCCCAACCTCGGCTTGGTCATCATTGACGAGCAACACAAGTTCGGCACCGCGCAGCGTGAGACCCTCGTGCGCAAGGGTAGTTATCCGCATTTGCTGGTCATGACGGCCACGCCGATTCCGCGCACGCTGGGCCTGACGTTGTATGGCGACCTCGATATCTCGACCATTGACGCCATGCCGGCTGGACGCGGTCGCGTCCGGACGTTTGTGCGCCTGGCGAATGCCTTGCCCAAGGTGTGGGACTTCATCCGCCAGAAACTGGAGCAGGGGAGGCAGGCGTATGTGGTGTATCCGCGTGTGGATGATGACGCGGGCAACGTGAAGGCCGTGGTGCAGGAACTGGAACGCGTGCAGCGGGTCTTGCAGCCGTATCGCGTTGGGTTGTTGCATGGCCGCCTCGCTCCGCGGGAAAAGGAGGCGGCGATGGCCGACTTCCGCGCCAATCGCACGCAGGTGCTGCTCGCCACGTCCCTCATCGAAGTGGGCGTGGACGTGCCGAACGCGACGGTGATGCTGATCGAGAATGCGGAGCTGTTCGGCCTCGCGCAATTGCATCAGTTGCGCGGCCGCATCGGGCGCGGCGCGCATGAATCGTTCTGCGTGCTGGTCTCGAATGCCGACGGCCCCGAGGCGCGCACCCGGCTCAAGGTGCTGGAGGATACGAATGACGGATTCAAGATTGCCGAGGCGGACTTGAAGCTGCGCGGCCCGGGCGAACTGCTCGGCCAGCAGCAAAGCGGAGCCGCGCGCTTCCGCTTCGGCGACCTCGCCAACGATTTGGACTTGATCCAACTCTCCCGCGAACTGGTGAGGGAGAATGGTTTGACGCTCGCTGCCGAATTGTCGAAGCCGACGTGAGGAGCTCACGTTGACGAGGCTTCAGAGGCAGCCTCCTCACGTCGGCTCCTACGGTTCGCGGGTTGAAATCCGCACCGCATCTGCTAGCGTCCACTCATGAAGGCAATTCTCTCACTCTCCCTGCTCCCCAGTTTGCTGCTAGTTGGTTGTGGCGACGGCGGCAGCAGATCCAATTCGACCACCAACGAATCCTCCAGCGTGATTACCGCGCCGGTGGATTATCTGGGCGCGATTGGCAAGGGACAGCAGCATGCCATCAAGACGGTGGACACTGCCGCGTTGACCCAGGCCATTCAACTGTTCCAGGTTCAGGAGGACCGCCTGCCGAAAGATTTGAACGAACTCGTCGAACTGAAATACATCGGCGCCATTCCCCAAGCCCCGCAGGGCAAGAAGATCCTTTACGACGCCAGCACGGGGACGGTGAAGGTGGTTGCGCAGTAGAAATTCGTTGGTAGTGATCACCCGCATGAAACGCCTGACGCCTTGGGTGTTACCAGGCGCAGCTCCGTTGCTGAAAACTGCTGAAACCCGACTTGGAAACTTAGGCTCAGCCCAACTTGCTGTGAGAACCGTCGCAGTAGGGGGGATTCTTGGAGTGCTTGCACCCGCACCAAGCAACGGTCCGGGGTTCAGCTAGGTCCACCTTAAGCGGGGCGAAGCCGGTGCCTTTGTGGGAGCCGTCGCAGAAGGGTTGTCCTTTCGAGTGCCCGCACGTGCAGAAGTAGCGCGTGCCGACGCCCTCTTTCAGGACGAACGGCGCGCGTTGGGCAATCTTGGGCTCGGACATGGCGGATTACTTCTTGGCATCGGGACCGGGGTTCTTGCGGTCCACCACCCACCAGACAATGGCTGCGGGAGTGGCAACGAGGGCGACGCCAATCGGCATGGCTAGAATGCTCCAGAAAATATCCATAACGAGGCGTGAGGATGCGCAAGCCGACCGGGATGTAAAGTTCATTTCCCCGGGGGCTAATTGCAGTCGGACAGCGGCTTGGGAAAGGCCTTTACACGAATTGCGCGAATTAACACGAACTGCTCCAGCCTGAATTGGTGTCAATTTGTGTAAACCCTGCTTTGGCCGTGGCCAAATCCTTCTGCCTGAGGATTGAAAAACCAGCGGTGTGGCTTACGATAGCGGCGCGGATCGCCAACCCGGTTCCGCAGATCAACGATGATTCCCATGCCTGTGACCCTGTTTAAGTCCCTCTCCGCCAAGCAACGCAAGTGGCTCAAGGGGTCCGCCTTTGCGGTAGTGAGCTACACGCTGCTCGGGTTCCTGATTCTGCCGCCCATCATCAAGGCCGTTGCGGAAAGCACGTTGCAGAAGGAACTGAACCGTAAGGTGGAGATTAAATCGTTCCGCCTGAATCCCTACGCCATGTCTGTAACGATTCGCGGGTTGAACATTCAGGACCCGGACACAAGGACGTTGCTGTCTTGGGATGAGGTTCACGTGAACTTCCGGCTGCTTTCGGTGTTCACCCGCGCGTGGGGCTTCGACAATGTCCGCGTGATCAATCCCTATGTGCGCGTGCAGATGAACAAGGATCGCACGTTCAACTTCACGGATATACTCGAAGCGCACGCCACGACGAATGCCGCTCCCAGATCCGCCGCCCCCAAGAAAGCCGTGGCGGTTGCCTTGCGCCATCTCCTTGTCGACGGCGCAAAGCTTGAAGTGACTGACTTTACGCCAAGCAAACCCTTTCATCGTGTCATCGGTCCGGTGAGAGTGGAGTTGAATGACTTCCACACCGATCCGAACAATCGCAACCCGCACGTGTTCACCGGCACCACGGAGACAGGGGAAACCTTCGCTTGGGGCGGTAGTTTCTCGCTCGAACCCGTCCGCGCCCTCGGCGAGTTCTCGGTGGAGAATATCGCGTTGAAGGAGCTGGGGCCGCTCTATCAGGACTTGGTGAACGTCGAGATTCGCGACGGGTTGGCGGCGTTCAGCGTGAACTATGCCTTCGAGATGAGTGCGACGGCGACCAATGCCTCTGTCTCCAATCTCAACGTCAGCTTGAAGTCCTTCAAGCTCGCCCAGCCCGGCGCGGAGGCGAACTTGCTTGAATTGCCTGAGCTCGCGGTCAGGGGCGTTCGCGGCGATTTGCTTTCGCGCGAAGTGGAAGTGGGTTCCGTGGCGGTCCGTGGGGCGGAGTTGAATGTATTTCGCGACTCCAGCGCGCAGTTCAACGTCGTTCAGGCTGCCACGCCGAACAGCAATGCCCCTGCGCCTGCTGGCATTGTGCTGCTGATGCAATCGGCAACGAGCGTCATCACCCAATTGCTCTCGAGCACCAATCTCGGCACGGCCACGCTGCGTGAATTGTCCGTGGCGGATTGCGTGGTGAACTATCGCGACGATGCCTGTTTGCCCCCGGCGCATTTGCCCGTGGACCAGATCAATGTCACGGCGCGAAACATTTCCAACCGGCCCGACACGAACATGACCGCTGAGGTGTCGCTGCGCTGGAACACCAATGGCACAATTGCGGTCGGGGTGGACGCCACGTTGCATCCCCTGACGGTGGATGTGGACTTGGATGTGCAGCAGCTTCAGCTCGCGCCCCTGGATCCGTATCTGCGCCCGCATGTGAATGCTTATATCCTCGGTAGCAAGGTTGGGCTTGAGGGGCGCGTGCGTTTGCAGGCTCATCCGGGCGGGTTGCCCGAGGTGGCCTTCGCGGGCAACGCTGGCTTGGATGACTTGAACGTGCTCGGTAACACGAGCGAAGATTTGCTGCGCTGGGGCTCACTGCGATTCAACGGCATCGCTGCCAACCTGCAGCCGCCCGCCGTAACGGTTTCCAATGTCACACTCAAAGACCTCGCGGCGCGGGTGGTGGTGGAAACCAATGGCCAAATCAACGTGCTCGCGGTGTTGCCCCCGGCTGACACCAACGCACCAGTCACAGTGGCCAAACCTGAACCCGAAGCGTCAGGCGCGGTGAAGAGCGGCGGCATCAAGGGAGTGTTCGCGCAAGTGAAGACGGTGTTGGGTATGGATGCCAACGCCGCGGCGGCGCTGGATTTGCCCAGAGTGGAAGTCGGCGAAGTGCGCGTGGAGAATTCGGAGATTCAGTTCAATGACCGGTCAGTGACGCCGCACGCTCATGCGTCGCTGCAGAAGATTGACGCCACGCTTGCCAACATTTCCACGGAAGCCATGCAGCGCGCGAAGATTCATGTGCAGACCCTCGTGGGCGGCATTGGCCCGGTCGAAGTCACGGCGGAGTTGAACCCGTTGTACGCCAAGGAGGCCACGCACGCGAAGCTTTCGTTGAGGAATGTTCCGCTCACGCCTGCCGATCCTTACGCGGGCAAGTTCCTCGGCTACCGGCTGACGAAGGGCAAGTTGAACGTGGATGTGGAATACACCATCACCGACAGCGCGGTGAAGGGCAAGAATGTCATCATGCTCGACCAGTTGACGCTTGGCGGCAAAGTGCAAAGTCCCGATGCCATCAGCCTGCCGGTGAAGCTTGGCATCGCACTCATGAAGGACACCGAGGGGAAGATCAACATCGATGTGCCCATTGAAGGCAGCCTCGATGACCCGAAGTTCCGGCTGGGCAAAGTCATTTGGGGTGTGGTGGCCAACGTGTTCGTGAAGGCCGTTACGTCACCGTTTTCACTGCTCGGTGGTCTGGTCGGCGGCGGTGCGGGTGAGGACATGCAGTATCAGGTGTTTGCCCCGGGTTCAACGGAACTCACACCGCAAGCGCAGGACAAACTGGCCAGCCTTGCCAAGGCGCTGGCAGCCCGACCCGAGTTGCAGGTGGTTGCGGTGGGCAACGTGGACATGGAAGCCGACGGTTGGGTGTTGAAGGAGGGCAAGGTGGACCAGCTGCTGCGCCAGGTGCGTTGGAATTCGTTGCGCGCTGCCGCCCGGGCGACCACCAAACCCGAGGATCTTTCCTTGCCACCGGATATTCGCGGTAGCCTTGTGGAGCAGGCATATCGCGATCTGATCGTGACCAATCCCCAGCTGGCCTTCGTGGCCGTGCCCGAGTTGGTGGTGCAGAGCCGCACGAACCAAACTGCCACTGCGACCACCCGCCCTGAGTTTCAGAAGGGCGCGAGCCGGTTGATTGCAGGCGGCTGGTCACCAACACCAGCAACGCAGTGGCAGACCAAGACCAATGTGACAGCCGCCGTGGTCGCGCCCATGGGCAAGCCCACACAACAACAGATGGAAGACAGTCTGGCCGCGGCGCAGAAGTTGGTGGCTGCCGATTACGTCGCGTTGGCCCGGGCACGCGCCGAACGTGTGCGTGCTCATTTGGTAGGGCAATTGCAAATCGCGGCCGATCGCGTGCTCTTCGGTGACCCGGAGTCTGGCCCCTATGGCACCAGCGGTAATCGGGTGACGTTGCAGCTTCAGTGACCTTTGGCGTCAAACGCGGGAAGCCCATCAATGCTGCGTTGATTCTTGCGCACTCCATACTCCGCCACCTTGGCCGGTCCCTGCGCCACAGCCCACTTGTCGAGCACGTCGCGGTCGCTGACGTATTGATAGTATGGCACGGAAAAGCCGCAGGAATCCGAGACCCGAGTCGCTGTGATGTGGATGAAGGCGCGCGTGCCCGGGTTGGCGGGGAATTGTTGCAGTAGTTCTTCAAAGCGCTCGTGGTCGGGCGTGATCAATGTTCCCCGGCCGTGCAGTCGGACGATCTTTGGCGTCCCTCGAACGTGCAGTACATGATGACGATGCGGCCATTCTCACTTTGTTCGCCGATCCACTCCGCCATTTCCGGTGTGATACTTTGACGCACGCTGCTCATGGACGGGAACATTCCGCAGGAACCCTCGCAGCTTGCAAACTGAACTCGCGCGGGCTGACATCTGTTTGTATGTTCCACCGTGGTGAATGCGACTTCCAGCAGTGAGGCCTCAAAACAACGAGCAGCCACGCAACTCGCCGTGAGCGGGCTGAATTGCAACAACTGCGCCCGCAAGGTGACCGGCATCGTGCAGGGATTTACTTCAGTGGCCAGCGTGGCGGTGGATTTGGACCGGCAACGCGCCACGCTGCGATGGAAGCCGGAGGCCGCGGATGAATTGCCCGCGGTGCTGAGCGCGTTGGATAAGGCCGGATACAGTGCACGCGTCATCGCCGCTGCGGAGGAATCTGTCGTGGGCATGATGGGTGGGTGGACGTTGAATCTGGCCGTGGGCATTCCCATAACAGCGGTGCTCATGTTAGGAGAATGGGTGCTGTCACTGCATCATCACCGCTGGTATGGGTGGGTGTCGTTCGCGTTGGCTGCCGTCGTTCAAGTTGTGGCGGGCGGAAAGTTCTATCGCGGCGCGTGGGCGCAGCTCAAGGCGGGCAGTTCCAACATGGACACGCTGGTGGCGCTGGGCTCATCCACCGCATTTGGTTACAGCACATGGGCGCTGCTCGCGGGCTGGCCGGGGCATCTCTACTTCATGGAGGCAGCGGCGATCATCACGTTGATCAGCCTGGGCCATTGGATCGAGGCGCGCGTCGGCGAAAAGGCAGCGGGTTCACTCAAGGCTCTGATGACGCTCGCGCCGCAAACAGCGCGCCGCTTGTCGGCTCCTACCAGTCAGTCAACGAGCAACGCCTCTTCATCGTTGATGAAACTGAACTTTCGTGCGGTTGCTCCAGCGGCTTCAGTTCCGGCCGAGTCGGAGGTTCCTGTTGCTGATCTGCGGGTGGGTGATCGTGTCGTGTTGCGCCCGGGAGACCGGGTGCCGGTGGATGGCGAGGTGATCGAGGGCGACTCCACGCTGGATGAGTCCATGCTCACCGGCGAATCCACCCCAGTGGACAAATCTATTGAAAGCCCCCTTTTCACGGGCACCACCAACATCAATGGCCGGTTGGTCATGCGCGTGACGGCCACTGGCGAAGCCACTGCGTTGGCCCACATCATCGCCGCAGTGGAGCGTGCGCAGTCCAGTCGTGCGAACATCCAGCGGCTGGGGGACAAGGTCAGCAATGTGTTCGTGCCCGTTGTGTGCGCGCTCGCCTTGGGGACTGCCTTGTGGTGGGGCTTTGGTTTTGAGAGTGCTAGGGCGGCTCATGATTTTTTCGGGCGATGGTTGTGGACTGCGACGCTGGCGGATACTGCGCTGGCGGCGGCGTTCATCGGTGCGGCGGCGGTGCTCATCATTGCCTGTCCCTGTGCCATGGGACTTGCTACCCCTGCGGCCATCATGGCGGCAGCCAACAGTGCGGCGTGCCGTGGCATCTTGATTCGTGACGGCGTGGCGCTGGAAAAGGCCGGCGCAGTGACTGCCGTGCTGTTTGATAAGACGGGAACGTTGACAGAAGGGAAGCCTGCCTTGGCGAAGGCATGGTTTCGGACTGGTGCCGATGCAACTGAGCTTAGGGGGGTTGCCGTCGCCTTGGCCAAGAACTCAAGCCACCCCATCAGCCAGGCAGTGGCAAGAGGTGGAAATGCCAACATTCCGCTCACTAATTGGCGCGAGGTGCGTGGCTCGGGCATCGAGGCTCGCAGCAACACCGCCCAAGGTTTGCGTCTGGGTTCACAGCGTTGGTTGGCCGAGTGTGGCGTGGCGATGGACGCAGGTGAAAGTTTTGCCAAGGAATGGTCGGATAAGGGGGCAACGGTCATTGGTCTGGCTGCCGAGAATGAGCTGCTCGCGCTGTTTGCGGTGCTGGACGCTCTGAAGCCCGGTGCCGCAAACGTGATCAGCGAATTACAAGCTGCTGGCCTCAGGACCTATCTAATAACTGGCGACAACCCGCGAACCGCTCGGGGGATCGCTGCCGAAGTGGGCATCGCCGAAGAGAATGTCTTCGCCGAAGTGCGGCCGGAGCAGAAGGCCGAGTTCGTTAAAAAACTTCAGGCTCAAGGCGGGCAGGTGGCGTTCGTGGGCGATGGCATCAATGACGCGCCAGCACTCGAGCAGGCGGATTTGGGCGTGGCGGTCAGCCGGGCCAGCCATGTGGCCCGTGAAGCGGCGGATATCATTCTGTTGAAGTCGGACATTCAGGCGGTGCCGGAAAGTCTTGGGCTCGCACGGGCTGCCCTCCGCACCATCAAACAGAATTTGTTCTGGGCGTTTTTCTACAATGCGGCGGCCGTTCCGTTGGCAGTGCTTGGCTTTATGAGTCCGGTGCTGTGTGCTGCCGCCATGGGCCTCTCGGACATAGTCGTTATTGGCAACGCGCTACGGCTGCGGAACTGGCGGGCAGCGCGGCGTTGACCAAGGCGATCTACTGTTTTGGCTCTGCCTTGTTTGTGCTCGGCTTGTAGTCCGGGTTGGGGGTGGGCATCTGGGCTTTGACAGACTTGCGCCAGTTGTGCAGCCGCTGGGCCAATTCTTTCGCCCTCTTCGGTTGGGATTTGGCGAGGTTGTGTTGCTCGCCGATGTCATCCTTCAGGTTGAACAGTTCCACGCTCATGTCCTCATACCATTCGATCAGCTTGTAGTTGCCCCGGCGCACCGCGCCATGAGGCGGGCCGCCTTGATTGCTGTAATGCGGGTAGTGCCAGAACAACGGGCGCTCGGGCAATGGTTCGCCTTTCAACGCGGGCACGATGTTGACGCCATCCATGTGCTGTTGCGGGCGAGCCGCAAGACCAGCCATCGCGAGGATGGTGGGATAGAAGTCAGTCGAGATCACGGGCTCGTGGCTGACGCTGCCGGGTTGGGTGACGCCAGGCCACTTGATGAGCAGCGGCTCGCGCACGCCGCCTTCAAAGGCCCAACCCTTGCCTGCGCGTAGCGGCAGATTCGATGTGGGCGTGCCTTCGGCAGTGGACAGCCCGCCATTGTCCGAGGTGAAGATGATGATGGTGTTCGATTCGAGGCCGAGTTCCTTCAACTTGTCCATGACGCGGCCGACGCTGTCGTCGAGGCCTTCCATCATCGCCCCGTAAATTGGGTGGTTTTGGATCTGACGAACGTTGCGTCCGCGGTCGGGCAGGAATTCAGGTCCAGCTGCGGGAAATTTCGCGGCCTTGGCTTTGTATTTCTCAATGACTTCGGGCTTGGCCTGCAGCGGCGTGTGCACGGCGTAATGCGAAAAGTAGAGCAGGAAGGGCTTGTCCTTGGCTTGCTCCATGAACTTCACCGCCTCCTCTGTCAGGCGTTCGTTCAAGTATTCGCCTTTGGGGCCATCCTTCAGAGTGGGGATTCCATACGGACTGAAGTAAGAGGGCGGATGGCCTTTGCCACAGCCGCCGATGTTGAGGTCGAAGCCTTGGTGTTCGGGAAAGTGATTCGTTTCTTCGCCAAGATGCCACTTGCCGATGAAGGCGGTCGCGTAGCCGCCTTCCTTCAATGCCTCCGCCAGCGTGACTTCGCTGAGCGGCAGAAATTTCTGGAAGTCGGGGCGCTTCAGCTTTTGGTCCGGTCGATCTGGGCGGCCCAGCAGCCAATCTGTGATGCGCAGGCGCGCCGGATACTTGCCCGTCATGATCGCAGCGCGGGTGGGGGAGCAAACATTACAGGCCGCGTACCCATCCGTGAACCGCATGCCTTCCCCCGCCAGGCGATCCAGGTTCGGGGTCTCGTAAAATTGGCTTCCGTAGCAGCCCAGATCCGCCCAGCCCAGGTCGTCGATCAGGAAGAAGACGACATTGGGCCGAATTGTTTCACCGCGGGTGGCGGTGGCAGCCAGCGACACGACGGTGACGAGCAAACAGAATCGCTTGAGGGAATTGAGCGTGAGCATGAGCGTTTGTAGAACCTCACGCTCTGCCTGTCAATTCACGTCACCGCCGCAGTCACTTCGCCGGAACCGCCGCCAGTGAGTCGTCTGCATGATCCGCGTAATCGCTGGCTAGGGCTTCAGACGCCTCGCCTTGATGTTGCTTCGCGATCAGCACGTAAAGCGCCGGAATCACCAGCAGCGTGAAGATCGTTCCCAGTGTCATGCCGGAGACGACAATGATGCCGATGGAGTTGCGCGCCTCCGCACCAGCGCCGCTCACCAGTGTCAGCGGGAAGTGACCGCACACCGTCGCCACGCTGGTCATCAGCACCGGGCGCAGCCGCACCAACGCCGCTTCGCGGGCCGCCTTCAGTTTGCTCAGGCCCGAGCGTTGAAGTTGGTTGGCGAACTCGACGATGAGAATGCCGTTCTTGGAAACGAGTCCAACGAGCGTCACCAGTCCGACCTGTGAGTAGATGTTGAAGGTGGTGGTCCAGCCGTCCGTCCAGAACGCCATGTTCGGATTCGGCATCTTGAGGAACATGAAGATGCTGGCTCCGAACAATGCCAGCGGCACGGAGCCGAGGATGATGATCCACGGGTCACGGAAGCTGTTGAACTGCGCGGCAAGCACGAGGAAAATCAGCACAACCGACAGCATCATCATGGGCCAGAACTTGTCGCCCTCGGTGCGCAGCTGGCGCGATTCACCGGTGTAATCAACCTTGTAGCCCGCGGGCAGAATCTTCGCCGCCTCGCCCTCAAGATACTTCAAGGCCTCGTTCAAAGGGCGGATGGCCACACCGCTGATCTTGACGGAATTGAACTGTTGGAAACGGTTCAGCGTGCGCGGCTGCGTGGAATGCTCAAAGTGCGCGAAGGTGCTTAGCGGCACGAGCTGGCCGTTTGGGCCCTTCACGTAAATGTCTTCCATTTGCTCCGGATTGAGCCGCCCGGTGCGCGCAACTTGGGGAATCACTTTGTAGCTGCGCCCGCCGTAACTGAAGCGGTTCACGAAGTTGCCGCCAACCAGCGCGGCTAGGTCTGCGCCTACGCTTTGCATGTCGAGACCGAGCGCCGCCACCTTGTCACGGTCGAGCACGAGTTCCGCCTGGGGTTGGTCGATCTTGGTGTCCACGATGGGCGGGAATGCAAAGATGTTGGTGCGGGCCGCGTTGCGGGCGATCTGGTCGGCGTATTTCAAGATCTCCGATTGCTCATCCGTGGAGCTGATGATGAATTCCACCGGGAACTCGCCGCCGCCGGGCAGGGCAGGGGGCGTCACCGGCAGCACGCGAATGCCGGGAATGCCACTGACCATCGGTTGAACTTCTTGCACGACCTCGAACACGGTTCGCTTGCGTTCACCCCATGGCTTCAAGACGAGTCCGCCGATCCCGTTGTCGGGGAACGTGAGTTGGAATGTGCGGTCGAACTCCGGCACCTTCATCCAGCGCTCGTTTTGTGCGTCCGTGTAAAAACTCGTCTGATCGACCGTCGCATCCGCACCGGCACCGACGATGCCCAGAATGAAACCCTGGTCTTCCGTGGGGGCCAATTCGGCGGGCAGGAACTTGAAGATCGGAACCGTGAGCAAGCTCAACCCCAGCCACACCACGTAAACTGCCGGCCGGGCGCTCAACGTCACATCGAGCACGCGACTGTATTGGCGGCGCAACCAGTCGAAGCCGTGGTTGATGCGTCCGACAAGCCCTTCTTCCTCGTGACCACCCTGGATGAGCTTCGCGGACATGACGGGTGAGAGCGTCAGCGCCACGATCCCCGAGATGAACACGGCGCCCGCCAGCGTGAAGGCGAATTCCCGGAAGAGCGAACCGGTCAAGCCACCTTGCAGGCCGATGGGCGCATAGACGGCGGCTAGCGTGATGGTCATCGCGATCACCGGACCCACCAGTTCGCGCGCGCCCAGCACGGCGGCGCGAATGGGCGCTTTGCCCTCGCGGATGTGACGTTCCACGTTCTCCACGATCACGATAGCGTCGTCCACGACCAGCCCGACCGACAGCACGATCGCCAGCAACGTCAGCAGGTTGAGGGTGAACCCAAAGATTTGCATGAGGAACACCGCACCGATCAACGACACGGGTATTGCCACCAGCGGCACCAGCACTGAACGGATTGAACCGAGGAACAGGAAAATGACGATGGAGACGATGATGAGCGTCTCCGTCAGCGTCTTGATCACTTCATGAATGGCGTCATCAATGTATTTGGTCGCATCATAAGCGATGCGCCCGCTGAGGCCGGAGGGCAGATCCTTCTGGATGGATTCGACCTCGGCGCGCACCAGCTTGATGACATCGAGTGTGTTCGCATTGGGCAATGGCCAGACGCCCATGAACACGGCTTTTTCGCCGCTGAAGCGCACCTCGGAGTTGTAATCCTCCGCCCCCAGCACCACATCGGCGACGTCGCTGAGGCGGATGAGCTGGTCACCGGTGTTGCGCACAACGAGGTTGCGGAATTCGTCCACCGATTTGAGGTCAGTATTGGCGGTCAGGTTGATTTGAACGAGCGAACCCTTCGTCTGGCCCACGGCGGAGAGGAAATTGTTCTTGCGCAGGACGTTTCGGATTTCGTCGGGGTTGATGTTGAGCGATGCCATGCGGTCGGGCTTGAGCCAGATGCGCATGGCGAAGGTGCGTCCGCCCAGAATATCCGCGCGTTGCACGCCTGCGAGTGCTGAAAGACGCGGCTGCACTTTGCGCACGAGGTAATCCGTGACCTGATTCGGCTCGAGGATGTCTGACGTAAAACTGAGGTAGGCAGAAGCGAACCGCGAGTCCGCCGATTCGATGTTGATGATCGGCACTTCGGCTTCCGGCGGCAGGTCGCCGCGCACCTGGTCCACTTTGGCGCTGATCTCGGAGAGCGCCTTGGTCGCGTCGTAGTTGAGCTTGAGGCGGATGGTGATGGTGGAGACGCCCAGCTTGCTCGAGGAATCGATGTATTCGATGCCGTCAGCCGCCGCGATGGCGCGCTCCAATGGTTGCGTGATGAAGCCGCGCACGAGTTCCGCGCTGGCGCCGACGTAAACCGTCGTCACGGTGACCGCGGCGTTCTCGCTGCGGGGATACTGCCGGACGTTGAGCGTCTTGATGGCCTGAAAGCCGGCGATCAAGACGATCAGATTGACGACCAGCGCGAGCACTGGCCGGCGGATGAAGATATCCGTGAAGCTTTTCATGGCGGCGGGGCTCAGCTGTTGGACGGCTTCGGAGCCAGCTTCGTGTCCGGCACGATTTCGTTGTTGATGACGATGTTCTTGCCGTTCCGGAGCTTGAACATGCCGACGCTCACGATGCGGTCGCCTGCTTTGAGGCCGCTTTGCACGCTGACGAAATCTCCCTGTCGGCGACCGGTGCGGATGAATTGTTGTTGCACCACCAGTTCGTTGGGCGCGTTGGTGGATTCGTTGATCACATAGACCAGGCTGCCGAACGGAGCGCTGAAGATGGCCGTCGCCGGGATGACGAGCACTTCCTGATTGTCCGGCAACAGCACCTCCACGCGGGCGAACATGCCGGGACGCAGCAACTCACCCGGGTTGTCCAGCGTGGCCTGTACGCGCACGCTGCGGGTCGTGATATCCAGATCAGGGTTTAACGAGGTCAGCTTGCCGCTGAATTGCTGGCTAGGATACGCATCGGTGGTGATGCGCACTTCAAGCCCCTCGTTGATCCGCGAGAGCTCCTGCTGCGGCAGTGAAAAATCCGCATAGACCCGGTCGAGTGCCTGCAAGGAAACAATCACCGTGCGGCCCGCCTCCACGAATTCGCCCAGGTTGATCTGGCGGATGCCGAGGCGGCCCGTGAAGGGCGCGCGAATGGTCTTCTTGGCGATGGTCGCGCGAATGGCGTCGGCATTGCCTTGAAACTGCGCCAGCAAGGCCTCGGCGTTGTCGAGTTCGGACTGGGATACGGCTTTCTCGGCGCGCAGGTCGCGGATGCGTTTGGCGTTCAACTGTGCCAGTTCCGTTTGCGCCTCGAGCGCACGCAACTGCGCCTCCTCGGAAGAAGTGTCGAGTTTCACCAGCAGGTCGCCCTGTTTGACAAGCGCTCCCGACTCGAAGGCGATTTGGACGGCGGTGCCGGAAATTTCGGCGGTGACATTCACGCCTTGCACGGGCGTAATGGAGCCGACGGCCTTGATGGTTTCTTGCCACTTGGCTGATTGCACTTCCACGGATGACACCGTCTCCGGCGGCTCCTTGAACGTCTTGCCCGCTTTGATCATCGCGCGGATCTGCATGACCTTCACGGCTCCCAAGCCGCCCAACACCGCCACCACGATGGTCGCCGCGATTAGAACTTTGTATTTCATATGGATTCGATTCGCTGGGTAGATTATCCGGCACGTCGGGGCTTCCCCTGCTTCCGAAGTTTGCCCTCGGGCGCGCCACCCGAGAGGAACAGCTTCACGATGCGCTCAGCCAGCGTCCGGTTGAGTTCGATCTCCGGCAGCACCAGACTGAGCATCACGTTGAAATTCATGACTCCATAAACGGCCATCGTCAGTTCCTGCGCGGAAAACTCCCTCTTCAGGACGCCGTCGCGCCGCGCATCTTCCGCCAAGTTCATCATCATGTCAAAAACCTGACGGCCCTTGGTCATGCAATGGCTTTGGTTCGGCACTTCGCCCTTGGCCGCAAACGCCGTGGCCATGCTCAGGCGCGTCAGTTCCCGGTTCTCGCGCACGAAGTCGAACGTGGCAGCGAGGATCTCGGTGTATTTCTCGGCGAGCGTTCGCCCCCGCGCCGCCGCCTCCCGGGAACGCCGCAGTCGCTCGTCCGCCGCCCATTCGATCAGCGCGGAGTAAAGCCCCTCCTTGCTGCCGAAATGGTAATACAGCACCGGCTTGGTGACCTGGGCGGTATCCACGATGGCCTGCACCGACGCCCCGGCGTAACCGCTATGGGCAAATACGCGCAGCGCCGCCTGCAACATCTGCTGGCGGGTGTCGGGACTGGAATGCTCCGAAGGTCTGGCCATTAAAACTTACCGAACGGTAGGTAATCTGGGGCAAGGTGTCAAATACGGGAACGTTACAGACGTGTTGAGATGGTCGTTCTCGTCCTCGAAACGTTGGGGCAAGGACGACGACGGGAACGGGGAGGATTGACTGGCTTTCTCAAAGCGCTCGACACCGGCTGCCTACCCCTGAACAATTCGTCCGTGGCCAGTGTGGTCGTCCAAAGACTCACCAGATCGTTCCCCGCAAAGAATGGGACCGTGCCCGCTCTGCCTGCCGTGGACGCCCTGAGCCTGTCGGTTGCGGACGGCGAACTTCTGACGCTGCTGGGTCCGTCGGGTTCGGGCAAGACGACCCTGCTGCGCTTGATCGCGGGGTTGGAGACGCCCGATGGCGGGACCATTCGCATCGGCGAACAAGATCAGGTTGGTATTGCTCCGGGGGATCGTGAGGTTGCGCTGGTGTTTCAGACCTTGGCGCTCTATCCGCACCTGACCGCCGAGGAGAACTTGTCCTTTGGGCTGCGCTTGCGCGGGACGAACCAAAGCGAGATGACTGCAAGGACCCGCGAGATGGCGGAAAGATTGGGCATTGCGGATTGCCTCGCGCGCCGACCAGCGGAGCTTTCGAGCGGCCAGCGGCAGCGTGTGGCGCTCGGGCGGGCGCTCATGCGGCAACCGGAGGTGTTGTTGCTGGATGAACTGTTCGCGAACTTGGACGCCCCGCTGCGGCGGGAATTGCGCCGCGAGTTACTGTGCTTGCATCAGGTATACCAGCTGACCGTCATCCTCGTAACGCACGATCAAGCCGAGGCGATGGCCTTGGGGCAACGCGTCACCGTCATGAACATGGGACGAATTGAGCAGTTGGCGACGCCCGCCCAACTGCGCAGCGCTCCCGCCAATGACTTCGTGAAGAGTTTTCTGGATGTGACCGTCGTGTGAATGCAGCGCCTCCCACCTGCAGGAGCCGACGTGAGGAGGCTCAAACTTTAAGTATCGCGAAGCGTTTGGACTGCGGTGTCTTCCAGCACCGCTCTCGACATGCAGCTGGAATGGAGTCTCCTCACGTAGTCTCCTGCGATCTAATATGTCGTCAGTGAAATCGAATGCTCACCTTGCCCGCGAATTGCGCCGGGCCTACCGGCTGATGTTCGCGCGCTTCGGCCATCAAAACTGGTGGCCGGGGGAAACGCCCTTCGAAGTTTGTGTCGGTGCGATTCTCGTGCAGAACACGAGCTGGACGAATGTGGGGCGGGCTATCGTTAATCTCAAGGCAGCCCAGGTGCTGGAGCCGAGAGCGCTGTTTGCATTGTCCGAGACGAAACTCGCCCGCCTCATCCGTCCCGCGGGTTACTTCAACGTCAAGGCTCGCCGCCTGCGTGCGTTTCTCCGTGTGCTGGTTGCGGAATTTGATGCGTCCTTGCCGAAGCTGATGGCGGGCGAAACGGCCGCAGTGCGCGAGCGATTGCTGGCCATCCATGGCATCGGACCTGAGACGGCCGACAGCCTGTTGCTCTATGCGGGCGGGCATCACAGCTTCGTGATTGATGCCTACACCAAGCGCATCTTTGAACGGCATGGGTGGGGCCAGTTAAAAGTTAAAAGTGTAAAGGGCAAAAAGCCTGAAGCCGAATACGAGGCATTGAAGGCATTGTGCGAAAAAGCGCTCGATCACAAGCGTGGCGGGGCAAAGCTGGATTATTGGCAGGACTATCACGCCCAACTGGTGCTGGTGGGAAAGCATTATTGTCGCCCGCGCGAACCGCGTTGCGAGCAATGCCCGCTGAAGTTGTTGCTTCCGCCGAGCTAAGGTGACTGGGGAGATTTGTCAGGACATCCATGTTAGGCATCAAGTAAGTCGATTCCACTCACGGCTGAAGCTGTCACACAATTGTAACAATTCCGCCTTTGCCGCGTAACAGGCCCGCCACAATGTGTCCGTGTCACGTAAACATTGCACAGACACATCATGAAAAAATCCTCCAAACTCACCCTGGTCGCCGCTGCGGTGGCCGCGACCCTGGCTGGTGCCTGTCCCTCCGCACTGGCTCAATCGGCTGATGCGCTCATCGACAAACTCGTGGACAAGGGCGTCCTCAGCGTCAAAGAAGCGAACGAACTCCGCGAGGAAGCGGACAAAAATTTCACCCAGGCCTACTCGGTGAAGAGCGGCATGCCGGAATGGGTGCAGGCGCTGAAGCTCAACGGCGATTTTCGCGGGCGTTACGAAGCGTTCTTTGCCGACAACCCTCTTTTCGAAGACCGGAACCGTTTCCGCTATCGTGCCCGCTTCGGTGTCACGGCTGTGATGAGCGACAATTTCGAGGTCGGCTTTCGGCTGGGTTCCGGCGACATTGATAGCGCATCCGGGCTGAATTCAGGCGTTGATCCCATCTCGCTCAACCAATCTTTCCAGAACAACGGCTCCAAGAAGGGCGTGTTCATCGACCTCGCTTACGGCAAGTGGACACCCCTTAACAATGCCGATTGGTCGGTGGCGACCACGGTTGGTAAGATGGAGAACCCGTTCGTGTTCTCCGACATGGTTTTCGATGCTGATTACACCCCTGAGGGTGCCGCGCTGCAAATCGGCCGCAACCTAGGCGAAAAGCATGCGGTGAAGTTGAATGGTGGGGCCTTCGTGTTGGACGAGGTTGGAGGTTCAACTCAGGACTCGTTCCTGTTTGGTGGTCAGTTGCGACTAGACTCCACGTGGACGCCTGAGTTCAGCACGTCTCTCGGCGCTTCCTATCTGGCGGTGATGAACCCCGAACAGCTTGCCAACGGCGCTGTGCCGAACATCAACGTCGGTAACACACGCGCCGGTGCGGCGGGCAATCTGGTTTATGACTATGCGCCCGTGATCGTGGATGCAAGTGCGACCTACAAATTGGAGTCGTTCCCGATGTATGCGGGTGCGTTCCCCATCAAGGTGGGCGGCGACTACATCTACAACGAAGCGGCCTCCAGCGCGGCAGACAATGATGGATGGAGCGCGGGCATCACGTTCGGCAAGGCGGGTAAGCGCAAGACGTGGGAAGTTTCCTACACCTACAAGTGGTTGGGTGCCGACGCTTGGTGGGAGGAGTTGGTTGACTCAGATTCCGGTGCATTCTATGACCCTGCGTATCCTAACAGCGGCCAAGGCACCGGCTATCGCTCTGGCACCAACGTCAAGGGGCATGTCATGAAGGTGGCCTATTCGCCGTATGACACCATCACCCTCTCGGCCAAGGCGTTCTTGATGGAACGCATCGATGTGCCGGCCGACAGCGAGATGACTCGCCTGCAGGTGGATGCGCAATGGAAGTTCTAAAGTCACTGAACTGTAACCTAAATTCCCAATCGTTTGTGGTCTAATCAACGAACAATTACAGCAAAATGAAAAAGACAATTCTCTCTCTCTCCCTCGCCGCGCTCGCGGCTCTCTCGGCCAGTGCGGGCAGCATCACCGTCAAGGGTTCCGACACCATGGTCATCCTCGCCCAGAAGTGGGCGGAGGTTTATATGGGCAGACATCCCGAGACCAAGATCCAAGTCACGGGTGGTGGCTCGGGCACGGGCTTTGCCGCGCTGCTCACGGGCGCAACCGACCTGTGCAACGCCTCCCGCAAGATCAAGGCCAAGGAAGTCGGCACGTTTGCCGAGAAGTTCAAGATCCGGCCCACCGAGTATAAGGTCGCTGTGGACGGCTTGAGTGTTTACGTGAGCGCCGACAACAAGGTCGAGGAACTCACACTCGAGCAGCTGGAGCTTATCTTCACCGGCAAGATCAAGAACTGGAAGGAAGTGGGCGGAGCGGATTTGCCCATCACGGTTTACAGCCGCGAGAACAGTTCCGGCACCTACGAGTTCTTCAAGGAGCACGTGCTCAAGGGCAAGGACTTCGTGGCCAGCGCGCAGACGATGCCCGGCACGGCGGCGGTATTGCAGGCGGTGGCGAAGGATTCTAAGGGTATCGGCTACGGTGGCGCGGCCTACGGTGCGGGTGCGAAACACCTGAGGGTCAAGAAAGACGATGCCAGTCCAGCCGTAGAGCCCAATGAAGAAACGGTTCTCTCCCAGAAGTATCCCATTTGGCGCTATCTCTACGTGTATGTGAACCCTGCGCAGGACAAGGGCGAAATCGCGTCCTACCTGAACTGGATTCGCAGCGACGAAGGTCAGGCCATTGTGAAGGACATCGGCTACTATCCTATTCCGGCCAATCTGCGCGAGAAGTGATTCGGGCGGCGCGCCCCGTATTGCGCGCCCTGCTTTTCACCACGGTTCCTCCGGTGAATCTGGCGGGCGATGTGTGACAGAATTGAAAATTGTCAGGCATCGCCCGCCTCTTTAATCTCCGCCCGCCAGTGCCGAACCCAACTCAATCAAAACGTTCCGCCGGATGGATGGGTATCCATCGTGGCCACCGCGCGCATCCGTTCGAGCGGCTGGCGGAATGGCTGATCTTTGGCGTGTCGTTCTCCACCATCGGCGTGGTGTTCCTTATTTTTCTTTTCGTCGGCAAGGAGGCTTTGCCGGTGGCGCTGGAACGGCAGAACTCGGCCTTGATCAGGGAGGTTATCCCGCCATCAGACATCGATAAGCTTTCGTCCGCGGAGCTGCAGCAATACCTGGAGCTGACGCCGAAACAGTTTGCGGAGATGGACCGTGAGACGCTGCAGATGCTCATGGAGATCCGCGTCGAGGCCAACGACGAGATCCCCGCCCACATTCGCGAGGATAAAGATGCTACGTTGAACACGGCCACGTGGCGCCACATGGTGTTGCCGCATCAATGGTCGGGTTACGAGCAACCGGAATACATCTGGCAGCCCGTCGGCAGCATCCACAAATACAACATCGTCCCGCTGATTGTCGGCACGCTCAAGACTACCGTGGTGGGATTGCTGTTCGCGGTGCCGCTGGCGCTGGGCGCGGCCATCTACGTTTCCCAGCTTGCCTCGCAGCGGGTGAAGGAATGGGTGAAGCCCGGCATTGAATTGCTCTCCGGTATTCCCTCCGTGGTGATGGGTATGTTCGCTCTCGTCGTGATGGCGACGTTCCTGCAAAAGGTTTTTGGCTATGAAGTGCGTCTCAATGCATTCGTAGCAGGCATTGCTTTGGGGATGGCGGTGATTCCGCTGGTGTTTTCCATCGCTGAAGATGCGTTGACCAGCGTGCCGCGGAGTTATTCGCAGGCGGCGCTCGCGCTGGGGGCTTCCAAGTGGCAGGCCACGTATCAAGTGGTGCTGCCTTCGGCGCTGCCCGGCGTGTTCGCCGCGGTGGTTCTCGGTTTCGGCCGGGCGATCGGTGAAACGATGATCGTCCTGCTGGTCTGTTCGGCGAGTGTGATGTCATGGAGCCTCTTCGACTCGGCGCGCAGCATCACGACGACCATTGCCGCTGAAATGGCTGAAGCCGTCGCGGGTGGCACGCATTATCGCATCCTGTTCCTGTTGGGGGCGCTGTTGTTCGCGGCCACCTTCATCACCAATCTGATCGGCGACTTGGTCATTCACCACTTTAAAGGCAGGCTGGAGGGGAAGAAGTGACATGAAGCACCGCTTTCAATCGCAGGGGTTCGATTACGGCTCCGCCTTGTTCACCGGCATCACGGGGCTGGCCACGGCCTTGATCCTGGTGCTGCTGTTCATTGTGCTGGGCAATATCTTCCTCAACGGCTGGGAAGGCTTGTCGTGGCGCTTCATCTCCACCATCCCCAAGAAGGACTTCTTCGAGCCGGGATCGGCGGCGGTGCTGCCCATGATTGTGGGCACCACCATCCGCGTCTTTTTGATGACGTTGTTCGTGCTGCCCGTGGGCGTGATCACTGCGGTCTATCTCACGGAATACGCGAGCACGACCTCCATCTACACCCGCGTCATCCGCGCCGCCGTCAACAATCTGGCGGGCGTGCCCTCGATTGTGTTCGGCCTGTTCGGTCTGGGCTTCTTCATCAACTTCGTGGGCAAGCATCTCGATGATTGGACGGGGCAGACGGGACCCCATTTTGGTCAGCCCGCCTTGATCTGGGCTTCGCTCACTCTGGCGGTGATGACACTTCCAGTCGTGATTGTGGCTACCGAGGAATCGTTGAAGGCCATACCGCCCGGACTCCGGGAGGCGAGCCTCGCGCTGGGAGCGAGCAAGCTCGAAACGGTTTGGAAGATTGTTCTGCCCAACGCGCTGCCCGGGATCCTGACGGGTGCGATCCTTGCCATCAGCCGCGCGGCGGGTGAGGTGGCGCCCATCCTGTTCACCGGGGCGGCCTACTACATGGCGGACCTGCCGAAATCCATGACCGACCAGTTCATGGACCTGGGCTATCACGTGTATGTGCTCTCGACCCAATCACCGGACATCGAGAAGACCCGTCCCATCCTGTATGCGACGGTGTTGGTGTTGCTCCTGTTGACCTTTTCGCTCAACCTCGTGGCCATCATCGTGCGTTCACGGATGCGCAAGGCCATGCGGGCGATGCATTGATTTGTTATGGCAGAACCCATTCTCCAGAAAATTGCGATGACCCAGCGGACCGATGAAGCGGCCCGGGCGAGCGCGCCGTTGATCCAAACGGAGAAGCTGTCGCTGTTCTACGGTCAGGCCAAGGCGCTGAAGGAAATCGACATCACCATCCCGGAGAAGTTGGTGACGGCATTCATTGGGCCCTCTGGCTGCGGCAAGTCCACTTTCTTGCGTTGCTTCAACCGCATGAACGACCTCATCGACTCGGTGCGCATCGAAGGGTCGGTCAAGATCGGCGGGCACGACATCTACGCCAGGGACGTGGACGTGATCGAGCTGCGCAAGCGCGTGGGCATGGTGTTCCAGAAGTCGAATCCCTTTCCCAAGAGCATCTACGACAACATCGCCTATGGTTTGAAGCTGCACGGCATCAAGGCGAAGTCCGAACTGGATGGCATCATCGAGCAGAGCCTGAAAGGGGCCGCCTTGTGGGAAGAGGTGAAAGACCGGCTGCAATCGAGCGCGCTCGGTTTGTCCGGCGGCCAGCAGCAACGCCTCTGCATCGCGCGCGCCATCGCGATCAAGCCGGAGATCATTCTCATGGATGAACCGGCAAGCGCGCTGGACCCGATCGCCACCGCACGCATCGAGGAGTTGATCCTCGAGTTGAAGAAGGATTTCACGATCGTCATCGTGACCCACAACATGCAGCAGGCGGCGCGCATCTCGGATTACACGGCGTTCTTTTATCTGGGCTCGCTCATCGAGTTCGGCAGCACCACCAAGATTTTCACCAATCCGAAACAGCGGCAGACGGAAGACTATGTCACGGGCCGCTTCGGTTGATTTGACCTCTCTTCATGCAAACGCATCACGACAAGGAATTATCAGAGCTGAACAACAAGCTGCTCATCATGGCCAGCCATGCGGAGTCGTCCGTCACGCGCGCCGTGCAGGCCGTGGTCAACCGTGATGAAGCGCTGGCCCGGCAGGTGCGGGCCGACGATGAAGTGCTTGACCGGTTGGAAGTGGAGCTGGACGAGATGGGCGTGGCGCTGCTGGCCAAGGCGCCGCTCGCGCGCGATCTGCGATTGGTGCTGATGGTGATGAAGATTTCGCAAAACCTCGAACGCATCGGCGACGAGGCTTCGAAGATTGCCAATCGCGCGCGCGATCTGGCGCAGGAAGCGCCGCTCAAGATCAACCTGGACATCGCCCACATGGCCCGGCTCGTGATTGATATGTTGAAGGGCGCGCTGGATGCCTTCGTGAAGCGTGATGCCATCGCTGCCCGAGTGCTGATTCCGCGCGACAAGGATGTGGATGCGCTCAACAAGCAGTTCCAAGCGGAACTCGTTGCGCTCATGACGCAAGACGGCGGGAATGTCCGCCGCGCCCTCTGGCTCACGGTGGTTTCCAAGAGCTTGGAGCGTATCGCCGACCATGCGACGAATGTCGCTGAAGATGTGGTTTACCTCTGCGAGGCGCTCGACATCCGCCACACGGGCAAGAACCCGCCTTCGCCGACCACCTGAGCTTCTTCTCGCGGGTCTAAAAATCCAACCCCAGTCCGACGATCAGCCGGAGGTCGTCCGGCTTGGGTTCGATACCATCGGCGCCTATTTTCGGATTACTGATGCGGTCCCAAGTGAGTGAAACGTCGAGGTCTAGTTGCTTGGTGACGTCCACTGAGAAGGTGGCCACGGCGTGGTGCGTGGTTTCGCCCACGGTCTTGCTGGTGTATTGACCACGATATTCGAGGATGAATTCCAAACGGCTGGTGATGTCCCAATCGAGCTTGGAGCCGAAGGTCAGGGCACCGTTGCTTTTTTCAATGGGCTCGCCGGGTTGGGCGGAATCGAAACGGACGACCTGATAGCCGGGGCCGGTGGTCACGTTCCATTCAACCGTCGGCGTGTAAAGGATGTCGTAACCCACGCCCACGCCGCCGGTGATCCGAGAGTCGAGATTTTGGAACGGGTCACGGTAGTATTCGAGGTAGGGCACCACGAGGTAGAGGCGGCGCGAGAGCCAAAGGTCGAACTCCGAATTGACGCGGTGATTGTTGGCGCTCTCCACGTTGTCGAGGCTGCTGACATTGCCGATGTAATCGAGGCTCAAGCGTGTGCCAGCCGTGCGACGTTGCAAACGTGCTTGGGCGCTGTATTCCACCTGTTCGGTGTTGCCCGCCCGCAGGGTCAACCCGACCGACGCCTTGCCCGACCAGTAGTTTCGGCGCGAGCCGCCGGGGGTCATGCTGAACAGCAGCGCACGGGGATAGGCTTCAGTTTCTTCATTCTGCACCTTGACCAAATCGGGCGTGATGGTGACCGGGCCGTGGGCGGCGGTGCCATCGTCGAACAACACATCAAGATACTTGGGCGAGCGCAGTTGCCGAACATCCGCCCAGTCAAAGGACTGATCATTTAGCTCGTCGCTTTCAAACTCCAGCTTTTGGTCCTGCATGGCCTTGATGCGACCCTTGAGCCACTCGCCGGACTTGAGTTGCACCCAGTCAAATTTGTCGTCGGGTGGAATCCAGTTCAACGGCGGCAAATCCGTCGGCTTCCGGTCCGGCTCTGGAGTGGAAACAATCAGGCTGAAATTGGTGGTCAGGATCTCGTTGGTGACGGTGACTACCGCGTAATTGGTTATGGTCACGACATTCGTCAGCGTCACCGTATTGGTGACGGTCGCGGGTTCGGCGGCGGCAAGATGGGTCAACATCACCCCTGCCAGCAGGGTTGCTCCCAAGGTTCGCAGGGGGGGCAGGGGCGTTGTCTTTTTCGTCATCTCCATCGTTCGAGTGCCTACTGGGCGGGAATTGTAATTAACGGGATTTTGCCAGTGTCGGCAGTGTCGGCCAATGAGAAGAAAAACATGACGGCCGTGAGCGCTCGTTTCGTCTGCCAGTCGCCATCCTCGATCCAGAACCAATGGTCGCGATATGGCACGGCAACAAATGCATGGGCGGGCTTCTCCTTGCCGCTGCGGATGCGCACCCCGCCCGACTGGATTTCCGGGGACGAAACTTTGGGTGTGGGTGTTGCGCTGTGGTCTTTCACGTGCGCTTCTGGCACCTCCGCATAGCTGGCAAAGGCCTGCATGATTTGCAGCATCGAGCGGCTGTTCACTCCCAGCTCACCCTCGGCTCCACGAATGGGTGAGTAGGTGAGCGTGTATTTTTGGCCTTCGGCGGGCAGCTTAAGCAGGCGGCGGATCTCCGCAATTTTCTGCTTGGTGTCGTCAAAAATGTCCTCTCCCCGAAAGAAGAGGACCGCCGTTGCATTCTTGGCCTTGTCCTCCTCAACTCGCATCCCGACCGCGCCCTCGATCTGCACCTCACGCAACAGCCGTAGCGCTTGAGTGAATTCTGGGTCTGCATCACGTATGGCTCCGGCGGATGCCGACCGGTTGCGCACGCCGTTCAAGGACTCCACGGTCAGGCCCAGCAGGAAGTCGGCGGGATAACCCGCTTGCAGCATGAAGAAGATGTTCTTTGGATCAATGGGGGTGACCAAGCCGCGCAGGAATTTTTCACCCGTCATCGGCACATAGGTAATGGTGGGCCGGTCGGTGAACTTTGCCGAACCTTCCAGCGTGGCCGTATTGCCACCGAAGGAGGTGGTCTCGGGGAAGCTGCCGCCAACCGTCATGCCCGTCTCCAGGGAATAGCCGCTCACCACGGAGGACACATCCACAAACACGGGCAAATCCATGTAACGCAGCTTGACGATGTTGAGCAGCGTCTGTTGCTTCCAAGAATCCGCGATGGCCGAACTGTAATCAAACCGATCCACCGCCACGGTCTTTGGCCCCACGTGTGTGCAGCCGGCGAGCAGACCAGCGAGACCGAGCGCCACCAATCGAGTGGGAGGAAGGTTGAATTTCATGGGGATATGTGCGTTCCGGTCTCAGCATTCATCAGCAAGTCAAGGTCGCTCGCGTCGACAGACGCGGGCTGTCGCAAACCGGTAAACCAGCGCTGCTACTAACGCGATGATCACCAGCAGGACACCCTTCCAGAAGGCGTAGTCCACCACGGCCTTGCCGCTGGCTTCGGCCTTGTCAACAGCGGGGGAAACCTTGTCGGACAAGGCAGCGATATTGGTTGAGCCCAGCGTCCGATCGAGTGTGGTGAGCAGCTCGGTGAGTCTTTGTGCGGTCGCGCTCAACTGCGTGGCGGTTTCCGCGTAGTCCAGAATGCGGAAAGGCTCCGCGTTGGTGTCGGACGACGAGGTTTTGTTCGTTTCACCCACCCCCAAGCGTTTCATCAGCGCGTCAAACGTCGTCAGCGTCGTGTTCAACGAATCGGACATGTCGGTGCCGGCGTTCATCAGGGCTGAGAGGTCTTTCTCCTGCGACTTGAGGGCTTTCAGAATTTCCTCCCGTTCGGAGCTGACCTGATCGGGAAGTTTTTCCGCCACGGTGGCAAAGCGTTCCAGGGAGGCCGAGATCGCCGTGGAATTGGAAACGATCTGTTGCACCGCCGGCGTCTCGGTGGCGTTGATGCTCAGCAGTTCGGTCTGCCAGCGCAGCATCGAGGGCATTTTCTGAGCGACGTAAAGCGCGCGCTCGGCAAATAAACGAGTTTGGGCGATTTCACGCACGGCCGGGTCCATGCCCGCAAACGGGTCCAGCATGAGCAGGCCCAGCACGTTGCCTCCTCCTCCGGCCTCCGGCTTCTTCTTTTTGAATATTTCCTTGGATAATTCCAGGGTGCGCGCTCCCAGCATCCGGTCAGAAATCGGATTCATGGCCCGCCATGTTTGAATGGCATCGCGCAATTGGACCTGTTGGTCATTGCTGAACGCCCGGCTGACCAGATGCCAGACGTTCGTCTCGCCGTTCTGACAGCTCACCAGCATTGGCCGGGCAGAATCACCGAACACATTGGGGACCCAATGTTCCTCCAGCGCCATCCGTGTCACCGTCACGAATGCTGCCATGTCGATCAGGTTGGCAAACGCGTTGGGGCCGGCGGCGATCGAGGTGGTTTCCGTGGTGAAGCCGATCTTTATCCGCAACAAATCCCGGGCATCGAGCGTGTTCGTGCCACTCTGCAGCTGGTCCGCTGCGGCAATCATCTGGGCGGAGAAGCCATCCGCGAAACGTTGCAACGTCTGTTGCACATCGACCGGATCCACCGTCTGCTTTTCCCTCTGTCCTGACGTGACGCTATTGACGGCGCGGGCGGGCAGTTCAGCGGTGGACTTCACGACATGACAGCCAACTCCAGCAATTGCCAGCATCAATAATAACGCTGCAAGTCCCGGAAGACGAGTTGTCTGGTGGCGTTGCATGGTTCAAGGAAACAGTCGATGGACAGCGTCGAACAAGATCAATGCGCCACCTTCAAGTCCTTCATCACTTCAAACACGGCCTCGCGGATGTTCGCCTCGCGCGCGCTGTCGGATGCGTTGCGTAGCACGGGACGCGTCGCGTAGTGACGTTGCAGCAGTTTGCCAGTCTTGGAGTCAAGGATGTCCACGAGCAGGGTGCCCGCTTCGAAATAATTCGGCGTCTTGTTGCCGGTGTAAGCCTTGTGCGCCTTGTCCTGTAACTCCCACGCGTCGCGGCCATGGCCGAAGTAGGTGTTGACGCTTTCAGTGGAGACATTGTTGCCGAGGATGACGAGGTAGGCAACCGTCACCTCGCCGCCCGTGGTCACCTTGGTCAGGCCCTTGTCGGTCAGGTAATCCGTGAGCGCCTGCTGGATCAGTGCGTGCGCCTGCTCGCGATTGTCGGCGAACTCCGCTTTCGCAGGCACGCCGCCGTTCACAAAGCTGAATGACTTCGCATGGACGGCGCCGGTGTCCACGCGGATGGGGGTGGAGGAGCAGCCGGCGAGAAAGAACGCGGCCGCCATCGTCAGAAGTGAGTTTGTCCAGGTGAGGTTTTTCATGATGGAGAAGTGGGTTCGAGTGCTTGCTAAAAATGGCCGAAAAGTTTACTCGCCCGCGGCCGTCCAGCGGCGGAGCGCCCTGGCGAGTGTGCCGTCCTGCACACTGGTCTCGATGAACTCGTTGGCCTGCGCCAGCAATGCATCGTCATTTTTCCGCACGGCCCAAGCCAGATGTTCCTCGCTCAATGCCATCGGGACCACGGTGAGCCCATCGGCGGCGTGCTTGCCGGCGAGGTGCCACACCAGCGTGGAATCGCTGACAAACAGCCCGATCTTCTTCCTGATGAGGGCTTGGGCGGCATCCTCGCCGCTTTCGAAGGCCTTGAATCTTGATTTGGGGAAGTCACGTTGCACGAGGAACTCACCGGTGGTAGCGCGCATCACGCCGATGGTGCCCGCGGGCCGGGGCGGAAAACCAAAGGAGTATTCATGGCTGCTTTCACGCCGCACCAGCGCCATCTGGCCCACCGTGGCGTAGGGTTTGGTGAAATTGACCATGTAACGGCGCGCCATCGTGACAGACATGGAAGACATGATGATGTCCGTCTTGCCGTCATTGAGATGATCGATCTGGTCTTTCCACGGCACCTGCACGAATTGGACTGTGCGTCCCAACTTTTCGCCGAGTGCCCGGGCGAGATCAATTTCAACCCCCGCCAGTTCCTTGCCCTGCTTGAAGACCATCGGCGGAAACACGGGGGAGATGCCCACGCGAAGGGCGGGCTTGGCAGCAGTGCCTGATTCGTCCGCGCCAAACGCAGCGCCAGTAAAGATAAGGCCGACGAGCAGGGGGAAAAATGATTTCATAGGCCGGAGTGTATGGATCAGGCCCTTGCCCAAGCTTTGGCATCGGCCAGTTTTTCCGGGGGAAAGAATTCGATGGCGACGCGCCGCACGCCCTTGCCGGTGAAGACTTCAGCAGTCTCCTTCCACTTGGTGTCGCCCACGACGGCGATCTTGCGAAGGTGATCGTCGAATTCCATCTGGAAGGAGATGTCACCCCAATCACCGGCCTTTGCGAGTCCTTGGAAGTCTTCCAGCACCGTCAACAGGCTGATGGGGCCATGTTCGCGGATCAATCCGCCCGCGCGCTTTTGGATGGCGGCCATTTCCTCGAATTTCAGGAGTCCAGAGACCCGCGAGGTCAGGACGCCACCAGAATACTCAATGATTTCTGCGCTCATGGTCCAATGTTTGGTGCGGGAGTGTAGTCTAACGGATGAGCTGGTCCTTGGCCATCGCTTCCACCACCATCTTGGTCAGCCTGTCGGCTTCCACCAGCGGATCGGTGGTGCCGTCTTTGATGACGGTTTCCGTGAGGGCGGACCAGATGCGTTTCTCGGACGCCAAATCATACAAGCTGCTGTCGAGGTAGAGGGTCTTCTTGTCGCTCGACCACACGGTGCTCATGTCGGTGAAGGCCACCGTGTAGTAATCATACCAGCCGTAATAGCTGCCAACTCCCGTGGTGGTGCCGACGTAACGCTCGGATCCGGCGCGCACAGAACGATTAAAGGTCTCACTGTCCGCGAGGCGCACGATCAGCACGGCGTCCGCGCCTGCTGCGCGCAGTTTTACCGCCGCTGCCTCCTTGTCCGCTTTGATGTCGGGCAAGGTCATCAGTTCGTGGGTCGCCGTGGCGGTTTGTCCGCGGGCTTTCATGTCGCGCACGAAGCGATTCTCAAAGCCGATGCGCATAAGCCCGCGCTCGTCCACGCCGATGACGGCAACCTTCTTCACGGGAGAGGCTGGCGCGGTCGGGGCTTTCCAGGTTTGCTCCAGCTTGGTCGAGGCGCAACCGCTCGCGAACAGGGCGGTTAAGACAGTGAGGGCGGTTGTGACGTTTAGAACATTTTTCATTTCGATCGGATTTATAAGAGTTTACCCGGCCCGCGTCACAGCGGGGAGAAAAATAATCCAGTTCCCCGGCGCTTAAAAATGAAACCCAAATCCAGCAATGAAACCCTGGATGTCAGTGTTCAACGTGAATCGATTTCGGCTGTATTCCTCATGCAGGTAGCGGTATCCCACTGCGCCAGAGCAACGTTTGCCGAAGCGGCAGCTCAAGCCGCCCATGGCCTCCCAGCTCAGGTCGGCGGGGCCTTCCAGTCCACCCAGCGTTCCTTTGGCAACAATCGACCACTTCGGAGTCAGATTGTAGGAGAGGTCCGCGCCCGCGATCGGGTCCACCCATGCGTTGTCGCTATCGGCGCTGAACGAGGGCAGCAGATTACCATTGGCGACCACTTCCTCTTTCACATGCCACACCCTTGCTCCCGCAAGCAGTGTGGCGTGCAGCTTTCCCTCGATCGGCAATCGGTAGCTGAAGGCGGTGGTGCTGTGGATGAAATCGGATTCGAGATTCACGCTTTGAAACGCGGGGCCGGGGTTCGCCGCATCCGTGTCCAAGCGCAGCCAGGCGAAATCCCACCATAGGCCGATGTCCTTGTAGCGCGCCTCGGCGATGAACATCGCGCCGCCGCTAATGCGTGTGTCAAACCGCGATGCTTCCGGCGGAGTGGAAGGGGGCGTGTCTGGCAGCGTGGTCTCCACTTCGATGCCCGCCACCCAAAGATAGGGGGTGAAGCTGAAGGCCCAATCGGACTTCCTGCTGGGCTCCACGGCAGCCTCTGCGGTCCGCTCGGCTGCTTGTTCCGCGGCGGCCCCATTGGCTGCCGCCAGTGCCAGCGCACTGACCAGCCTTGAAATTGAAATTCTCATCAATGTTTTTTGCTTTCGACTGAAGCAACCAGCTTTGCCCGTGTTGTTCACTATTGCAAGGTGATCGCGTCAACCATGTCATCGGCCCAAACGCCGTCGCGGTGGACACCCAAGCTTCAACTCTGGCGGAGGGGCGCGCCCTTGCCGCCAAGGTCACGCGCTTGGACGCGGACCTGACTTGCTCATGGCGGACTGCACCTAGTTCGCGGCCTCCGCCATGGCTGTGGCCCAGCCGGGTGGGGCGATCCTGGCGCCTTTGATCTCGTCGTGGATCTGGCTGAACTCGCCCGCATCGAGCCAGACGCCGTCGCACTTGGGGCATTGGTCGATCTCCACCTTCTTCGTGTCGGAAAACCATTTCCTTTCCAGGACGGTGTCGGGACAACGCGGACATTTGCGTGGTTCGGTCAGCTTGACGTTGCTGACCGGCACCGACCAGATCGAGTGCAAGGTGTTGGCGGCGCTGGCGCTGACGCGCTCGACTTCGCGGGCGTCGAGCTAAATCCCCCCGCAACCGCCGTAGCAGAGGTCGAGGGTCAGATCACTTGCTCCTTTTTCGCGCAATGGATTCTTGCAAGCTGGACAGATCATCGTGATTCCTTTTGTTCGAGCTAGGGTCTCTGTTCAACACCGGGCAACGTGATTCAATATGAGCGCTTCCGGTGGCATGGCGGCGGCAGTTTGCGCCCAATCCTGCCGCGCTTCAAGCGTTGGCGTCACTTCTGCCCGCCGTGAAGGCCGCCGCCATTTCATCCGCCTGCACGGTGAGGCCCGCCGGATCGTAACCTTTCTGCATCACCACATGCGGCCCGCCGTGGTCGCGCGGTTCGAACTACTTCGCCAGCGGTCACGCTTTGAGGCTGATTTGGCGGACTTCCTGATAGTTGTTGGTGATGTTGCGGAGATTGGGGGTGGCCACAGATGTTTTCGCACCAACAAATCATGTGCGAAAGCGGAAGGTTCGGGCCCCTCAGGGTTATTCCAATTCAACCACGCGAAACAATTTCTGGCCGGGACTGACGGTGTTCGTGATGGTCATCGAACTGGCGCTGCCAATGTTGGTGCTGACGGCGCTCCATTGCACGAGGTTGGTGGAAGATTGCACCACGTTGGTCTGGCCGGGCGTGAGACCGCTCACGTCGAAGAGGAATTGGCTGCCAACAATGCGCGGCACTTGCAGCACGATCGCCTGCGGCCCGGTGACGATGATGGTGCCGGTGTTGTTGGGGTCCACGTCATCGCGATAGGTGAACGTGCCGGGATTGCTGAAAGTATTCGTGCCCGAAGCTCCAGTAAAGAAAAGCTCGGTTAACCAATAATCCGGATCTGAGACCTGCAGGTCGCTTGTAGCGGTGTGCGTAAAGTTTTCGTCGATGTTCACCCAGATCACCGTGTCGCCGACGTTGATGCTGAGTGTTGCTGGCGAGAAGCCGGTGTCATCCACGGAAACGGAAAAAGTGGCGGCGCCGGTTTGCGCGGCGAGGCAAACCGAAATCATTCCCGCCAGCGCCAGTTTGCAAACGTCTCTTGTGTGCACCTTCCATGAATGCTTTCAGGGGCGGTAGGCTGTCAAACCAATTCCCATACCTAGCTGCCTCCCCATCGCAACTGTAGTTACGCTGGGCCGAAATCAATACACCCATTGAATGCGCGTTAAGAAGCTGTCCGTGTTTCCAGTGGTGCCAAAGCGATCCAGCCAGGTGTGGCCCCAGCCGATGCCAAACTTCCAGCGACGCGTGGCCCACCAGTTGATGCCGAGGTAAGTCTTGTCAAAGCTTCCGCCTTGCACGGCGCCATCGTCCAGATCCACGTGCGAGAAGCGAGCCACGAGTTCTGGCGCGCCCCAATGACCCTTGGGCATGACCCGCCGTGCATAACCCACCGTGCGATCGTAAGGGCGCGTCTCGCCCGTGATCACCCAACTGGCCGTGAGGTAGTAGCCCGAAAAGCTCGGATCACCGGAAGCCGATGAATCCACCCACGCGCGATTGTATTCCGCCAGCACGGAGAACGGTCCTTCGTTCCACAACGCTTCCAAGCCGAGGTGCCAGGCGTGGTCGGCCGTGAGGTTGCCAGTGTCCACGTAGTTGTCCGCCACGTTGGATTCCGGTCGGCCCTTGTAACGAAGCGTGTCATTGTCCGCGCCGACGTAGCGACCGGCGACGCCCAAGTGCATAAAACTTTTACCCTCGCGTTCGTCCCACAGCAGCCCGGTGAGTCGCGTTGAAACATCCGTGCCGTTGTCCGCCAGCGAGTCACCGCTAAACCAAGCATCGTTGAACACCCCGGCGGATGCGGTCATGCGTTGGGTGTCGCCGATCACTTGCACGAACTTGAGGCCGACATTGCGGGAAACGAAGAAGGGGCTCAATACCCGCTCTGAGTGCGGGAGATTCGCTGCATCGCCCACCATTTCATAACCGAACGTCTCCTTGGTCTTGCCGACGGTCAGTTTGGTTGCCGGTCCGGCGAGCGGAAACGCGAGCGACAAATCGGTCAGGCTCCACAAGTCTTCGGGTTCGGTCTCGAAGCCCTTGTATTCCGCCGCGAGCAGGTAGCTGACCTTGTAGCCTGTTCCCACGGTGCCGCGGAACATGGCGCGAGCGGCACGTGCCTCCCATTGGTCTTGTTGTTTGCCGACCTGCCCGATGCTCGTGTTGTCCTGATCAAAGTCCGTGTAATCCGCGAGCAGGACCAGGCCGGGTTTCAACGTGAACCATCGCTCCCGCAATTGCGTCTCTTCAACCAATGACTGCGGCACGTCGGGCATCAGAAATGACTGCTCGGGGTCAGGCAACGGTGCTGGCTCGAATTCGCCCACGACGGGTGGCATGTCGGATTCTTCGGATTGCGCATGGACGGAGAGTTCCATTGCCAGACAAACGATCAGCGAGGCACTTGCTGAATGAAACAAACGCGCAACACGCCTTGCCATGTGACTGGAGAGTGCCGCCCGACCATGCGTCATAATTGGGTCCATGCGTTGAATGCCGGGGGGATAAATCCAGTGGACCCAGCGCGTCGTCAACGCATTTCAGATGGATAGATCCGTTTCCAGTCGCTCTTCATGTCCACGATGATCCAGCCACGCTGGGGTCCTTCATCGAGACCGCGATTCAGCTGGCCGATGTGGGATTTGCGGTCGTAGGCCCATTCGCGCTCGGCGTCGGTGTGGTGAATGATTCCGGCAAGGCGCGGGCCGCTGCCGCGGGTCGTCCATTCGAGCATCTGGAAATCCCCATCCGAATTGCCGAAGGCCATGATCGGGCGGCGACCGATGTGCTGCTGGATGCCGACGGGCTTGCCCGCTTTGTCGTCAATGAAGTTCAACTCGGGCAGGCGCACGATGACGGGCTTGCCGTCGCGCACTTCGTATTTCGTCTTGATGCTGCTGCCGATGACCTGCTCGGGCGGGATCCCGTAAACGCGTTCCGCCCAGGGACGCATGAACTCGATGCCGCCGCCCGAGACGATGAACGTCTTGAAACCGTTCGCGCGCAAATAGGCGAGCAGTTCCAGCATGGGCTGATACACCATCTCGGTATAGAGCTTGCCGGTCTTCGGATGTTTAGCGGTGGTGATCCAGTCGGTGACGATCTTCTCGAACTCCTCCGTGGTGGTGCCTGCATGAGTGGCCATCGCCATTTCAATCAAAGCATGCTCGCCACCCGCGAGCGCCGCATTCGCGTCGCCTTTCAGCACCGAGGCGAAGGGTTCCTTGGTTTTCCACTCGGGATGTTGCGGCGCGAGCTGTTTGATGCGGTCGAAGATGAAGAACGCCTGAAAATACATCGGCTGTTCGCTCCAAAGCGTGCCGTCGTTGTCGAACACAGCAATGCGCTCGGCGGGCGGGACGAAGTCAGCCGAACCGTCGGATGTGGTTTTCTCCACGAAGGCGGTGATGGCTTTCTTGGGTGCGGTGTCGTTCCAAGACGGTAGCGGGTCGGCGGCGTGTGCGATGAAGACGAGCAACAGAAGCGTGAAGGAAATGAGCGGTTTCATGGCAGAAAAGAAAAGGGGCGCCTCTCGCGAGGCGCCCCGCGGGGAATGGGGCGATTACTTGCCGCTCGCTCCGTTGCTCAAGTTTTCCATCACCGTGTCCAAGCTGAAGCTGCCGGGCCTCTGGCTAGGCGGGAATTCCTTGAACGTGGCGAGGAACTGCCCGACGAATTCTTGTGCCGGCACCAGCACGAAGGCGTGCTCTACGCGCCAGCGCGGATAGTCAATGCTCTCGTGATCGGCTTCTTCAAACGGGTCGGAGCGCAGGTTGAAGAGCTTTGGGAAACGCAGCGGTACAAAGGGATCCTGCCAGACATCGAGGCTGTGTGCGCGTTGTTCGGCAAAGACGATCTTCCACTGGTTGTAGCGCAAGCCAACGAGTGAGCCGTCGTCGTTGAAGTAAAAGAACTCCTTGCGCGGGCTGGGCGTCTTGCCCGCCAGTGCGTCGGTAAGATTGTAGCCGTCCAGATGCACCTTGAAGGTTTTGTTGCCGACCTTCATGCCCTTGAGCAGTTTCTCCTTCACATCGGGGTCGCCGGCGGCGGCGAGCAGCGTGGGCAGCATGTCTTCATGCGAGAAGATGTCGTTGAGCACCGTGCCGGGCTTGATCACGCCCGGCCAGCGGATCGCGCAGGGGACGCGGTAGGCGCCTTCCCAGTTGCTGGCCTTCTCGTTGCGGAAGGGCGAGGTGCCGCCGTCGGGCCAGGAGAATTTCTCCGCGCCGTTGTCGGTGGAATACATCACGATGGTGTTTTCATCGAGGCCCAGCGCCTTGAGCTTGTCGAGCAACTGGCCCACATGCCCGTCGTGTTCCACCATGCCATCGGGATAAATCCCCAGCCCGGTCTTGCCTGCGCTCTCCTTCTTGAGGTGTGTCCAGATGTGCATGCGCGTCGAGTTGAACCAGAGGAAGAACGGCTTGCCGTCTGCCTTGCGCTTGTCGAGGTAATCGAGTGAGGCTTGGAGAAACTCTTCGTCCACCGTCTCCATGCGCTTCTTGCCGAGCGGACCGGTGCTCTCGATTTTCTGGGTGCCATCGGGGTTCGCCCAAGTGTGGATCACGCCGCGCGTCTGATACTTCTTCACCATTGCGGGGTCTTTGAAGTAATCTGGATGCTCAAATTCCTCTTCGGCATTCAGGTGGTAAAGCGAGCCGAAGAATTCATCGAAGCCGTGCGCCGTGGGCAGATGTTCATCGCGGTCGCCCAGATGGTTCTTGCCGAATTGGGCGGTCGCATAGCCCTGACCCTTGAGCAGTTCGGCGATCGTGACGTCGCGGGCCTGCAAACCTTCCTTCGCACCCGGCAGACCGACCTTCAACATGCCCGTGCGGAAGCCACTCTGGCCGGTGATGAAGCACGAGCGTCCGGCGGTGCAACTTTGCTGGCCATACCAGTCGGTGAACAGGGCCCCTTCCTTGGCGATGCGGTCGATGTTGGGCGTCTTGTAGCCCATCATGCCTTGGTTGTAGGCGCTGACATTCCAGTAACCAACGTCATCGCCCCAAATGACGAGGATGTTGGGCTTTTTGACGGCGGCGTTGGATTGCAACGGTGCCCAGAGGGCCGCCGCACACGCCAGCATGAGCAGGATGGATTTCTTGGTCTTCATAGTTTTTAGAATTCTCCCTTCGCTGTGTTATTATCCTCTCCCCGGCACGGCGCCTTTTCCATCTCCTGAGATGGGTGCCTTCAACTACTGGGGCACAGGCAGTCGTATTGCTTGCTAGGTTCGGATTGTGAGACCGTAACCCAATGTCCGAATTTGTAAAGTGTTGGGTTGTGGCAGTCTGGTTACCACGGTTTGAATGGTCCAGGCGACAGGTTTTCTGAAGCTTGACTGTGCCGCCCTCCGGCCTACCTTTATTTCGTTGTTTGGCGAAATGAGAAAATGAACGAGTTTTTCCAACTCACCAAGGCGCTGGCGGATGAAAGCCGCGTGCGGCTGCTGCTGGCTCTGCGCGGTGGCGAACTGTGCGCCTGCCAGCTCACCGAGTTGATTCAACTCGCACCCTCCACGGTGTCCAAGCACCTGTTTCTGCTTAAACACGCCGGGTTGCTGGAATCCCGCAAGGAGGGTCGTTGGATTTACTTCAAGCTCGTGGGCAAGGACGCCCCGGGGGTGGTGCGGGAAGCGATGGCCTGGGTGAAGAAATCCCTCGGTCGCTCGCCGTCCGCACAGGCCGACGCCAAGCGGCTCAAAGAGATTCTGCAGAAAGACCCCGCTGAACTTTGCAAACGCCAATGCTGCCGATGAACGACACCAAGCCGACCATTCTCATTCTCTGCACCGGCAATTCCTGCCGCAGCCATCTCGCCGAGGGCATCCTGCGCGCCGCGGCTGGTGATCTGCTCGATGTGCAAAGCGCCGGATCCAAGCCCGCTGGCTATGTGCATCCGCTCGCGATTCAGGCGATGCGGGAGATCGGCATTGATATCGCCGCGCATCGCTCCAAGCACATGGATGAATTTCTGGCGCAGCCCGTGGAGACGGTGATCACGGTGTGTGGCAACGCCGACCAAGCGTGTCCGACGTTTCCGGGGCAGTTGAACCGCCATCATTGGGCCTTTGAGGACCCGGCGCACGCTCCCGGGACCGAGGAGGAGAAACTCGCCGTGTTCCGCGAGGTGCGCGATCAAATAAAGCTGGTTTTTGAAGCCTATGCTGCGGGGCGCCGCGACCAGTTGAAGGGATAGTTGCGGGTGAACGCTACTAAGTCGCGAAGCGTCTGGACTGCGGTGTCTTCCAGCACCGCTTTTGAGTTGTTTTGGATAAGGTGATGTTGAGCATGGGAAAGCGGCGCTCAAGCCGCACGCAGTCCAAACGCTGACACGCGATGTGAAGTCAGTGTGAGCATTCGTGACCGATTTATTTTATGAGCACAATTCTAACCCGAGATAGTGACCACGCCGTTCGCGACTTGGTGCGCAGTGGCTACGGCAAAATTGCAACCGACACTTCCAGCGGCGCGTGTGGTGAAGGTGTTTCGTGCTGTGGCTCCGCGCCGCAGGACGCCGACAAACTCGCAGCCAAACTCGGCTACTCTGTCGCCGAACTTCAGTCATTGCCTGAGGGGGCGAACATGGGCCTGTCCTGCGGCAATCCCGCTGCGTTGGCCGCGTTGAAGCCGGGCGAAACAGTGCTCGATCTCGGTGCGGGGGGCGGCTTTGACGTCTTCATCGCCGGCCGCAAAGTGGGCGCTACAGGCCGCGCCATCGGCGTGGACATGACGCCGCAGATGCTGGTCAAGGCGCGTAAGAACATCGCGCAATACCGCGCGAGCACAGGCCTAGACAACGTGGAGTTTCGACTCGGCGAGATTGAACACCTTCCCGTGGCAGATAATTCCGTGGATGTCATCATCTCGAACTGCGTGATTAATCTCTCGCCCGACAAACCGCAGGTGTGGCGCGAGATGGCGCGGGTGTTGAAACCGGGCGGACGCGTGGCCGTATCGGACATGGCATTGTTGAAGCCGCTGCCTACGGAAGTATTGAAGCTTGTTGAAGCATTGGTTGGCTGCGTGGCGGGTGCGGTGCTGGTGACGGACACGGAGCGTCACGCTCAAGCGGCGGGACTGGAGAACGTCGCGGTGCGTGTGAAGCCGGAATACGTCGTGGCGATGGAGCATTTTGAAGATCCGCTTTACCAAAGAATCATCGCCATGCTGCCGTCGGGCGCAAAACCGGACGACTACATCGCCAGCGTGGAGATCACCGCGCGCAAGCCGGGCGGGAAGGAATGCTGCGGCACCGAGTGCTGCGAAGATCCCAACATCGAACATTCAAAATGAAGGCCGGGTGAGGGGTTGGTTGGAGAAGAATGCAACTCAATATGTCTGAAGTCGTAAATCATAAATCCGGGATCGCAGATCCCAAGCGTCTCGCTTTCTTTGAGCGCTATCTAACCGTCTGGGTGTTTGTCTGCATGATCGTCGGTGTGGCGCTCGGCAAACTTGCGCCGGGACTCATCACCAGCCTGAGCAAGTTGGAGTTTGGCGAAGGCTCGCAGGTCAACGTGGCCATTGCGGTGCTCATCTGGCTGATGATCTATCCGATGATGCTCAAGGTGGATTTCGGGGCGATCGGCGATGTGGCCCGCCGACCGAAGGGGCTCGGGGTGACGTTGTTCGTGAACTGGCTGGTGAAGCCCTTCAGCATGGCGGTGCTCGGCTGGGTGTTCATGCAACATCTCTTCGCGGCCTGGGTCACGCCGGAGGTGGCCAGGGAATACACCGCCGGACTGATCATCCTTGCTGCCGCGCCCTGCACAGCCATGGTGTTCGTCTGGAGTTACCTCACCGACGGGGACCCGGCTTACACGCTGGTGCAGGTCGCAGTGAACGATCTCATCATGTTGGTCGCCTTTGCACCGATCGTAATGTTCCTCTGCGGGGTGGCGAACGTGGTGGTGCCCTCCAAGGTGCTCATCACTTCCGTGGTGGTCTTTATCGTGATCCCACTGGCGGCGGGCTGGCTAACGCGGATGATTCTGCTGAAGTCGCATGGGAAAGATTGGTTCGAGCAGAAATTTCTACCAAAGTTCCATCCGGTGACTATCGGTGCGCTGTTGTTGACACTCGTGCTGATCTTCGCGTTTCAGGCGGAGAATCTGACGTCGCGCTGGTTCGCCGTGCTGCTGCTCGCCGTGCCCATCACGTTGCAGGTGTATTTCAATTCTTCGCTGGCCTATTTGCTCATGCGCTGGCTCAAGGTGCCACACAACGTGGCCTCGCCCGGCGCGCTTATCGGCGCGAGCAATTTCTTTGAACTGGCCGTGGCTGTGGCTATCACGCTGTTCGGACCCGGCTCAGGCGCCGCCTTGGCCACGGTGGTCGGCGTGCTGGTCGAGGTGCCGGTGATGCTGTCGGTCTGCAAGATCTGCAACCAATCCCGCGGCTGGTATGAGCGGCGGGCTGAAGCGTAACCTCCGCCTTCCCTGCTTCAGCCGTGGTGGCGGGAGATGTCTTCCGCCATCTCCCGGGCGCTGGCGTAGCGATTGTCGGCGTAGCCGGGGACATCCTTCCGCGAACGAATGGCACGGGCGATGACCGGGGCCGCCCATTTCCAGAGCGGACGCAACCTGGGTTCCAGTTCCGCCGCCAGCGGCATGCGGCCATGCTTGAGAAAATAATCAATCAGGAAGCGGGGATGCTGGTTCAGGTCCCAGTCACTGGCCAGTTGGAGGAGCATGACGCCCACGGCATACAAATCCTGGTGAATGGCAGCGCTGGTTTGCACATCCATATCCGCCCGCTCCGGCGCGGCGTGGAGCCAGGAAATGCTTCGGCGATCGTCGGCGAGGGGCTCGTCGATTTTGCGGGCCACGCCCCAGTCGATCAGAACCGCCTCAGGCGAATCCGGCCGCAGAAAAACATGTCCAGGTTTGAGATCAAGGTGCACCAGTCCTTGGTCGTGAACGATTGCCAGTGAGTTCAAAACCATTCGCACCAGGTCCAGCGACTTCCCGATCTCCGCAGGACTCTCATGGTGCCGCTGCCGACGGTTGTGTTGCTGGATCAAGTAGTCGCTCAGGGCGCGGCTCGGCTCATGCTCGACGACGATGGCATACCAGCCCGTGACCGGATCGTATCCGTGGGCCACGTGCTGGGGAATGAAACGGAGCCCCTTCAACAGCCTGAGCGCCTGATTCTCGCGCTTCAACGTTTTGCTCTTGCGCAGTTTGTTCCACTCCAAGGGATCGTCAGGGATGTCACCTTCGAATGGTTTCGTGATCTTGAGCACGACGTCCGGACAGTCTTGGACCCGGAAGACATACATGCCGGTGTGGCTGTTAAATTGCAGCAGCGTTCCGAGCGTCAGGTTGCCAAACGGATCGCCCGCCTCGGGTGTCCAATCCATCGCCGGACGGCGAACCACCGGTTTGGTGATCAGAAAATTCCACGGGGCCGCGTTGGGTTCGCCTCGCCCGTCCTCGACGCGCGGCACGAACGGAGTCGCGACCGAAGCGCCATCCTCAGCGCCGGTTCCGTGGCCGATCAAGGCCAGGCCCCGCTTCCACCATGCACGCAACGTCTCTTCTTCCGCCAGCGTGACGGGTGCTGCGGGCGAACGCTTGAGGTGAAATACCGGCCGGGGCAGCGCATCGGAATAGCGGGCCCGCGTGAGGTGTTCCGGCTCAACCGGAATGCGAACGAGGCTCAGGGGAATCACCCCGTCTGTCCACCGAATCGTCTCCCCGGCGGAGTAGAACAGCCCGCCAAGCTTGAGGGTAAAGCTGATTTGCCGCGCGGCATCCTGCCGGAACAATTTATCCGACTTGGGGTCAACGACGTTCACCTCCACCGCGAGTCCGCAGCGACCCTTCAGCTCTTCGGGCAGATGAGCGAGGTCCGTCACATAGCCCGCCAGTTCGGGCAGCTCGCGGTTTCCCACCTCCCGCTGCAGCTCGGAACGAATGGCGTCAACATTCGCCTCGCAGGACTCGACAAGGTGCAAACACTTGAGCCGAGGAAAACGCATGATGAGTTCCAGCACCTCGACTGCGTTTGGGCCCGGATAGAGCAGCAGCACCTCTTCGCCGGAGAAATCCGGTTCCACGCTCAATGCATCGGGCAGCAACACGCCCGGCTGAAAGACCGCGGTGAGCCCATGCAGATAGTAGGCCTTGAGGAGCTTGGCCTGCATGACGCCGCGTTGGGCTTCGGTTCTGACTGCGTTGGCCGGATCCCGACGGAAACGAACCGGCAGGCGCGGCGCCGGTTCTGCCGCCGTCGGCAATTCATTCGTTTCTCCGCCGCTGTCCGGTTGAATATCCATTGCGCTGTTTTCGATTGAACCCCGAGGGGGTAACATCGTTGTAGTTGAAGCAACCGGGAAGATTCAAGCTTTGCCGCCCGGACGCCGTCACCCAATCGTCACGCAGTCGTTGCCTATGTGCCCGGGAGTTGTAACTCGCCTCTCGCAACCTGCGTGGCGTGAGTCAATGCTGGCCGCTATTGCTGACCGAGGAGACGCTTCCCGCGGGAGAGGAGCGTGCCTGTTCGTGTCCGGGTGACAGTTGGCAGTTCTGCCTGAACGCCGAAGGCGTGGTCTATTGGCTTGGCCGACCGGAGTCACGCGAGTTGAAAATCGGCGAGTTGCTGGTCTGTGGTCCGGGAGTGCACGGTGAACTGCGCGCAAGCCGGGTTGGCGACGCCAAGTTGCGCCGCTTCTGTTTCAATCCCGCTTCGCTCATCGGAGTTTTCAGTCTTACAGAGCGGGTGGATCTTTCGCGCGTCAGCGAAGGAGGGATTGAAGTTTTCCCGGCGGACCATCGCGCCAGTCAACTCGTTGCCGGTGCTGCTTTGCCTGAATCCGAAGAGCAACAACTGCCCAGCCGTGCGGATTTGCTACACGCAGCCTTGCTGGCCTTGGCTGGCCACCTGCCGCATCGAAATGGAGTCACCCGTCCGGCGACGAATTCGGATCAGCGATTGCATCAACTCCTTTCGCGCACTCCCGATGGTGAATTACTTTCGCGTGGGGCCGGCGAAATTGCTGAGTTGTGCGGCTGCAGCGTGCGCCATCTCAACCGCCTCATTCGCGCGGAACTCGATTGCAACCTGCGCTCGATCCAGGAGGAGGCCCGGCTGCGGCGTGCGCGTGAATTGATCGAGCAGACGGGTGCGCGCGTTTCCGACATCGCCCGCGAGGTGGGCTACGGTCACGTGGGCCAGTTCAACGCCGCTTTCAAAAAATTGTTCGGCCTCACGCCCTCGCAATGTCGTGAGGCCTGTTTCCGAATCGTAACAAGCGCGTCATCGAAACGACACGGCCCTGCCGCAAAGTAACATCATGAGATTGAACCCAGCTCATAGCCTCGTCCTCTTTAGTGCGTTGGCGGTCTTTTCCGCCACGGCTGAGGACACTTTGAACGACACCCGCTCCACCCTCGAAAAATGGGTGGAGACGCGGCAGTTGATTTCCAAGACCCGTGCCGACTGGCAGGCGGACAAGGAGTCGCTTGAGCAGACCATCGCGCTCTACGAGCGAGAGCTGAAATCCATCGACGAGCAGATGGCGAAGGTCTCCACCAACAACACCCAAGTAGCGAAGGAAATGGCCGAGGCGGAGGCGCTGAAGCGATCGTCGGGCGAGGCCAATGACGCGGCGCGCATCTTCGCGGGAAAGTTGGAGGCGAAGTTGCAGCAAGTCGCACCCAAGTTGCCCGCGCCATTGCAGGAGATGATCAAGAAAGACCTGGCCCGCATCCCGGCTGATCCGGCGAACAGCAAGATGCTCCCGGCGGAGCGCATGCAGGTGTGCGTCAACCTTCTCAACGAACTCGATAAGTTCAACAACAGCGTGAATCTCTTCAGTGACAAACGGAAGAACGCCGCTGGCGAGGAGGTGGCGGTGGAGACGATGTATGTGGGTTTGGGAGCGGCTTACTTTGTGAATGACGCGGGCGACTTTGCCGGTATCGGTGCGTTCGGTCCTGACGGCTGGACCTGGACAACGAAGCCGGAGATCGCGCCGGCGGTGCGCATGGCGGTGAAAGTCTATCGCAGCGAGCACCCGCCTGCGTTCGTAAAACTACCCGCCACCATTCAATGAAATCTTTCCCCATGAAGCTTGTTCGCAATTGTCTCGTTCTCTTCGCCGCCGCCGTTCCGTTCCTGAGCCCGGCCCAAGGCATGGATGCCCTGGTCAATGGCGCCGCCACGGACCTGCAAAAGGCCAGCGCTGAGTTGACCGCTGCACGCGCAGAGGTGGAAGCCGCCCGCCTGCCGATCGCCCGTCGCATCACCGAGCTGGAGCAGCAACTGATCTCCCGCCGGGCCGAACTGGCGAAGGCCCAGCGCTTCCAGGAAAACCAGTTGGTCGAGCTGAACGCTCTCAAAGCCGAGGCACGCCGCGCCTCGGAGGAAGTGAAGTTCACCGATTCTTTGATCACCGAATACGCCCGCGCATTTCGGTCGCGCTTGAGCTTTGTGGAAGAGCCGCGTTACGCGGCGATGTTTGACGCGGTGGATCATGCGGGTGCGGCTGCTGATCTGAGCATGGTGGCTCGTTTCACGCAGCGCACGGTTTTGCTCGAGACGGCGCTGGAACGCATCACCACGGCGCAGGGCGGTGAGTTGCTGGCAGGCAAGGCGATCGACAATCGCGGTCTCGTGCAATCCGGCAAGGTGGCGCTCATCGGTCCGGTGGCTTTGTTCGCCGCTGACTCCGGTGGCGCTGCCGGCTTATTGCAACAGGAGTTGAACAAGGCGGACCCCACGGTCGCCAAGCTGGATGAGTCCCTCGTGGCGGCGAGCCAGCAACTGGCCACCACCGGCCAGGGTGAACTGGTGCTGGACCCGACGCTGGGCAGCGCGTTGAAGATGTCGGCGATGCACAAGAGTCTTTACGAACAGCTCAAAGAAGGTGGCGTAGCCATGATTCCGCTGCTGGGCATGGGCATCGCGGCGATTTTGCTGGGCCTCTACAAATGGTGGCAGTTGAGCCGGGTGCGTGTGGCCACGGACAAGGACTTGCAACAAGTGCTCACCCATTTGACTTCTGGAGAGCAGGAGAAGGCGCTCAAGCACGCACACAGCATCACGGGTTTTGCCGGCGACATGCTGGCCACGGCGATCCAGCACGTGGACGAAAAGAAGGAATACATCGAGGAGGTGCTTTACGAAAAGATGCTGGGCGCACGCACCAAGCTGGAGCGCGGCCTCCCCTTTCTCGCGCTGGCGGCCACGACGGGTCCGTTGCTCGGGCTGCTTGGCACGGTGACGGGCATGATCGCGACGTTCAAGGCCATCTCCAGTTTTGGCAGTGGCGATCCGAAGATGCTGGCGGCGGGCATTTCCGAGGCGCTGATCTGCACCGCCACCGGCATGGCCGTGGCCATTCCGTCCCTGCTGTTCCACGCGTTCCTCAGCCGCCGCGCCAAGGGTCTGATCGGTAGCATGGAGCAGACCGCGGTTGGCTTCGTCAATGGCGTGCCGGAGGGCGAATTCAAATCTCCGTTCGCGCAGTGAACTTTAATTCCTGAAATCCCATGAACGATCTGCTTCAACACATGTGGCATGCCTGGGCCGAGGGCGGCGTGGTGATGGGAGCGATGGCGCTGGTGGCGGTGATCACGTATGCCTGCGCGATCACGTTGCTGAATCACCTGCAGTATCGTGGGCTGACGAAGGCCTCTGACACCGTTCTGCGTGGCTGGGTCGCGCGTCCCGAGGCCGCGCCGCAGCGCATCCGCGAATTGATCCGCTACACGCAGGATGAACTCCACTCCGTGCGTGACATCGAGGGGCGTTTCCGTGAGATCGAAGCCACCAAGGTCACGGACGTGGACCGTCGTCTGGCGTTCTTGAACGTGCTCGTCATTTCCGCGCCGTTGTTCGGATTGCTGGGCACCGTGCTGGGAATGCTGTTGACCTTCAAAGCCATTGGCGTGGGCGGTAGTTCGGGCTCCGAGATCATCGCGCGCGGCATCAGCGAGGCGCTCGTCTGCACGCAGACCGGCATGATGGTCGCCATCCCCGGACTCGTCATGGCCATGATCGCCAAACGTCGCCGGCACGAGTATGTGGCGTTTCTGGCGCGGCTGGAGGGGATCACGTTGCGCCATTTCCGTCCCGAGTTCCACGGCATGACGCGTGTCTTCCGTAAGAACAGCGTGCCTGGATTGCAAGCTGGAGCGTTGGTCGACGCGCGGCCCAACCTGTCATGAAGCTGCGTCGTTCACTGTCCCAGCCGGAGGAGCCGATCGAGCTGAACCTGATTCCGCTCATCGATATCATCATGTTCCTCCTGATCTTCTTCGTCTCCACGACGAGTTTCATGGAGGAGAAGGGCGTCAAAATAGATAAACCGGCCTCGGGCGGTGCGAGCACTTCCGAGAACACCACCATCGTCTTCATCGTGACGGCGGACGGCAAGATCACTTTCGACGGCAAAGAGGTCGGGTTGCAAGGCGTGCGCCCCACCGTGAAGCGGCTTTGCTCCAGCGAGCCATTGCCGGTGGTGGTGCAGACGCACGAGAACTCCCGGTCGGGGGTGATGGTCCGCATCCTCGACGAGGCGATGATGGGTGGCGCAAAAGACGTCAGCGTCGCCGCCAATCGAGGTTGAACGTGACTGATTGAGACGAGTTGAAACATGAGATTTCGCCGCACATTAGAAGAGCCGGAAGAGCCGATCGAGCTGAACCTGATTCCGCTGATCGACATCATCATGTTCCTGCTCATCTTCTTCGTTTCGACGACGAGCTTCATCGAGGAGCCCGGGGTGGATGTGTCGAAGCCGAAGTCAGCGAATGCGCGGTTGCTCGACAAGAACAGCATCATTTTTGCCGTGACGCCGGATGGAAAGATCGCCTACGGAGGCAAGGAGGTGGGTTTGGGTGGAGTTCGTCCGGTGGTCAAGCGGCTGTGCGCCAAGGAGGCGTTGCCGGTGGTGATCCAGGCTGATGACGGGGCCCGCTCAGGCATCGTTATCCGGGTCATTGATGAAGCGAAGCTCGGGGGAGCGAAAGTGGTGAACATCGCCACGGAAAAGAGTTAGCGGGCCCATGCGCAAGGTCTATCAGCAGGAGAGAAACCCGCTCGGCTTCGCCGTGGCGGTGTCGGCCGCAGTGGCGTTGACAGCGCTGCTGTTTGCCATCATTCCGTTCGCGCACCGACTCAACAAGCCGAGCAAGACGCTCGAACTGATCAAGACCACCACGATCGAGGCCAAGGAAGAAATCGAAGAGGAAGCACCTCCAGAAGTCGAGCCGGAGAACAAGCCGCCGGAAGCCGCTGCGGAACCTGAGCTGACTGAGACCGAGCAGGCGATTCCGCTGAGCGCTGATTTGGAAGTGGCCACCGGCACGGGCGGAGCGCTGGCAGGATTTGGTGCAGACATCAAATCGCTGACCGCCGCAACGGACGTGGCGCAGGATGCCTTTGACGTGAGCGACCTGGAGAAGCGTCCGGAGCCGACCTCGCAAGTGGTGCCCGCCTACCCGGCGGAACTGCGCAAGGCGAAGGTGGAGGGCGTGGTGACGCTCGTTTTCGTCCTGGATGAGACCGGTCGGGTGGAAGATCCGCGCGTGGAGAACTCCTCGCGTCCGGAATTTGAAAAGCCCGCGTTGGACGCCATCCGCAAATGGCGCTTCAGCCCTGGCATGAAAGACGGTCAGCCCGTGCGCACCTACATCCGCGTGCCGATGCGATTCCGCGTGGCAACGGGTTAAGCGTGTGCGACAGGCAGAATGCCCGTCCCCCTACGGAAAATTTTTTATGAACCGACAATTAATGAAAACCCTGGCCTGCGTGGCGATTCTTGCTGTTGGCGCCACCGCGGCGATTGCCGCCGATCCGAAGTTTTCCGATGTCCCCGGCATTGTTGATCCCGCCAAGAAGGCGGAGGCCACGCCTGAGACCAAGCAGCCGACCGCCCCTGCAAAAGAGAGCGCACCGAAGCCCGTTGCCAAAGCGTCTCCCGCAGCCGCACCTGTCGTCACTAATTCGCAGCCTGTCGCCGCCAGCACGGTCAACAAAGGCGCCGTCAAGGAGGGTTTGGACGCGCTGTGGAGCGATGCTGACTTCAAGAAGCGTTTGATCGGCAGCTACGGATTCGCCTCGGACGTTGAGCCGCGTTTGAATCCGGAAGAGCTGGCGACTTACCGCGACAAGGTGGTTCCGCTTTTGCGCGACGACCCCAAGAAGGCGATGAGCGAACTCAAGTCGCTTGCCAAACCGGGTGCGAGCGCGGTGTTCGATTTCACGCTGGGCAACCTGTATTTCCAGCAGGAAGACCTGACGAACGCGGTGAAGTGTTTCGAGGCGGCCATCGCCAAGTATCCGGACTATCGCCGCGCCCACAAGAACCTTGGGTTCGCGCTCGTGCGTGACGGCAAGCTCGCCGCCGCGATCAAGCCTTTGACGCAGACCATCGAACTTGGCGGCTCCGATGGCAAAGTGTTCGGCCTGCTCGGTTACACTTACGCGACGCTCGGTCGCAACGTCTCCGCCGAGGCAGCGTATCGGCAGGCGTTGGTGTTCGAGCCGGAGAATCTCGAATTCAAGCTCGGCCTCGTGAAGAGCGCGATTGCCACGGCGAACTACGACTACGCACTGGCGCTGCTGGATGAACTCATCAAGGAATATCCCGAGCGTGACACGTTGTGGACGTTGCAGGCGAATCTCTTCATCCAGAAAGATCAGCCCGCCAAGGCGGTCATCAGTCTCGAAATGTTGCGCCGTGCCGGCAAGGCCAGTCCCCAGACGCTTTATCTGTTGGGCGATCTTTACATGTCCCAGGAGTCGCGCGATCTGGCGCTCGAGGCCTATCTGGCGGCGCTCGATCAGGATGGTGGTGCAAATCCCACGAAGGCCTTGCGGGCGGCGCAGATTCTGGTCAGCCGGGGCGCTTGGACTGAGGCGGAACAGTTGTTCGCCAAAATTCACGCCGCCTCCACGCAGTTGGAAGAAAAAGATGAACTCAAGTTGTTGAAGCTCGAATCCAAGGTGGCGATGTCCACCGGCGCGGGCGAAAAGGCGATTGTGACGCTGGAACAGATTGTGCAGAAAGATCCGCTCGATGGCGAAGCGTTGCTCCTCACGGGCGACTACTATTCCAAGAATGGCCAGAAGGAGAAGGCTGAGCTGCGCTACGAAGCGGCGGCGGCGATTCAGGGATTCGAGGCGGATGCCTTCGTGAAGCACGCCCAACTGCTCGTGCAATCGCAGAAATACGTTCAGGCCACCGACCTCTTGAAGAAGGCTCAGAAAGTCAAACCGCGCGACAACGTGCAACGCTACTTGGATAAGGTGGAGCAGCTCGCCCGTAACAGCGGACGCTCGTAATCAATCGCTCCACGCTTCATGGAATTTATCTCCATTCCCGCACGTGTATCGCGATGGCTCGTCGCGACTGGCTGCCTGCTGTCGTGCCTGCTCGTGCCTGCGGCCCAGGCGCAGGACAACGGTGCCGTGGCGGGTGTGGTGATCAGCACGTGGGACGGCACGCCTTTGTCCGGCGCAACCATCACCGTGCGCGGGACCACACTGGCAGCGCAGACCGGCGCGAATGGCCAGTTCGAATTGAAGAACGTTCCGCCGGGCGATCAAGTGTTGCGCTTCTCCAAGTCCGGTTTTGCTGCGGCCACGGTGACGGATGTGCGGGTGTTGCCTGGTCAAACCACGACGGTGAACGGCAACCTGCGCCCCGAATTCTACGAGATGGAGGAATACGAGGTGACGGCGGAGGAGTTTCAGGAGCAGACGGAGGCGATCATTTTTGAACGGCAACAATCTGCCGGCATGCTTGACGGCATCGGCTCGGAGCAGTTCGCCAAGCTCGGTGCGGGTGACGCAGCGGAGGCATTGGGCAAAGTTGCCGGGGCCAGCATTTCCGATGGCAAGTTCGCGGTCATCCGTGGCTTGGCAGATCGTTACACCACCACCACGCTCAACGGCAACGAGCTGCCCAGCGCTGATCCGGATCGTAAGGCGGCGCAACTGGACCTTTTACCGGCGCAGTTCATCGAGCGCATGGACGTCAGCAAAACCTTCAGTCCGGACATGGCCGGTGGATTCGCGGGAGGTTCCATTGATATCATCACGAAGAGTTACCCGAAGGACGGCATGTTCAGCTTCAGTGTTGGAACTTCCTACAATACGCAGGCCAGCTTGAACGACGAGTTCCCGATGACGGATCGTGGCGGCACCGACTGGTTGGCGATGGACGACGGCACGCGCGAATTGCCCGCCGTGGCAGTCGCGTCATCACCAGCGGGCTCGGGTGGTCCGGTGCAGAATGAAACAGCCGTGCAGAACAGTTTCAATTCCACGCAACTCTCGCCGATTGCAGACAAGTCGCCCTTGAACTCCAGCCTGTCGCTCGCGTTCGGGGACAGCAAACAGATGGGCGACGTCAAGGTGGGTTTCATCGGCTCGCTGTCCTACAAGAATGATTACACCTATTACGACAAGGTGACCGTGCGCGAGTATGAGGGCCCGCAGAATGTGGTGAAGGACAAGGTCGGCAAGGTCGGAAAGATCGAGTATAACTGGGGCGCTTCTGGTGGTCTGACGCTCGGTCTGGGCGAGCACCACGAAGTGAAGTTCAATTACCTCAACGTTCAGGCGGCCGAAGATGAGGCGGCGCGTTTTCAGGGGCAGGATTTGAACGTGGGCACCGAGCCCGGCGAGACTTACCTCGACCAGTCGGTGCTGCATTGGACCGAGCGCAATCTATCGTATTACCAGCTCGTGGGCTCGCATGACTTGCCTGACTTGAATGACCTGAAATTCGACTGGGCGAGTGCTTACTCGATCGCAACTCAGGAGGAGCCGGACTATCGCATCTTTCAATTCGTCGCCAACACCAACAACTCGGTGTATCTGCCCCAAGCGGCGACGGATCCTGCGTTTCCTACCCGTTATTGGCGAGATTTGGAGGAGAACAATATCAATCTACGTGGCGACTTCACCGTGCCACTGCCGTCCTATAATTCGGGTGACAATGCCTTCAAGACGGGGGTGGCCTTGAGCGATTCCTCGCGCGAGTTTTTCCAGCGTGGTTGGGAAATGCGCTACACCAGTCTGGGGCATCCCTTCATCCGGAATGGCGATCCACAAAGCTATCTGGACCCGACCAATGCGGCGTTCATCGAATATCGGAATTTTCCCGCGAACATCACCTATGACGGCGCGCAAACCATCGAAGCGGTCTATGCGATGGGTGATTGGTCGGCGCTCGAATGGCTGCGAGTGGTCGGTGGTGCGCGTCTGGAGAAGACGGACCTCTCCATCGAGGGCGTGAATCAAACCTTGAACGATCGTCCGCTGCCGTCTGGGGAGATCAAGCGCGACGACTGGCTGCCCTCCTTGAGCGGAACGATCTCTTTGCGTGAGAATCTGCAATTACGCGCGGCATGGTCCCAAACCGTGGTGCGCCCCGCCTATCGCGAGATTGCGCCCGTGATCATCTACGACATCGCCCAAGGCCGCACCATCAGTGGCAATCCGGACCTGACCTTCGCCGAGAGCGCCAATTACGACCTGCGGCTCGAATGGTTTCCTCGCGCGGGCGAATTGGTGTCCGCGTCCTTGTTCTACAAGCAGGTGGACAGCCCCATTGAACTCTCGGCTGAAGACTTCTCCGGCGACTCGCTGACTTATCGCAACTTCGACAAGGCCGATGTCATGGGGGTGGAGGCGGAATATCGCTCGCGCCTTGACCGCTTCTGGGAGCCGCTTAGTCCCTTCACGCTCGGATTCAACGCCGCCTACATTTACTCCGAGGTTCCACTCACGCCGGACCAAATTACCATCCGGCAGGGAGCCTTTGGCAGCACGGACACTACGCGTCCGCTCTACGAACAGCCTGAATACGTGGCCAATGCCGACCTAACTTGGGAGCTTGAAGCCACGCGCACGTCCATCACTCTTTCCGGCGGCATCGTGGGTCCGCGACTCGTGGTGGTGGGGTTGGCCCAGCCCGACGAATACGAGCAGCCCGCGCCGCAGCTGGATTTGTTCATCAGTCAGAAGCTCGGCAAGCATTGGAAGCTGAAGTTCTCCGCCAAGAACCTCCTCGACCCTGAATACGAGACTATCCAGACCTATCCCAATGGTGATGAAGTCACCATCGAAAGTTACAAGAGGGGGATGACCTTCGGGCTCTCGCTGGGTTGCGAGTTTTGAGTTTGCAGCCTCAGCCAAACGCGCTGGATGGCGTCTCTTATCCCAAGAGCAGACGATTGCCGTTGCTGGGAGTTCCGGCTCTAGCCGTAACTATGCGGCCACGCGGCGACGCCCCGTCGCAGCTATTTAGCAGAAAGCCAACTGTATCGTTACAGCTGTCGCCGGTTCCTTAAGCCACACCCCGCCTTCGCCGGACCGGCTAAAGCCGGGACTCCAAGCAATAGTTCATGGTGCAGGAGAGCCACACGCGACCGCCAGCTTCCCGATGGCCCTAATCACTCCGTCGCCTGTTTGCTTTGTGCCCTTCGTTCCCTGTTTCCGAATCGTAACCCCGCCGACTTCGTTCCTTCACATCAGCCCTCCATTGTTCCAACGGATTTCCTGATCCGTCCCAGCGGGCCAGGTTCCTCAATCCCTAAACAGACAAAGCAACTCAACAAGCAAATGAAGAAACTTAAGAACCTCCTCGGCTCACTCGCCATCGCGGGCCTCCTCGGCTCGACGACGGCTCAGGGTGCCTTGGTGATCGTCACTAACGACATCGCCGCTGGCACCACCAATACGTGGGTATCCACAAACGAATACCTGCTGAACACGATGGTGTATGTGCAAAGCAACGCGGTATTGAACATTGAACCCGGCACGGTGGTGAAAGGCGGGACGAACGCGGCGAACCTGATTGCGCGTAATGGGTTGCAGAACCTAGTGGCGGGCTTGTGGGTGACACGAGGCGGCAAGCTGTATGCGACGGGCACGGTGAGCGCGCCGATCATCTTCACGATGGAAGGTGACGACGTGAACAACCCGAGCGATGTGCCGCCGACCACGACGGGCAAGTGGGGTGGGATCGTGATGATGGGCCGTGCGAGCATCAACAGCGCGCAGTTTGCGGCGGGTCAGGCGGCGAGTCCGAAGTATGACGTGTATGAAGGCGTGGCGACGGTGCCGTCGCCGCAGACCGAACACATCTTTGGCGGTAATGATGACAGCGACAGCAGCGGTGCGTTGCGGTATGTGAGCATCCGGCACACGGGCAACACGTTTGCGCCGGGCAAGGAGCTGAACGGGTTGACGATGGGCGGAGTGGGCAGCGGGACGGACATCTCGTATGTGGAAGTGCTGGCCAGCTCGGACGACGGGTTCGAGTGGTGGGGCGGCACGGTGAGCACGCACCATCTGATCGGCGCGTTCAACGAAGACGACGACTTCGACACGGATCAGGGCTATCGCGGGACGAATCAGTTTTGGTTTGCGATCAAGCCGCCGTGGGCTGGGAGCAGCGACAGCCGCGCGATGGAGACGGACGGTGACCTGAACCAGACGGTGCTGGGCGATGCGACACCGTTCAGCCAGTGGACGGTTTACAACGCGACGTTGATTGGCCGCGGCAAGGGCGACATCCTGGACCTGGGTGGTAATCAGGGCTGGAACGCGCGTGATGAGGCGGCGCCGAACGTCTTCAACTCGGTGTTTGCGGAGTTCAACAACGGGTTGTTGCTGGACGGGGATGGGCTGTATCACTGGACGAACACGACGGTGCGGGCGAGCACGAAGAACTGTGTGTGGGACAATGTGAATGCGGGGAATGCGAATGGCTTGTCGTTCATCACTAATGCGGCCAACAACCACTTCGTCGGGGCAGCTCTCCTCGGCGGTATCAGCTATACCAATACGTCAAAGCTCAACCCTCGTCCGCTTTCGACCAGCCCGGCCTTAACGCAGCCTGCGTTGGCGGGCGCCCCGGTGACGGCTCCTTATCGTGGAGCATTCTCTGGCATCAACGACGACTGGGCGGACGACTGGAGCGCAGTTTCAACTGAGGGTTATTTGGCGGCGTCGGGCAGCAAACCCACGATCGTCATCACCAATGACATTGCCGCAGGCACGACCAACACCTGGTCCGGCAGCGCTGAATATCTGCTCAACACGATGGTGTATGTGCAAAGCAACGCGGTATTGAACATTGAACCCGGCACGGTGGTGAAAGGCGGGACGAACGCGGCGAACCTGATTGCGCGTAATGGGTTGCAGAACCTAGTGGCGGGCTTGTGGGTGACACGAGGCGGCAAGCTGTATGCGACGGGCACGGTGAGCGCGCCGATCATCTTCACGATGGAAGGTGACGACGTGAACAACCCGAGCGATGTGCCGCCGACCACGACGGGCAAGTGGGGTGGGATCGTGATGATGGGCCGTGCGAGCATCAACAGCGCGCAGTTTGCGGCGGGTCAGGCGGCGAGTCCGAAGTATGACGTGTATGAAGGCGTGGCGACGGTGCCGTCGCCGCAGACCGAACACATCTTTGGCGGTAATGATGACAGCGACAGCAGCGGTGCGTTGCGGTATGTGAGCATCCGGCACACGGGCAACACGTTTGCGCCGGGCAAGGAGCTGAACGGGTTGACGATGGGCGGAGTGGGCAGCGGGACGGACATCTCGTATGTGGAAGTGCTGGCCAGCTCGGACGACGGGTTCGAGTGGTGGGGCGGCACGGTGAGCACGCACCATCTGATCGGCGCGTTCAACGAAGACGACGACTTCGACACGGATCAGGGCTATCGCGGGACGAATCAGTTTTGGTTTGCGATCAAGCCGCCGTGGGCTGGGAGCAGCGACAGCCGCGCGATGGAGACGGACGGTGACCTGAACCAGACGGTGCTGGGCGATGCGACACCGTTCAGCCAGTGGACGGTTTACAACGCGACGTTGATTGGCCGCGGCAAGGGCGACATCCTGGACCTGGGTGGTAATCAGGGCTGGAACGCGCGTGATGAGGCGGCGCCGAACGTCTTCAACTCGGTGTTTGCGGAGTTCAACAACGGGTTGTTGCTGGACGGGGATGGGCTGTATCACTGGACGAACACGACGGTGCGGGCGAGCACGAAGAACTGTGTGTGGGACAATGTGAATGCGGGGAATGCGAATGGCTTGTCGTTCATCACTAATGCGGCCAACAACCACTTCGTCGGGGCAGCGTTGCTGACCAGCATCAGTTACACGAACACGATGGCGCTGGATCCGCGCCCGCAGGCGGGCAGTCCGGCGTTGACGGATGCGCTACCGGGCGCGCCGGTGGCCACCACCTACCGTGGTGCCTTCGGCCCTAACGACAATTGGGCGAGTGGCTGGACTGCACTTGCCACCGAAGGCTTTCTCAGCACGAACACCGTGATAGTGCCCCCGACGGCTCCGACCATCACCTCGGTGGCGGGCAGTGGCACGTTGTCGTTCTCGGTGAGTTCACAGAACGGTTACAGCTACATCCTACAAGCCACGCCGGTGTTGAGTCCCCCGGCTTGGACCAACAAGGAAACTCTGCCGGGTAACGGTGGGACGTTGAACTTCGCGCCGGTCGTCACGACCAATGCGATGGAATACTTCCGTATCCTCGCCCAGTGACCTGAAGCTGAACTTGAATCATGGGAGGGCTTGCGCAAGCAAGCCCTCTCGCGTTTGTCAGCACGGAGGACGGACTATTGAAGTCAATGCTCTGCGAGGTGTTTGGTCAGCCGAACAATTTCTTCCAAAGCCGCCCGCTGATTCAACTTCAACTCCCGGCGCAAGACCTGTTTGAGTCTCGTGACTTCACGGCTGCGACCACATGACTTCAATTGCTGGAGAATCGCTTCAGTATCTTGGATCGCACCCAGGGATTCTTGGGTTGATACCAGCACTCTGACCATTCGGTCGCGGGCAACCGGTCGGGCAGTGGCTGCCAGCTCTCGCAGATATCGCCAGCGCCGGATGTCCCGGCGCAATTCGTGAAGGTCGGTCAGGGACAGTGGGTCCGCGCGCTGGATCGTTTCCAGGCACCGCGCTGAAGCGGCGCTGGTCCATTGATGAAAGCGGCGGTTCAGTTTTTCAGCATCTCCCCGCTTGATGAGCTTGAGTTTGATTGCCCGTAGTTTTGATTTCATTTGCTTCAACACCTTCTCCGAGCGGCGGCATTGTTTGGCGCGTTCGCGCAGCAACCGAGTCAACAGGGCAGGGGAGGCGTGCATGTGCTTCGCCCATTCCAGCGCTACATCGGCATCGCGTGGTGGTGCGAAGGTGTCCATCACTTTGCGGGCGGTGAGGCGGAAGCTCCTGATGCGCTCGCGGGCCTGCCGCTGGTTACTGAGTTGCAGCAGCAACCGGGTGCGGCGTAATGAAACCCGGAGATCATGCACCGCCGCGCTATTGAGTGGACCGCGTCTTCGCAGCAGGTGGCTGATGCGGGTCAGGTTCGCATCGAGCGCGCGCTGCCACTGTTTGCGGAGCTGCTTCGGGGACATGCACAGATACGATTTCCTTTTCCGCGCGCGGGGGCAATTTTCAGTTGTTCACAATGTATTTCCGCAAGGCAGCAAGATTGCTGTGTCCTAATTGTAACAATCCTTCCCCTGGCCTGACACATCCCCGGGGCACCTTGCGCGCATGACTTTGAAGCTTGGACTCATGCACTCACCGCGATCTTCCAACCGCCTGCCGGTTGAGGCGATAGACTTTTACGCGCCGCGCCGGGTGACCTTGTCTGCCGCCAGTCCGATGGAATTTTTGGTGCGCTTGCGGGAAACCCGTCGGCGCATGCGACGAAGCTGGAAAGGAGATTGACCATGCGATTCAACTACCGCCCTTCATGTCAGTTGTCGCCCGGGTTTGAACGCCTGAGCCCTTCATGTTCAATCAACCGGATCGACTTTGATGTTCCGCAGCCTTCCCGGGCCGAGCAATTGCTCGCGCGGCTGCTGGCCCGGGCTTTTGGGGCTTTTCCAGAATCCCATTTCAAGCGCCCCTTGGTGCGCGCCGCCAAGGAAGCCGCCCGCATGACTCAGGACACGGGTTACGCTGTCCCGTTGCTGCCCGAGTTGTTTGCCGAACTGGCCCTGCGGGAAATGCTTCGCGCTGAGTACCTGCGCATGGGCCGGATTTGAAACACGTGACTTCATACGCACACCAATGATCGTCGAATCCGTCAGCGCACCCACCATCAAAGCTTCACGACTAGCCTCAACCACCGAGGCTTACACCGTTCGCCTCGCATCTTCACTCGTGGAGATTCGAGCCACGCAAGCGCTGCGGTTCAACGTCTTCAATCTCGAACTCAATGAGGGCCTGGCCGAGTCCTACGTCACGGGTCTCGACGTGGATGCCTTTGACACGGTTTGCGATCACCTGCTGGTCGAGCACGTGGCGACGGGTTGTATTGTGGGAACCTATCGCCTGCAGACGGGCCCCATGGCGGCGGCGAATCTCGGTTACTACAGCGCACAGGAATTTGATTTCGCCCCGTTCGAGCCGCTGCGAAACGAAGTCGTTGAACTGGGCCGCGCCTGCGTGGATCGGTTGCATCGCAATCTCATCGTGCTGGGGTTGCTGTGGAAGGGCATCGCGCAATATGCCAACGCGCGGGGCTGCCGATACTTGATTGGGTGCAGTTCATTGCCCTCGGTGGATCCGAAGGCGGGTGCGCGTGTTTATTCTGATCTGTGCCGGCGGCATCTGGTGGAGCCATCGCTTCGCACCAATCCACTGCCGCACTGCGAGTGTTCATTGCGTGAACTTGACGAGGACGCTCCCGAAGTGCCCAAGCTGCTGCGCGCCTACCTCGGCATGGGCGCGAAGATTTGCGGCGTGCCTGCGATAGACCGTCAGTTTGGCACCATTGATTTCCTGACGTTGTTGGACCTCGAGGCGCTGCCCGCCTTGGCGCGAGCCCGGTTTCTTGGGGTCTAGCCAAATGCTTTGACACCGGTTCTCGGTCACCTCCGAGCGATTGTTCTGGCGTGCAGTCGCCCCTGTTCGACTCGGTATCATGGGGCTGCTTCCTTGCGGGAGGAAGCGGCCCTCTCCTTTTTTGCTTTTTCCGGAAAATGTAACAATTGGTTGCTTGTGCGGGGGGCGTCGCGCGTTACCCTGCGCAGTTGTAAACCAGCAACAGTTTGATTTGGGAGCACACGCTATGAGCAAAGCCGTATCAAAGAAGAAAAGCAGTCCCACCTTGCCGCAAAAGATTGAAGCCGCCACCAAGCATGTGCGCGCGGCGGATCACCGTAAGACTCTGCTCGAAGCCCGTGCGCGCGGTGCGAAGGCCAGCGTGAAGGCCGCCAAGAAGGCGCTCAAGCTTCTCAAGAAGGCCGTGCGCAAGGCGAACAAAGTCGCGCGAAAAGCACACAAGCAACTCAGCACTTTGGTGAAGGAGGCGAACAAGCGGCCTGACAAAGTGAAGGCCAAAGTCACTCGCAAGCGCCCGGTGCGGGCTGCTTATCGTTAGGGCCAGACGGGTCAACCCTCCCAATTCCGGCCATTTTCGGGCGTCTGGCTCACTCGGCCCGGCCTACCGGCTTCGGCAGGCCGCGATACACCAACAGAAATAAGACACTGATGACTGCCACGAGCGCTGACAATGCACCCCAAAAGACCGGCCAACGGGTGATGCTACCGGTAGTGCACATTGCAAACCACCATCCCGTCCCCAAATACCCCAGCAGGTTGCCCACCCCGCCGTTCACGACGGACATCAATGCTTGCGCGCGTGCCCGCCATTCCTTGTCTACTCGCTGGTCCAGATAGATCTGGGCTGTGATGAACACGAAGGTGAATGAAAACCCGTGCAACGCCACACCCGCCAGCAACCAGCTCCTGGTGTCCAGCGCGCTCAGAGCAAATCGGATGATGCCGAAACCAAGTCCCAGACAAAAAATCCACTTCAAGCGCCAGCGCAACAGCAGTCCGCCCAAGGTGAACATGGCGATGATTTCGGTCACTTGGCCCAAGCTCAGCCATGCGCTGGTGTGTTGTAGACCCAGCTCGCGCAGGTGCGCCGGCGCATAGGGGTAGAACGACGCGAGTGGAATGCAATACAACGCAACCGTGATGAAAACCATTCGATGATCTCGATCCTTGAGCAGCGTCAAGGCATCCAGTCCCAGCCGTTCATGCCACTTCAGGGCGACGTCGGACTTGGGCGGGTCGTCATCTGGCAGTATGAAAGTGTAAGCGACCAATAACAACCAGAGCGCCGTGCCGGTGTAGCCCGCGAGAGTGTTGGCGTCCGCGTCCAACAAGCTGACCAACCAGCACCCCGCCATCCAGCCGAGGGTTGCCAGGGCGCGCACCGGGCCGAACTGACTGCGCGAATCCGCCAGCCGCGAGAAGACAATGGTTGAAGTAATGCTCCAGCTCGGCGCCGCGCAGAGCGCGAATAATTGTATCAATCCCAGCACCACCCCCGCCGGCCAGTGCTGGCCAATGGCGGTGGTGGCCAGGGCCATGGCGCAGGCGGATGCGAGCGCCAGAAACCGCATGACTTTCACGGGCGACGCGTGCCGGTCGGCCATCGCGCCAAAAAACAGCGGCGAAATGAACGCCGCCACGGCTGACGCGGCGAAGGCAAAAGGCTTGATGCCATGATACCCGTGCGCATCCAGCACCGGGCTTAACGGCACGAACCAAATGCCCAACGCCGCTCCTTGGATGAAAAACAATCCCAGCAGCTCGAGGTATTCCAGTTTGCGGATGGCCCGTAGCACCGGCATAGGACACACGGGGGCGCACCAAAGCACAAGTCCTCGCTGCGCAGCCCAGACTTGCTGGCTTTCGTTTGAACATGCTGCTCCAGCCATGTCCGAGTTGCAAATGATTCAAATTCTGCCCGCGCTGAAGCGGATTTGCCCGACCTCGACGCCCTGGCGAGGGTCATTTGGCACGCGCATTGCCCGGAAATCATTTCGCGAGAGCAGATCGAGTTCATGTTGAGCCGGATGTATTCGTTGCCGACCCTGCGGGATGACCCGTACGTGCGAAATATCTGCTTCGTTCGCCTGCTGGTCGGCGGCCGGATGGGTGGTTTTGCTGCTTACGGTCCCACGGACGGGCCTGCAACCTTCCTGTTGCATAAACTCCATCTGCTCCCGGAATTGCACGGGCGCGTGCTGGCGTGCCTTTTGCCTGGGCACTGTGAAGCGGACGCAATGGAATTGGGTGCGCGTCAACTCAAGCTGCGCGTAAACAAACAGAATCTACAGGCCATCACGTTCTAACAACGCCACGGCTACCGTTCTTTAGAATCTGTGCGCATTGCCATCGGCGGCGGTTTCGTGATGGATGACTTCGTGATGCTCAAAACGCTGGGTGCCGTAAGCTGGTTGCCCACTTCGCGGAGCTGCGTCCACGGAGTGCTGTCAACCTGGAATTTGGGTGGCGCAGAATTTTGGCGTGTGTATTTGAGTTTATGCCGGAGAGACGGTATGGTCCCACTTCATAAATTTTACGGGCAGCTATGTTTCAAAGAATCGGCAGCATGTTTGGCAATGGCGGGAACCAGCCCAAGAACGGGCAGCCTGGTCCCACGCCGGGGACGTCGTCTCCCGTGATGGGGCGGCCGATGGACCGCAAACCGACTTACTCGAAAGTTTTCCGTTGGACGTTGCCGGACGGTGAAACTGAGGAGCCGCGCAGCGTGGAGGTGGTGGGTTCATTCACGGACTGGCAACGCGTGCCTTTGTTGAAGGATCCCAAGGTCAAGACCTGGCACGCCACCGTGCAGAACATTCCCGGCAACAAGACGCATCATTACATGTTGCTCGTAAATGGCCAACCAACGGTGGACAAAGGCTGCGATGGTTATGCCTTGCCGCAGGGATATCAAGAAGAGCGTTATGCCATCCAGACCGCCCGCGGTCCGCGCATGTTCATGCTGTTCGCGCAGACCAAGTAGTTTCTCAGCCCAGCACAATTTCCACCGGGCAATGGTCTGAGCCCATGACGTGGGGCAGGATGCGGGCCTTCTTCAGCCGCGGACGCAGCGCCGGGCTGATCAGGAAGTAGTCGATGCGCCAGCCCACGTTCCGACCGCGGGCACCTGCCATCGGGCTCCACCAGGAATAGTGCCCCCCGCCTGGCTCGAATTCACGGAAAGTATCCACGAACCCGGCTTTCACCAGTGCCCCAAAACCGTTGCGCTCCTCAATCGTGAACCCGTGGTTCCGCACGTTTGCCTTGGGGTTCGCGAGGTCAATCTCCCGGTGGGCCACGTTGAGGTCGCCACAGAAGATCACGGGTTTGGTGCGTTCCAGCTTCTTGAGATATTTTAGGAAGGCCACGTCCCACTCCTGACGATACGGCAAGCGCTCCAGTTCACGCTTGGAGTTCGGCGTGTAAACATTGACGAGGTGGAACTCGGGATACTCAGCGGTCATGACGCGCCCCTCACGATCATGCTCGGCGAGGCCCATGCCGTTGGTGACGTTCAAGGGGCGGGTCCTCGTGAAGATGGCCGTGCCGCTATAACCCTTCTTCTCGGCGCAGTTCCAAAACGTGCTGTAGTGCGCGGGCCAAAGCTGTTCGACGTCGTCCGGCGTGCATTTGGTCTCCTGCAAGCACAGCATGTCGGGCTTTTCGTCGGCGAGGAATTCCAAAAAGTTCTTTTTCAGAACCGCTCGCAGCCCGTTGACGTTCCACGAAATCAATTTCACGCAGCGGAACGTAGCAGCGGACTCAGAACCGCTCCACCCGAAACCTCTATCCGGTCGGAGCCACCGTGTAGAGGTTCACACTGGATCGCTGGACTCTCAGCTGGAGCCTCCCGAGGGCGGCTCCAGCGGAATCTGCTACAGCAGTTCTTTCAGCTTCGGCTCGATGGCGTTGGCCCAGATCTCGTAGCCTTTCTCGGAGAGATGCAGGTGATCCGGCATGATGTCTTTGCTGATGGAACCGTCCGCTTCGACCAGCTGTGAGCCGAAGTCGAGATAGTGGATCATCTTGCCGTCCGCCTGCTTTGCGAGCGCCTGGTTGATCTGCAGCAGTCTGCCTCGTTGCGGACTAAAGGTTGTGCTTCTGGGAAAGATGCCCAAGACCAGAAGTTTGGTTTGCGGCAGGCGCTCGCGGATTTGTTTCACGACCGTCTGCACGCCCTCCAGGATTTGCCCGGTTGAATAGTGTTCGGAGCCGTCCTTGTTGGTGTTGGAGTTGTTCGTGCCGATCATGAGCACGGCGACCTTGGGATCGAGACCATCCAACTGGCCATTCTCAAAGCGCCACAGCACATGCTCCGTGCGGTCGCCGCCCACGCCGAGATTCAGGCATTTGCGATCCCCGTAAAACTTGGTCCAGACATTCGAGCCCGACCTCTCCCAACCCTGTGTGATCGAGTCCCCGATGAACACGATGTCGTAGGTGCCGGGGGCTGCCTTTGCGCGTTCCATGACGACATTTTGCCGCTCCAAACCTTTACCGCTGGGACGTGATACGGGCACGATGGCGGGGTTCACGGCTTGCGCCTCAGCAACCGTGGAAGTGGTCTGAGCAGGGGCAACAAGGTGGGTGGCCGCCAATGCGATGGCGATGAATCCGATGGAGAAGGAGTGCTTCATGGTGTGCTTCGTGTGTCGGCCGATAATTCGGACGCAGGGGCTTGATGCTTTGTTCAACTCATTTCTGCCCGGACAGTTTCGAGCAGTTTCTTGGTGGCGCGGATGCCGGCGTATTCGTCGATTGCGGTGCCTTCGTATTCGATGCCGACGTATCCGCGATAGCCGGCCGCTTTTACAATCTTGAGGATGCGGCGATAGTCCATCTTGGACTCGTTACCGGCTGCATCAAATTCGTAGGACTTGGCGCTGACGCCCTTCGCGAACGGTATGAGTTCCTCGATGCCCTGATAGCGGTCATATTCCTCGCCTTTGGCGCGATCAATATAAAAGTTTCCGAAGTCCGGCAGCGTGCCCACGTAGGGCTTGTTCACCATGCGCATCACGCCCGACAACCAGGCGCCGTTTGATGACAACCCGCCATGGTTTTCCACGATCGTGTTGATGCCGAGAGAGTGCGTGTGTTCACCGAGCCGCGCCAGCCCGTCGGCCGCGCGCTTCTGCTGTTCCTCAAAGTTGCCGACGTTGCCGGTCGCGGCGTTTACGCGGATGCTGTGACAGCCAAGGAACTTCGCCGCTTCCGCCCACTTGTGATGATTCTCCACCGCTTTGGCCCGGCCTGTGTTACTTGGGTCGCCCAGATTGCCTTCGCCGTCGCACATGATGAGCACGCTCCGCACGCCTTCGCCATCGCAGATCGCTTTCAACTCGCGCAGATAGGCTTCGTCGCGGGCCTTATCCTTGAAGAACTGGTTCACATATTCCACGGCATGGATGTCAAAATCACGTCGGGCCACTTTGGGAAAATCCAGATTGGCTAGTTTCCCAGCTCGTAGCGCCTTGTGCAGTGACCATTCGGCGAGGGAGATTTCAAACCATGGCTCGCGTGTGTCCAAGGTGGCGCAACCGGTGAGGGGGGTGGCGGCGATTCCGGCAGCAGCAACCCCGGAAACTTGGAGGAACTGTCGACGATTCATGGGGCGGATGGTTGTTAATGATCACGCCTTGGTCAATGGGAACTTTGCCGTCCCGGCTCTGCGCCGTCGCTCAACCGGCCTCGCCGCTGCAATGCCCGCGCCAGGTCGTGCTTGCCCGGGCAAAGGGAGGCTCCCGCAGCAGCCTGCGAACGTGCGGCTAAATTGATGGTGAAATTTGCTTACTCCGCCCGGCGGTTTTTGCCACGCTCGCGGCGGTGAAAGTTAACCCTAAAATCTGTTGCTTTATGCCGGTCCCGAATCCATTTGCTTGCCGGCGCTGTCTGATGCCGTTTTTTGCGGTGGCCTGTCTTGCCGGGTATTTGCGCGCAGACAATCTTGCTCTCAAGCTGGATGGCCAGGGCAGCTACATGGAATTACCGGCTGCGGGATACGAGGGTTTGACTCATGCAACGGTCGAAGCCTGGGTCAAATGGGATGCGTTGAACAATTACGCGAGGGTGTTCGAGTTCGGTTCATCGTGGAAATCCATGGCTGTCATTAATAACGCCAAAACGGATGACCTGCGGTTTAATCTTGATCCGCATTTTGCTATAACTGACCCGGCAGCGAGCAACATCATTTGGGTCACCAATGCCATTCGCGTAAGTGAGTGGATGCATTTGGCTGCCGTATCGGGGCCAGCCGGAATGCAGCTGTACCTCAACGGCCGATTGGTTGGCCAGCATACCAATACGACCAGCTTTGCGCCCTTGGCAAAAAATGCGCGTTTTGTCCTCGGTCATGGGCTGATCGAAAACTCCGCTGATCAGGATTTCCAGGGGGAGATGGACGAAATACGGATTTGGAACTACCGGCGGAGCGCCGCCCAGATTCGTGGAGACATGTTCAAGCAGCTCAAAGGAAATGAACCCGGTCTGGTCCGCCTGTGGAACTTCGACGACGGCACGGCGAACAACGCCACGACTGCCGCCGCCCATGGGCAGCTCAAGGGCAATGCGGTAATCGAGCCAAGCGATTTGGGCTTGGTGGGTGAAAAGGATTTTCCGGCCGTTGCTGTCGCTGCTTCCCCCCAGTCTTTGCCCCCGGCCGCTGAGTCGCTGGCGGCAGATTCGAGATGGGCAGCCTGGTGGATTGCCGCAGCAATCACCCTGCTGGCGGTCGTTTTGGCCTGGCTCGCTCTCATGTTTCGGCGGAGCGGATTGGGATCACAAATGATTGTTGCGTCCCAGCCGGCTCTGGGTCGCCAGCCCCGCGAGGCCATGCCGGAAAGAGCGGGCGCGAGCCCTGTGCCAGTCGACTTGAAAGAACAGGCGCTCGCGGAATTGACCAGTTTCGCCAAGGAAAGTTTGGTCCAGGGACTCTTCACACAGCGCGCGGCATTGCTGGATGCCCAAAAGCGAGCCCACGAGGAACTTGCCCAGCTTGAAGCCCGGCTGGCGAATCTTGACGTGCAGGACCGCATCCTTGCTTATGAGACTAGGACTGCAGATCTGGAGCGTCAGGTCGCAAGCAGGGGAGAACAAGTCGAGGGGCTCACCAAGGCCACGCTGCAGCTCTTGCGCAAGAAACTTGCGCAAGAAAAGCAGCGGGATCACGCGGGTCAGCCCTACTTCCCCTCCAACCTGTAGCAGCGGACGTGCGTCCGCTCCATTTGCCCCCCCCAGTCAGGGCATTTACCTCAAAGGTGTAGCGCGCAATCCCGGCTTCAGCCGATCCTCCGAACCGGGGCGCTGCCGGGCCCGCATCTTAATGCCCGTGCTGGTGTTCCTGAATATATTCCTGCTTCAGACCGAGCTGCTCGGGCGCGTGCAATACCAGCATCTTCATACGGATGTCTGACGGCACGTCTTTCTGTGTGAGCTTGGAAATGATGATCATCAGTCCGATTGCCAGCGGCACGGCCCAGATGGCGGGCTGATCGCAGAGGATGCGCAGCAGCGGATGGTTTGGCCAGAAATCGTTTAGCGGTTTGAACATTGAGAACATTTCGCCGGTCTTGCCGGGGGTCGCCGCCAAGGTGCTGAAGCTGGAGAGCGAGATCGCGACCACCGCGCTCATGCCGCCCGTCAACATGCCGATGGCCGCGCCTTTCATCGTAAGCTTGCGCCACCAGACGGCCATGAACAGCAGCGGGAAATAGCTCGCCGCCGCGATGGCGAATGCCTGGCCAACCATGAAGTTGATCTCCAACGCCTCCACCTGCGTGCCGCCCAGGATCGCCCCGCCACCCAGCAACACGGCCGAGATTTTGAACATCCTCATGCGCTGCTCGGGCGTGGACGTGGGCCGCAGCATCCGGCCGTAAACATCATGCGCCATCGCGCCGGTCATGGAGACGAGCAGACCGCTGAACGTGCTCATGAACGCCGCGAACGCGCCCGCACAGGTGATGCCGGAGAGGATCGAGCCGAGCGGCGCATATTGGTCGTTCAGCAGGCGCGGGAGTTCGAGGACGATCTTGTCCGTGCCTTTCGCGCCGAGGCCGGAGTATAGCTCCGGGAACAGGTTGCGCCCCATCACGCCGAACACAGGCGGGAAGACGTAGAAGATGCCGATGAGGATCATCACCCACATGGTGGTGCGCT
>JAFMIZ010000104.1 GCA_017853715.1 Pedosphaera sp.
CCCCAGTGGCTACCATGACCCTCTTCCTTTTTGCAGAACTTTTAGGACACTACCGCACGATGACGAAAGTGAAGCCAGCACGCGGCAAGCCCTGCGGCGTGGACTCTCGCCAGCCAGCTTACGGCGCAGGGCGGAGTTCCATTCTCTGGAGCAGTGGCGATCTCCGGTAGCAACCAACCGGAACGCAGTGGTCAATGCCTGGATGGCTTTAGAATCCCGGTGAAGAACAAAACGGACTCGTCAACGGAGGCGGCGTTCATGACATCGTGGCCGCGATCCGGATCAACCCGCAGCGCCACCTGCACGCCGGCCTTTTTCAAAGCCTCCGCAAAAGCGACCGCCTGATTGGGAGGAACGAGTTCATCCTGCGCCCCGTGGACGATGGTCATGGGGGGAACTTCCCGATGCACGTAGGAAGCCGGGCTGGCCATGCGCGCAAATTCCCCATCGTATTTTTTGTCGACGAAAAAATGCCACAGCGGTGCGTTCGTGCCGTTATACATCATCGAGTTCTTGGGCCAATTGCTACGCTCGCGATCCAGATCGGCAGGCGTGGCCCAGCAGACCGCCGCTTGTATGCGCGCGTCCGCGCCGGGATTGGGCGAAAACCGATGGCTATCGCCGGTGACCGCCATGAGGGCCGCCAGGTGCGCGCCTGCTGAGTGGCCGAGAGCCCCCACGCGATTGGGATCGAGACGATATTCGGCGGCGTGCTTGCGGAGATAAATCAAGGCTGCATTGCAATCTTCGATCTGGGCGGGAAACGGCGCGTCAGCGGTCAGGCGGTAGTTGATGGACGCCAGCGCGAAACCCTTGGGCAAAAACTTCAGGGCCAAGTTAATTCCGGAATTTTCCTTGCCGCCGCTGTGCCAGCCGCCGCCGTGAATCCAGAAAACGAGCGGGAACGGTCCTTTGCCGGGAGGGACAAACAAGTCGAGCGTTTGCACGGAATCAGGCTTCAGGCCGGGCTTCGTCCCGGCGACGTAGGCGAGATCGAAATGTTTCCCGCTGCCGGGAGGCAATTGGGCCGATAAATTACGAGAGTCGGGGTTCGCGGCCCGGACGGCTTGGGGCGCCGACACCTTGGCCATGCTGTTGTTCCTGGCCCAGTGGCGCAATTCGTGAATCGCGCCGAGGAGCGAGCCGGCCGAAGCCTTGAACCCGCCGGCTCCCCGGGGTTGGTTGCCTGGAGTCCACCACTCGAAGAAACCTTGGTGCTTGATGACGCGATCGAGCATGGGCCCCAGTTCCCGGTAGGATTCTTCCGCATAACCATTCCGCGCCAACTGCGTCACCAGGCGGGCGCCAAACCATGTCCAGTCGCCCCCGTTTTGATAGGAGTAGGGCGCCATGGATTTGTTCTTGAAGAAGCCCTTGGGATAAGGCGGATAAAGGGTCAAACCGACGGTTGCGGCGCCCGCACGTTCCACATTTTCCCGCATCTTCCGGTAGGAAGCACTGATCTCGCTTTGCGTCAACAGGCCGGCCTCGATCGCCACAGCTGTCCCGCCATGATAGTAAATGTTTCCCTCATCGAACTCCGCAGGAAAGGGTGAGCCATCCAGATAAAGGTGAGGAACAAACTTTGTCGCGGCCTCGTCCCATAAATGCTCGCGCACAGATCTCCGAAGCGCCCTGGCGCATCGCTCCCACTTTTCCTGCTGCAGCCGGTCTCCAGCACACGCTGTGTTCATGTAGTTCCTGATGGCCAGCAAAAAGAGAGCATTGTCGTAAATGTCGATTGCCCGGTGGCTGCTGGCGTCAAGCTCAACACCCCAATCGTGTTCGGGCTGCACATCACCCCAGTCGGCCGTGGTGCCCCCCCAGATCAGGCCATGCTGCCGGGAGAAACGGTGCTTCAGGGGGTACTCCAGGGCCATTTCCAGACGCTGGCGGACCGGAATGCCGTGCACGATTTCATCGAGAATGGCCGTGTCCCTGGCCTTCGCGACATACCGGCACACCGCCAACACCAACGAGCTCTCCTGATCCGTCTCCACCGTGTTCTTGTGCGCCTTGAAGTCCGGTTGGGTTGCGCTGAATCGAAACCGGTATCGCGCCTCCCCTTTCTCCCGCGGCACATAACCGTCAACAACGTTTCCGTCTTCTCCTTGAAAATGGAGGAAGATCAGAAGCGACTCGCGGACAGACTGCGGCGGCACGACATCCAGCATGGGAATGATGAAGGTGCTCAGATCACGGATCCACACCTCCTGATAGTGACCGCCCGCATTGAAGCCCGTCTTGAGCAGGGCGTTTCCCATGCGCTCCACCGCATCCATCCGCCCATCCTGCAGGATTTTCCCTGCCAATTCCGCATCTCTGGCTTGCCGGCTCACGCGATCCACCTCGGCCCGCACACCCGCGGCCAGCAGCAGCCATGACAAGAAGAGAACGAATTTCAGACTCGGATTGGTGTCATTCATGATGCCCTTGGCGGTTGCCCGGCAGTGATTTTAGACTCTGGCCGACCACCGCATCCAAAGCGAAGGGGACGCAGCCTCATCCCCAAACGACCCATGCGGGCCCAATGCCACTCCGCTTTGGAGGAAAACGCATCGGTCAGTTCGCATCGTGATTGATGGGCTCATCCACGACCAGAGGCGACGGGAAATCGGAGGCGTGATCGCCGCCGCGGCCGCGTAGGCGTTGGTTGTTGATGCCCCCGATGGGCTGGTTGAGCGGAATCTCCATCCCCCCCAGTTGGCCCATCTGCTGGTAGAGCGTGTTCTCCAGCTGCTTGGCCACCTTCTGGAACGCGGGATCGTAGAGCAGATTCCGCGTTTCATCCGGGTCGCTTTGGAGGTCGTAGAGCTCGTCGGCGTCCCAGAGACCGTAGTAAGTGATGTATTTGTATCGGTCGGTGCGCAGCGCAAAGGTGGTGGGCGTTTGCGCAAAGTTCTTTTCCCAGTAATAGACGTAGAGGAAATCCCCGCGCCACAGGATCTTCCTGCCCGCTACCAGTGGCAGGAAACTGTCCCCATCCATGTGCGCCGGTTTCTTCAGCCCCATCGCTTCCATGACGGTTGGAGCGACGTCGATGTTACCGACCATCTGCGTGATCACCGTGCCGCCCTTGATGAGCGCGGGACATTGCACGAGCATGGGGACGCGCATGGACGGTTCATACGCCACGCGTTTGTCAATGAGACCGTGTTCGCCGAACATGAAGCCGTTGTCGCCCATGTAAATCACCAGGGTGTCGTCGTAAACACCCATATCCTTCAACTGTTGCAGCACGCGGCCGATGCTGTCATCCACCGAACAGAGCGTTTCGCAATAGCGCTTGTAATAACGCTCGATGTCGAGCTCACTGTGATAGGGAAAGTCCGCACCATGCCAGGAGTTGCGCTGGTCGCGCAGCCATCGGGGCTGCAGCCGGTTGGTTGGGGTGCTGGCTTCGGTGGCAGGGCGATCAAATTTCAGGTCTTTGAACTTTCCGTCATACTTTGGTTCCGGCGTGAAGTTGGCATGCACGGCCTTGTGCGACAGGTAGAGGAAGAACGGCTTCTCCGCAGGCTTCTGCTGTTTCAGCCAGTCAATCGCGTAGTCGGTCAACTCGGCCGTGATGTAGCCCTTTTGCTTCACGCGCTTGCCGTCCACGTTGAGCGTGTAGTCCGGCGTGGGGGGAAGATATTCGCCCTGACCACGGAAACTGACCCAATGATCCCACCCCGGCTGGGGCGCATCGCTTTCTCCGCCCATGTGCCACTTGCCAATAAAACAGGTCGCAAAACCGGCCTTGTGGAGGTATTGCGGAAAATAAACCGTGCCGGGCGGGATGGGCCGGTTGTTGTCGATGACGCGATGCCGGAAGGTGTAAAGTCCGGTGAGGATGGAGGCCCGGCTGGGTGAACACAGCGCCGTGGTGACCAAAGCGTTCTTGATGTAGGCGCCATTGGCCGCCAGCGAATCCATCACAGGTGTCTTGGCGAATTGATGCCCCAGAAAACTCATCGCATCGTAGCGGTGATCGTCCGACAGGATGAAAACGACATTACGCGGCTTCACGCCGGGAGCGCGCTCGGGAACGATGCCCTTTGGCACCGGCGTGATGGCCGACACCCGAATTTGGGTGGCCGACACGGCAAGAACGAGCACCAGCACGAGCCGGGCGGCACAAGCATGCATCGAGGCCACCAGGTTGAGGGGGGCCTTCATCTTTGCGTTTGATCTCCTCATTTGTCTGCTTCTCCGATTTGGATTTCAGGGGGTGGCCAGCGTTTGCGGATTGATGGCAGCCGAGCACGGTGGCAGCGTTTCGGGCGCGACGCCAAGTTTACGATTGGGCGTGTTGCCCATTTCCAACACCAGCCGCCCGCCGTTCGCGATTTCCACGTGCCGCAGCCAGAGCCGGTCGAGTGGTTTGCCATTCAGCCTCACGCTTTGAATGTATTTGTTATCGCTGGAGTTCTTGTTTGCCTCAAGGGTGAAAGTCTTTGCATTCGGCAGCCGGATACTCACGCGGTCGAACACCGGGCTGCCCAGCACGTAGACCGGCACACCGGGTGTAATGGGATAAAAACCCATCATCGAAAACACCACCCAAGCCGTCATGCCGCCGCCGTCTTCATCGCCGGGAATGCCGTGCAACTCATCCGTAAAGAAAGTGTTGAGCAGGGTTCGCATGACCTTCTGCGTCTTCCATGGAGCGCCGACGAGATTGTAAAGATAGGGCGTGCTGAAGCTGGGTTCGTTGGCCATCACGAACTGGCCGACGAGTCCCGTCGAGTCCGGAAACTTCGCCCAATACTCATATTTGCTGCGATCCAATCCTTCGCGGAAAAGCTCATCAAGCCGCGCCTCCGCACCGGCCCGCCCGCCCATCAACTGGAAAAGACCGTCGAAGTCATGCAGCACATCCCAGTTGTAGGTGTAGGCGTTGTTCTCGTCATAGTATGCGCGGCCGCCCTGGCCGCCGCCGAACTTGGGATCGAACGGCTCAATCCATTGCCCCTTGGCGTCTTTCGGCCACATGAACCCCTTTTTCGCGTTCCAGACATTCTTGTAGTAGCCGGAGCGTTTCATGAACAACTCATGGTCGGCGTCCTTCTGCGTGGCTTTGGCGAGTTGCGCGATGCACCAGTCGTCGTAGGCCGTTCCAAGCGTCACGGCGACGGACTGGCGGTTTTCGAAATGGTGAACCAGCGGTTCGGTCTCCTTTTCATCAGGCCAGCGCGAAGGGAAGTATCCGTGTTCGTGGTGGAAATCATCGAGCGCGCACTTCGGGCCGTTGCGCCATGGCAACAGCGTGGCTTCCAGCGAGTTCTTGCGCAGCCCTTCGTAGGCTTTCCCCACATCGAAATCCCGCACGCCCTTGAACCATGCATCGGCGAACCAGCCTGCTGCGTGGTTGCCGTTCATGCAGGCATAATCGCCCCACAACACGGCAAAGGACGGCATCCAGCCGGACTGTTCATACATGCGGACGTAGGATTGAAGCTGGTCGGCCTCCATGGCCGGATTGAGCAGCAGGCCGAGCGGCTCGAGCGCGCGGAATGTGTCCCAGATCCAGTTGTCCACGTAGAAAGGGCGGGCGTCCGCATGCACCTGGTGGTCGAACGCGCTGTAGTAACAGCCATCCTCGGTAATGTTGACCATACGCTCGTAGGTCCGGTAAAGCGAAGTGTAGAACACGCGACGTTGCGCGTCCGTTCCGCCTTTCACTTCGATCTGCCCGAGCACTTTGTTCCAACGCTCCTGCGCAGCGCGCTTGGTCTTCTCGAACTTCCAAACGGGGATTTCCTTTTGCAGATTCCGTTTCGCCTGCAGGACGCTGATGAACGAGATGCCGTAGCGGAATTCAACAGTCCCCGCATCCGCTTGCGCAACCAGCCGCTTCTTGTCCCCGCCGGACACGGTGGTTTTGACGGGCGTGTTGAACTCGCCGTAAACAAACGCCCTCATGTTGTTGAAGCGTTCCTCGCCGGACAGCGCGTTGTCGCCCTCGGCGCGCAGTTCGCCTGGAAAGCGATTCGCGAGCCGCACCACGGCTTTGCCATGCGGGAAGGTGAACCGGAAAAGGCCGCCGCGTTCGGAAGGGGTGAACTCGGTGCGGATCAGCGAATCATCAAATCGCGTGGAGTAATAGTATGGAGTGGTGACTTCCTGATCCCACGCCGCCGGGCCTTCCTTTGTGCCGGGCATCAGCGCGAACAATTCCCCGAGCCGGTGCGAAATGATGGTGAGCGGGAAGGATTGGATCTGGTCATCGATCTGGTCCTTCCGCATGGGATACATGCGCACCATGCTGTTGGGCAGATGCACCGTGGGCCGCGTGGGGACGAGGATGATGCCGACGCCGCCAATGGTGGGATCAACGGACTCCACGGGCGAGGCGGCGCGGAGGGTTGGAAAACCAAGCAACAGTGCCAAAATGGAAATGTGGAGACGATTCATCGCTGGGCGGTCTTGAATGATTTGCGGTCAACGTCCAAATACATATGCGCACTGGGCGAGATCTCTCCCCGCAGCCAACGTCCCGCCTGGCCCGTCAACCACAGGTAGTGATCGCTGGGCAGGCCCTCGTAAGACACGAACTTTGCACTGCCGGTATTCACGGGGAGCTCATTGGCGCACTTGAAGATGGCCGTGCCTTCGTCAATCTCGTCGAACATGGCCACGTAAAGCATTGTCGCCTTGGCTTCAATCGCCTTGCTGATCATGCCCCAATAAAAACGGCCCTTCTGCCGCGGGATTGCTTCCGAGACTGGGTTGCCTAAATCGGCTCTGGTTTTCGCGAGATTGTGCCAACTGAAACCCGGAAAAACACAGGGCACGTAATCGAGTTTTAGCTCTGCGCACCACGCGATATCACCCGCGACACGCTCCGCATAGCGGTCCAAGTCATCGGGTTTGAGTGAGGAAAACCTCCCCACCATCCACGGCATGATGACATCCGCCTTGGCCATGATTTCATGCAGGTAAGGATCGAATACCGTATCGGCGGACAAGTTGCGGAAATAGGTGGGCACGCCCAGCATCACGCTGCAGCCGCCGTATTCCGGGTCGTTCTTCAGGAAATCAATCAACCTCTCGATCCCGATGTGGCGAATGCTGTAATCCCGGTCGGGAAACCCCACCCCCCAGATGGTGACCAGCGGTTTGCCACGATGATAGAGATAGGTCTGGTTGGTGCCGTGAGCGGTGATCTTGAGTTCGTCCACCAGTTCCTTCCAATCCTGGATCACCGTGGAGCAGTCCTCGCCAGTGGCTTTTAGTCCTGAGAGGTCATACATCACCCCAATGGCCCGGCCGTATTTGCGCGAAGCCTCCAGCGCGTGTCCCAGAATCACCCGCCCTTCGCGGCGGCTCTCGGCATCGCGCGTCCCATTGAAGAAGCGCTGCATGAACACACCATCAATGCCGTATTCCTGCATCCAGCGGAAATGCAGATCCACCGTGCTCCGGTCATGGGAGCTAAACACCCGCGCATTCGACCCGTCGGCCAGCTTGTAGGGAGTGGGATAGGTTTTGGCGTATTCAGAAACGTCCGGCCAGAAATCAACCGTCGGATTTTCGAATTTTGAATCCCGGGCATAGTGAGTCCAGCCCTGTCCTGAAGAATCGCCCACGGCACGGAACCAACCCTGATAGCCGCACATCACCCTGCCCTCGTAGGACATGAAGCGTGAACCGGGAGAATGCATGGTGGCGGCCGTGACCGGACCCAGGGCCAAGCTCGCCACGATGACCAACCACCAGGTCAGTTTAGATTGCATGGTTCAAATGCCAAGATGCTACCAGTAGCGGGAGCACTGATGAGTCCGTCCGGGTTCGTATCGTGATAGTAACTGTGCCCACCTCCGTTGCTCGCATAGTAGGTATACACGACGGCATCCTTTGTCACCACGAATCCAAGCTGCCCGATTACTTTTCCAATCGTTTCGGGTTCCGCAGGCGATCGCTCGCTGAAAGAATCGAGCTTCTCCCCGGGGCGGGCGAAGCGGTTGTCGAGGAAAGCGTTGAGGTCTTTCTCGGATACCGTGTAGATGGCGTAGTGATCGAGCAAGTCCCGCCGCAGCGTGATATCGGTGGCGGTGGGCGGGATCAGATTCCGGCCCCGCTCCGGCCACCAGATACCACTTCTACTCGCATGGTGGGTATCGACTCCATAGATCCGGAACACGATGAGGGCGCACAGCATTGCCAGTACGAGAATCGCGCCGCACACCTTGAGGACAATTCTGCCACGTGGCAATCTAGCCTGTGGGGGAGCTGAATCTTTCTGCCCATTAATTGGAGGTGTCGTCATTGGTTCCATTGCAAGACAGTCAGAACTATTGTGAATTCAGCGGGCAGTCACGATGAATGCTCGGGGTCTGTCTTGCCGAATTTCAACATACACGAGTGCACCCGAATGCGACCACTCCCCTAAAGGTGGGAGGATGTTTCCGGGCTTGTATACTTAACAAACGCATAAAGGTTGGCACACTTGGCGACAGGTCAGTCTTTTGCCTGCAATCCACTCGATAAACCTCCGCAAAC
>JAFMIZ010000023.1 GCA_017853715.1 Pedosphaera sp.
TCAACCCGCCATTTTGGGTGAACGCACCCATTTGTCCCATCTGCCCTATTCGTCCCCTGAACACCCCGCAAACAATTTTCGGATTCGAAGCCGGGCACATCGCCACCGAGGCCGCGAAGTGCGAAGCCCAACGCATCTCCGCCGTGAATTCCCCCTGATCGCCCGTGCGGCACGCACCGCCCTGCGGCACGCGTCGCTCCGTTCGGACCGCTCCGCGCAGCCGTCACGTCTGCTGCTGATCTGCCGTCGAGCTGCCACTGCGCTGGGGACCTTCAAGTGAGTTCACGATTCCTCGCGGCATATAGACGTTTTTCGCCTCGCAGCATTTACTTGGCTGGCCCGCAGCCTCCGCCGCTCTGTCTGGTGTGTCTCAGGGACCAAGGTGATGAGACACACCAGCCAGATCAGCAGAGGCAGCAGCGGGGTCCCCCTCCGCGTGCTGTGGTTTCGCTTGCAGTCGCGCATTGCCGGCTTCTACGCGCACCGCGTTACGCAGCCTTGTGAGTTCTGGCGCAAAAAGGAGGAGTCACCGAACAAGCGGCAAGGCTAGCACTACTATCACAACGCAGAAACGTACTTCAATGTCGGCGAGGGTTTGGGCTGGGCAATGGCCGACTTGCTGGCCAAAAGGAAATGAGCGGAGCGGATTCTCCGTCGTGTTCGCAACGGCATAGGATGCCGCGAGCGGGCTCAATGACTTTGCAATTCCACGGGACCAAACAAGCCCGAGGGCATCAGCGGGCTTTTCGGGGTCAGTTCCCGGACATTGGTGCGGGTGCGGCGCTGGCTGGCGGGCAGCGAGGCGTCGCCGATGATCCGGTTGGGCCAGAAGTTGACCACTCTGACTTCCAACCTGTTTTTGCCGGGTTGTATCGCGCCGCTGACATTCACGCGAAAGGGCGGGCTCCAAACAATGCCGCACGACTTCCCGTTTACAACCACCTCGGCCAGCTCACGAACGTTTCCGAGGTTCAGCCAGACTGCGTTGGTGCTGGCGCCGGAGTTTGGCGACCAGTCAAAAGTGTTCGAGTAAGTCGCGGTGCCCGAGTAAAACTTGATGCCCGGCTCAGGATGCTCGGTCCAACTCGTCAGCTCTTCAAACTGCACGTTCTCCGGACCGCCCCATTCAGGATCAAAACGCACCTGCCACGGGCCTTTGATTTCGGTCCGGTGATGAAAGTCAGTCCAGTTGCTGGCTTGGGAAGCCGGATGGCGTTCGGCTGGTTCGCGAAAAACCACAAACACCGAGCCGCAGGGCCCGAACTGCAGCGGCAGGGTGGTCCGTCCATCAGCCTGCTGATACGCTCCGGCCAATCTGCGCTCGCCGCTGACGGCATCCCACAACTCGGGCGCTTTGCCGGCGATGCGAAAGGTGCAAGTGGCGGTGACGGCATTCGTCGAGCGGCTCGCGACAAAATAAATATCAGCCTCGTCCGTGCGGCGGTGAATGTAGTCCAGCGCGATTGGAGATTTGCCCTCCGTTGAAACCGAGTATTCGAAATCTGGTTTCACTCCAGAGTTCCGCAGCACCTCGCGGGCGGTGCGGTTCGCAATGATCCTTCTCCCCGGTGAGTCGCTCGCGGGCCAGAGCGCCTCGGTCAGTCGCTTGAACTCAGCATCCGCTTGGGGGAAACCTTTCAGCGTGCCGGAAGAGACGGGCCGGTTGCCGATGACCGTGGCCCCGGCGGCAACCAAGCCCTTGAGCTTTCGCAGCACGGCGGGGGACAGCACGCCCAGGTCGCGCAACACCAGCACGCGGTAGCTCATGCCGTCGGGCAAGACCAGCCGTCCCTCTTTCACGCTCAGGCGATCCAGCAATACCTCCTCCGTTATGACATCATAGTCGTAGCCCGGCAGAATCTTCGCCGGGTCGCTTGATTTCAGTTGCGCGAAATTGGGCACGTGGTCGCCGTAGTAGCAGGCCACGTCCGCGACGAACAAACCCTGTTGCAGCATGAACTGACTGCGGTTGAGGTAACTGAAGAAAGGTTTCGACATCTCCCACCAGGTCACGTTGGGATTGAGGTGTGTCCCGGCGAAGTATTGTTGACCGGGCATGCCCTCGCTTTCCGGCGAGCAGACGAACGCATGCCAGACCAGCAGGTTCAGCCCTTCGCAAAGCGCCTTGTCGAAGCTGGGCTTGAGATTATCCCAGAGCGTTTCCTGCCAGTGGGGGCCGATGGTGGTGAACCCCTCGGCCAGCACGAGTTTGTGGCCGTAGGTGTGGGCTGCACTGGCCGGCTGCTTGACGAAGAAACGGTTCTCATCCCCAATCCGGTGCCGCCATGACCACGCCCAGAATTCGCTCATGGGAGCGTCGTTGAACCCCAGGCAGCGCTGGGCATCAATCGGCACGGCGTGCGGTCCGCCGCTTTCCGGGTGAATCAGCAGCCCGTGCTTGTGCGCGGCATCCCGGAACAGGCGGTAGTGATTATCGATGGACAGGTCGCCGAAGGTCTTGCGGAAATCGTTCAGGAACCGGTTGCTCTCCTCGCGACTGTTGATGATTTGGCCTGCGATCACCGGCAGCCACGGGAGGAGGTCGTAGCCACGCCGCCGGCGAAATTCTTCGCGCAGTGTGGGCGTCCAGTTCGCAACTTCCACCTCCCAACTGTCCGTATGCAGATACTTCAGCGTTGTGCTTGCGAGTGTTCCCGCGTCGGCGATGAGCGGTTCGACCACGGCGTTCCAATACCGTTGGAACGCGCCGGCGTCGAACGGGTCAAGCGCGTAGCCCTCCCAGCCTTCGCTACAGGTCGAGACGCGGCAATGATCATTCAAGGTGCAGCCGAAGCGAAGAATGCGCCATTTCCCTGCGGGCGCAGACCAGTTCAATTCGCCCGTGGCTGACATTTTGCTCGTGAGGTCCAGCACCTGATCCACCTCTGCATCCTCTTCCCGCGGACTGTCGGCATGTTCCGAAAAGAGCAGGGCAGTCTCCGGTGCGGAAAAGGGTTTGAGCGGTTTGCGCAGCGCTTTTTCTTCCAGGTTTTTGAGCGGCCTGCTTTTCGAGGGCAACTCTTTGGCTGGAACTGCCAGGACGAACAAATCGCGATAAAAGCCGTCCCGGTCCGCGGGGCGTGCCAACTTCAAACCCAAATTGGTGCCACCTGCGACCGTGGTCTCAGTCCAGACGAGACTCTTGGGGGCATCTTCGGCTTTGACCATCGGCCCGCCCAGATTCCAGCCGCTTTGAATATTAAGGCTGACCTCCAGCCCGAGACGGTGGGCCTCACGCAGACTGTGTTGGTAGAGCTCGCGCCATGCTGGCGAGAAGAAGTCCGGACCATGCGGGACGCGCTGATTATTTCGTTGGCTGGAACCATCGGCATCGCAAATCAGAACGCCGCCAAACCCCTTGTCCCGCATCTGCTCGAGGTCTCGCGTGATGGAAGCTTTCGTGACATTGCCGTTCAACCACCACCAATACGCCCGCAGCCGCGCTTGGTTGGGCGGATCAGCAAACCCAGCGTCCAAACTGCTGGCCGCGCCGACTCCAACAAGCCCGAGGATCACCGCAAGGGCGAAACCGAGCTTCCCCGACGAGGTCAGAATCTGGGTCATGCCGCGAGACGGGCAAACTACAGAATTACAGCTGGTAGTATTGTGCCCACTCAGGGCGCGGTGGCACGCCGTCCAGCAACGCGTCAGCGATCTTATGATTGGTGATGCGCTTCGTCTTCCGGTCAAACGCCAGCCTGGCGTTCACGCGTTGGGCAATGATGCCGATGGCCATCGCCTGGCACAGCGGGCCGGCCACGGCGAAGTTGGAGCGGCATTTTTCCCCGCCCTTGCTGGCGAGCAGGAAGTTCGCGAAGTGATTGGACGGACTCTTGGGAATCGCCGGCAGTTTGACGTCCGGCGCCTTGGTCCCAATAATCTCCAGAGTGCTGCCATGTGAGCCGCCTTTGAAGGTCAGGCCCTCGCCGTAGATCACCTTTCCGGGCGGTTTCTTCTTGGTGTCAATGCTGCCCTTGCTCGGCGGCGGAATGTTGGGGTCCACCACGGATTCACCGAAGTTCTCCGGCAGCGGTGGAAGATTCTTCTGTCCGTCATACCAAGTGAGTTCGACGGGCGGCTGTTTGCCGCGCGCGGGGAACTTGAAGGAAAGCGTCGAGGCCTGGGGGAAAATGAACGGGCTGTAGCCCTCAAGCACGGGGTCAACTTCCGTGGGCAGACCGAGGTCGAGGAATTCGTGCGCGGTGTCGAAGATGTGGGCGCCCCAGTCGCCGAGGGCGCCATTGCCGAAGTCGAACCACGAGCGCCATTCGCCGTTGAGGTATTTGGCATTGAATGGATGCTGCTGCGCGGTGGTCAGCCAGCAATCCCAATCCAAACCCTCCGGCAGCGTCTCAGCGGGGAAGAAGTCGCTCACCGTCATGCCGTGCCAGCGGCGCGGATTGTTCATGAACGCCGTGATTTTGGTGACGTTCTTGATGACGCCTGATTCAGTCCACGCCTTAAACTGGAAATAATTTGCGTCCGAGTGGCCCTGATTTCCCATCTGGCAGGCCACGCGGTATTTCTTTTCCGCGGCCATCATCAGCTCGATCTGTTTGAAGCTGTGCGCCATCGGCTTCTCCACATAGACGTGCTTGCCGAGCGACATGGCCAGCATGGTGACGGCGAAGTGCGAATGGTCCGGGGTGGCGATGCTCACGGCGTCAATCTGGCCGCCCAGCTTGTCGAACATCACACGGAAGTCCCGGAACTGCGGCACACCCGGGTGCTTCTGCAGTGTCGGCAACGTATGCTTCGCGCCCATCTCGGTGTCGCAGAGGGCGACAATGTTGGCGAGGCCCGTGGCGTGCAGAGCTTGAATCACTTCCGCGCCGCGATTGCCGATGCCCACACAGGCGAGGTTCACCTTCTCATTCGCGCCGATGCGCCGGGGCGATTTCTTGGCGGCCAGAAGGGACGTGGGCGTGATGGCAAGCAGCGCGCTGGCGGTCAAAGCCCCTTTGAGAAATGAGCGTCGATCCAGTGGACGGGAGAAAGAGTGGGTTTTCATGTTCTGGACTTTTAAGGAGTTAGTGAGGGTTACTTTGCCGGGACGCGGATCTTGATGTTACGGTAATGCACTTCGTTGCCGTGATCCTGCAGCAGGATGTGACCATCAGCCCACTCGCCGAAACCGGGGATGTTTTTGTATTTGCTCTGGGCCACGATTTCGCGAAACGCCGGTGAGCCGCGTTCGTATTCGACTACTTTCATGCCGTTCAGCCAGTGCTCGACATGGCTGCCCTTGACGATGATATGCGCGGTGTTCCATTGACCGATAGGATTGGGTTGCTTGTTGCGGTCCGCGGTGATGAGGTCGTAGAGCGAGGCCAGGGTGCGGTTGCCGTCGCGACCGAGCTTGGCGTCCGGGTGGCGCACGTCGTCGAGAATCTGGAATTCCAGCCCGATGGCTGATCCCACGGTGGTCTTCGCTCCCGCGCCGGTGATGGGGTCGAGATTGGGCTGGCAGAAATACTTGATGCCACTGTTCGCGCCCGGGGTGATTTTGAAATCCACCTTCAACTCGAATTGCGAATAGCGGTCTTTGGTGATGATATCGCCGCCGGCGGTGGACTCGGCGCCGCCGTTTTCCAGAACCCGCAACTCGCCATCCTTGATGACCCAACCGGACTTCGGAAATGACTTGGCCTTGGCGCTGCGCCAGCCCTTGGTGGTTTTACCGTCCCACAACAATTTCCAACCGGCAGCCTTCTCCGCCTTGCTCAACGTGTTGGGGGCAGATGTGAGGTCGGTGATCTGCAAGTTCCGCCAGCGCACTTGCGTGCCCAGTTTGTCCTGCTCCTTGCCGATGCTGTGGACTTGCAAGGCGATGAACCCACGAGCCGTGACGCTGTCTTTGATGTCCGCCCGGGGCTCGCCGTTGAGCCAGGTTTTGATGGAATCGCCGATGGCTTCTACACGCACATGATTCCAATCATTCGGCTTGGAGATCTTCCGTCCCTGGGCGGTGAAGGCCTTGGTTTCGCCGCCTCGAATCCCGGGGTAAAGCCAACCACGCCGGCCTTCGTCGTAAATGCCGGCGCTCCACCAACGATCCTTAGCCGGTTCGACATCGATTTCAACCTGGTACCCGTGAACCCGTCCGGCCGGAATCGTTTTGGTCTTGCCGTCGCCGACAAATTCGGTGGCTGCGTCAAAGCATTGGCTGCGAATCTGCACGCCCGAATTCAGGCGCGGGTCCACCTTGAAATCGTATTCGAGGATGAAATCGCCGTAATCTTTTTCCGTGCAGAGGAAGGTGTTGGGGGTATTGGCCGCCGATGTGCCGACAATTTCATCGCCTTCGATCGCATACGAGGCCTCGCCCCCGCGTTTGATCCAGCCGTCGAGGTTTTTGCCATTGAACAGCGGAACTGGCTGCTGCGCCACGGCTCCGATGGCAACCAGGGTGAGCAAGGGAGCGATGACCGATGTCTTCGAAGTGTTTGGGTGCATGTGAATAGGTACGATGATGCGGTGAATTCAGTTCCAGATGGTTAAGCTTTTTAGCTTCGCCCGACAATTCATTTGTGTGAAGTCGCAGGCAAAATGATTTGAAAACTGTGCATCCCGCTTTCCACCCCAACCCAGCGGGGATGGAAACGGATTGCTTGGTCTTGCGTCCTCACGGCTTGCGCTCATGGTATTCCATATTGACCGACAATACGCCAGTCACGCACTTGCTTGACAGGAAGCTCAGGTGGGACCCTTTGGGATTACGCCCACGAGAACCCCGGGCGGGTGACGACTTTACCGCGGCTTTACCTTTGCTTTACCCATTTTCGATTTTTGGCTGGTCAAGTGCGGCTCGTCGACCTGTTCAACCCTGCCAGTCCTGGACATGATCGTGGTATTCCTCGTTGGGGATCCCGGCGATGGTCTGCTCGATCTGGCGACGCAGCTGGCGCGCGCGGCATAGGTTTGGGCGCGGAGTTCGATGAAACGTTGAACAGTCTGGTCGTCGTGCGGCATATACGGTCCTTTCATTGGTTGAGCCGTGGAAGAAACAGTTCTTCCGGCTCGCGCAGCTTAGCACATGATTTTTGGGCTGCGGGAAGAGGTCAAAGCGGGTGCAACCGAGCGAGCGCAGGGAGATGCAGGCGGATGCAACGAGCGACATGGAGCAACCTCCTGCACCACGCAAGGCATTGGAAAAAAGAGTTGACGGGGTTTGGGGCAAACGCGAGCAGGGAACAACCCATGCGGGAGAGTTCCGGTGGGGTCGCCCGGAAGGGCAGGCGAGCCGCCTGTGCCACCCAGCAGGGGGAGACTGGAGGTCAGGGCCTGAAATAGGCGACCAGGCCAGCTAGCAAACCTTGATGAGGTCGAGTTCCAGCAACGCGGCCAGTTTCTCGAGCTTGCTGCCGAGGTGGCCGACGCCGATGGCGCAATGATGCGCCGGCCCCGCCTTTGACCAATCATTCATGAACTTCTTCGCGCCGAGGCTGAAGCGGTAGCGGCTGTTCGTGTTGCCAATCTGCAACACCGGGCCCTCCACGGATTCGCCTTCGGCCACGAGCAACGAGAGTTTGCCGTCGCCGCCCTGCACCACGGACAACAAGGTCACCGGGCCGTGCTTCACGGTCATCTGGATGGACAAGCCTTTGCCCGGTTTGCCGTGATACACCGGCAGCGGCACGAGCGCAACGCGGCCCTCGGCGATGGCAAAGTGCGCGGGGCCGTCGTGGCCGAGATACACCACATCGTCCGTGAAATCGGTCAGGTAAAATTCCGAGAACGATCCGCCCGCCCCGAACAAGTCCATGATCTTCATGGCTTGCACGTTCTTGATCTCGCATTCGCCCGCGACGGGAATGTTGCGGCCGGTGAGCAGGGTGTTGCCTGCGATGACCGAGGTGGCAAGGTCGCGATACGGCGTGCCGTCCTCGCCCTCGTAGTAATAGGCCAGCGAGCCGAGGTTGTGCTCCTTCACCAACGCATCGAGCGCGCAGGAGGTCTTGGCCGCGCGAAGGAGTTCCCTGGCTTTGCAGTCCTTTGAAACCAGGAACTCGCGCTGAAACTGTTTCAACTTCGCCGCAACCTGAGCTTTGGTCACGGCTTCGCGTTCCCGGTGCAGCGCGCACATTTCGATCAGTTCGAAGTGGTTGCCGAAGGCAGCGGATTGCTGGGTCATGTCCGAGTAAACGTCGAGCATGCCGCAGTAGTAATGGCCGAGCACACCGACGCGATTGGCGCTCATGCCGGTGGCGACCTTGGCTGCCTCCACCCAGTCGGCAATCTCCTGCCACGCCTCCTCGTCCTGCAGGTGGCCGGTGACGAGGTGGTAGGGGATGTTCGCGCGATTGAACACGCAGGCAATCTCCGGCGCCGAGCACGACTGGCAATGCTCCAGCCAGATGCCGGTCATGAGGCCGCGGTCGCCGAGGGCGTTGAATTTTTCGTAATCAAGCCGGGGCACGGGTTGAAGGTTCAACACCACCACGGGCACGCCCGCCTGTTGCACGACCGGCAACACGGTGGACGACAGGGCGTAGGTGGAGATGTAGAGGAAGATCAAATCCACTTCCTCACGGCGAAAGAGCGAAGCGGCGGCCCGGGCCTTGGCCGGATTGTCCACGAGGCCGGCGTCCACGAGCTCCACGCCGTGGCTTCCAATGCGCTCGCCGATCTGCTTTTGATAGCCGACGAGGCGGCGCTTCAATCCTTTGAACTGCGGCCAGTAGGTATCGAGGCCGATGCCGAAAAGTCCGATGCGGGTTCTGCTCATGATGAATGCACATCGCCGCGACTATTCAGTCGAACGACGCGGGGTTTGTTGGGCCGAGCCTCCAACATAGGGGATGCTGCCGTCCGGCCCCACGCGATAATTCCACGCCTTGAGGTATTCCTCCGGCGCGCGGAAATCGTCGCGAGTGCGTTTCAACCCGGCCTGCAAACGGGCATCCAATTTTTCGACGAGCGCCTGCTGTTCGGGCCGCTGCGCCAGGTTGTTGGTCGAGTAGGGGTCATTGGCGTTGTCGTAAAGCAGCCACGGCCCTTTCAAGTTGCGCGCGTAGGTGTAGCGGTCGGTGCGAATGGCGCGATAGGGCGTGTTATGCTGGGGCGAGGATTTGATGAACGGCGCCACGGCCATGTACAGGGCGGCGCGATCGGCGTCCTGCCCGGATTTGATGATGGGTGAAAGGTCCTCGCCTTCGACAGAGTCCGGAACGGTCAGTCCGCAAAGACTGAGCAAGGTGGGCAGGACATCCGGGGTGGTGATCGGGGTATGGACCGTGCGCGGGGCGACGCCCGGCACGCGCAGGAGGAAGGGGATCCCGGCGGATTCATTCCAGGGCACCTGCTTTTGCTTGGGCGGCACGCCATGGCAGCCCAGCGATTCGCCGTGGTCGGACGAGAAGACCACGATGGTGTTCGAGGCGAGGCCGGTGTCAGCAAGGGTTTGCAGGAGGTCGCCGATGCATTGGTCCAGCGCGGTGCAATGCGCGTAATAGCCCTGAGCCTCCTTGCGGGCCTGGTCGGCCAGTTTTGCGGGCACGCTCGGCGGGAGGATGATCTTTTCCGGCGGATACAGCGCCTGCAGTTCCTTGGGCGCGGTTTCGTGGGGGAAGTGTGGCGTGCCGTAGGAAAGCATCAGCACGAAGGGCTGCGCGGTTTTAGCGCGGTCGCGGAGGAATTGCGCGGCGTCCTTCGTCTGCGCGTAGGTGTCGTAACCCTCCCAATACTGCTTCGTCCGGTTCGTGCCCGAGTAGTAGTGCGAGCGGTGGTAATTGTGATCGCACTCGGCAGCTTTCCAATACTTCCATCCTTGCCGTCTCTCCGGCGGGATGTAGGACTCGCGTCCGTTGCCGTCGAGATGCCATTTGCCGATGTAGCCGGTATCGTAACCGGCGGTGTTGAAGATTTCCGCCATGCAGAGCTCCGCTTCCGGCAGGTGCAGATCGTTGAGGAACATGCCAGTCGTTGTGGGGTAACGCCCGGTCAACAACGCGGCACGATACGGCGTGCAGACGGGCAGCACGGACACGGCATTACGGAAGTTCAACGCCTCTTTTGCGAGCCGGTCAAGGTGCGGTGTCTTGACGTTGGGATCGCCGGCATAACCCGTGGCCGAGGCCCGCCATTGGTCGGTGTTCAGGAAGAGAATGTTCGGCTTGGTGGCGGCGCGCACGGTTTCCCATGTCAGTGTCGCCGCCAGTATTGAGAGCAGAATGTGCTTGGTGCGCATGAGAGGCTTTTGGTGTTGGCCCAGATTACCGAGTCGAGCGAGGCATGCACGAGCAGTTTTCACATTTTCAGATCACAGTGCGCGATTCGGGCAACCGCAGCGGAACGCCGCATTTCGGCGGCAGGGGCCCCGGTGCTCCGGCGCCAAGTCGCCCAGATGCGGCGCTCCAACCCGGGTCACAGCTTCCCAGTGCGGTTGTGGAACAGCCCCTGGAAACCGTTGGGGTGGCAACGAAAGTGTGGTCTCTGAGGCGGTTCGGCAATACGATGTGTGGCGCGTGTCCGCGTCATCTCAGAGGCCATCACTGCTGCGCACCTTGCTGGTATTGGGGCGGGTTTCCAATCTGCCGACGGTGTGGTCGAACTGCCTCGCGGGCTGGCTGCTGGGCGGGGCCGGGGATTGGCCGATGTTTGGCCGACTCATTGCGGGGGCCAGCCTGCTCTACGTGGGCGGAATGTTCCTGAACGATGCTTGCGATGAGGCGTTTGATCGAGCGCATCGCGCCGAACGGCCCATCCCCAGTGGAGCCATCTCGAGTCGTTGGGTGTGGCCATTCAGTTACATCGCGCTGGGGGCGGGTGCGGGGATCCTTATTTTCGCCGGACGCGTTTTGATTCTGCCCACGTTGGGACTGCTGGCGTGCATCGTCCTTTACGATGTCCTCCACAAACAAACAGCCTTAGCGCCCGTCTTGATGGCAGGTTGTCGGTTCCTGCTTTACCTCGTCGCGGGAGCTGCGGCCGGGTCTGGGCCGCTGCAACCGGTTCTTTGGGCTGCCCTGGCGATGGCGGTTTACGTTCTCGGATTGAGCTATCTGGCCCGACGCGAGGCGGCCGGCACGCAAATCCAAGGGTGGCCGTTGCCGCTACTGGTTGCGCCGGTATTGCTGGCAGCCATCCAAGGCGGGCGTGGCGAGGCGGCCGTGGTTTTGTGGCTGGCGCTGCTGGGGTGGGTTTTATTCTCACTGGCGCCGTTGCGCACCCCGCGCCCCGGAGTGATTAGCACCGTGATCTCCAGATTGCTGGCGGGGATCGTGATCGTTGATATTGTGGCCGTGCCGAATGCGAGCGGGCCTCAGCTGATCGCCTTCGCGCTCCTGTTCGGCAGCGCATTGATTTTGCAAAAGACCTTGCCCGCGACATGAGTGATCGCATCCAAGCCGGCTTCGCCGTGAAGTATGAACATCAAGTTCACTTCACCCGGGGCGTCTTTCGCCGGGACAACCCGCTGCTGGCGGGCGTGCTGGCGTCGGGCAAGGCAGCGCGTCCGCCGCGGGTGTTGCTGGTCCTCGATGAACAACTCGCCAACGCGCAGCCGGGATTGTTCTCCGCCATCCAGCATTACTTCGCGGGCCGCGAGGGACAGTTCGACCTGGCTCCCGAAAGGTTGCTCATCCCCGGCGGCGAGGCGGCCAAGAACGATGAGACCTCCGTTGAAGGCCTCTACGCCGCGATCGAGCGCAACGGCCTGTGCCGACATGGTTATGTCATCGCGATCGGCGGCGGCGCTTTGCTCGACGTGGCGGGATTTGCCGCGGCGACGGCACATCGCGGCATCCGCCACATCCGCATGCCGAGCACCGTGCTCGGGCAAAATGACGCCGGAGTGGGGGTGAAGAATGGCGTCAACCGATTCGGCAAGAAGAATTTCCTCGGCACATTCGCGCCGCCGTTTGCAGTCATCAATGATTTCGAGCTGCTGGCCACATTGCCGGAACGCGAGAAGCGCGGGGGTTACATCGAGGCGGTCAAGGTCGCGTTGATCCGGGACCGCGAATTCTTCGAGCGCATCGAGCGCAGCCGAGACGCCTTGCGGGCCTTCGATCCGACAGCGATGGAGGATTTGATCCGGCGTTGTGCCGAGGCGCACGTCCGTCACATTGCGAACGGGGGTGACCCGTTCGAGCTTGGCTCCGCGCGGCCGTTGGATTTCGGCCACTGGGCGGCGCACAAGCTGGAGCAGCTTTCCGGCTTTCGCATCCAACACGGTGAGGCGGTGGCCATCGGCATCGCGTTGGATGTCGCCTACTCGGTGCTGGCCGGTCATCTGGACGCGGTCGAGGCCGAACGCGTCATCGCGTTGATCGAGTCGCTCGGGTTTGCGCTTTGGGCGGAAGAGCTGGACCTGCGGAATGCCGACGGCGAGCCGGCGGTCGTGGCTGGCTTGGAAGAATTCCGCGAGCACCTCGGCGGGGCGTTGACCATCACGCTGCTCAAAGGCATCGGTCAGGGCTTCGAGGTGAACTCGATGGACACGGCCAAAATCCGGCAGGCGCTCGAGCAACTGTCGGCGCGGGCGTTGAAGGCATGAAACGCACCGCCGTCATCAACGTCGTCGGCCTGACGCGCGGTGTGCTGGAGGCGTCAACCCACATGCGGGCGCTGGCGGCGGCGGGCGGCGTAGTGCCGATCAAGCCCGCCTTTCCGGCCGTCACCTGCACGGCGCAAGCCACCTACGTCACGGGTCTCCCCCCGGCGCAGCACGGCATCGTCGGCAACGGGTGGTATGATCGCACGCTTTCAGAAGTGCAGTTCTGGAAGCAGTCCAACAGGCTTGTGGCGGGGGAGAAGATCTGGGAGGGGCTGCGCCAGCGCGAACCCGGCTTCACCTGCGCCAAGATGTTTTGGTGGTATAACATGTATTCCAGCGCGGACTGGTCCATCACGCCGCGCCCGATGTATCCCGCCGACGGCCGGAAAATCTTCGACATCTACACCCATCCCGCGTCCATCCGCACGGACATCAAGCAGGAGTTAGGCGAATTTCCGTTTCCCAGTTTTTGGGGGCCAATGGCGGGCATCAAGTCCTCGCAGTGGATCGCGGAGTCAGCCAAATGGATCGAGCGGCGTGAGCAGCCGACGTTGAACCTGATCTATCTGCCGCATCTGGATTACAACCTGCAACGGCTCGGGCCGAATCATCCTGCGATCAAGCATGAGGTCGCGCAGATCGACGCCGTGGTGGGCGACCTGATCGCGTTCTTTCACCCGCGCTCGGTGCAAGTGGTGCTGCTGTCCGAATACGGCATCACGGAGGTGAATCGGCCGGTGCACCTCAACCGCGTCTTCCGGGACAAGGGCTGGATTGCGGTGCGCGAGGAACTTGGGCTTGAACTGCTCGATTGCGGAGCCAGCCGGGCCTTTGCCGTGGCTGATCACCAAGTAGCGCACCTATACGTGAATGATCGCTCCCTACTGAGTCAGGTCCGTTCGGTCGTTGAGCAGCAGGCCGGCGTGGAGCGGGTGCTGGGGGCGGAAGAGCAGGTCGGTTCAGGCGTCAACCATGCCCGTTCGGGCGACTTGATCGCCGTGGCGGACGCGCGGAGCTGGTTCACCTATTACTACTGGTTGGATGACCGCCGCGCGCCGGACTTTGCGCGGTGCGTGGACATCCATCGCAAGCCGGGTTATGACCCGATGGAGCTGTTTGTGGATCCGTCGCTCACCCTGCCGAAGCTTAAAATTGCCGCGACATTGCTTCGCAAGAAGCTGGGATTCCGCACACTGATGGAGGTGATTCCGCTCGATGCCAGCCTGGTCAAGGGATCGCACGGGAGAGTCCCCGACGCGGCCGGCTATCCGTTGCTGGTGCTGCCGAGGGCGCCGGCGAACCCGCCGACAGCGGTCGAGCCGACAGCGGTGCGTGGGCATATTGAACAGGTAATGGTGTAAGCCCCTTCGGTCTCCCAAAGTCGTTCCCTCAGCGGATGCCGGTCGGTTTCTCCATGCCGCCCCTTTGTCCTTTTTCCGCGAGGCGTTCGCACGCATAATCAGCGCATGGAATTTGCCCAATCACTGGCCGTTGCGGCCATGATTGTTTGTGCCGCCGCCAGCTTCTTTTTTGCGCTGGCGGAGACGGCGCTTTTTTCGTTGGGCAAATTGCAGCAACGCCAGCTCAGTCATGGCCACGGCCCCAAGCATCAGCGGCGGGCTGCGCTGGTTGAAAAGATGCTTGGCGAACCGCAGGATCTGCTTGCGACCATCGCATTCGGGAACACCTTCGCCATGGCGGGCATGCTGACCTTCGGTCTCTGGATGGCCGTAAGCGGACGGTGGCATCTGCTGCACACCATCGTCATTCTTTTTGTCGTGCTGGTGTTCTTCGGGGAAGTGCTGCCCAAGACCATGGCGGTGCGGCGTCCGGATCGCTGGGCCTTGCGCGTGGCTTCGCTGTTGTCGCTGGCGCACGCGCTGATGCTGCCTTTTCGCCGGGTGGCGCAGGCGATGAATTCCGCCATTTTGCTGGCCGTCGTCCCCCGCGGCGTCAAGCCGCAGACCACGTTGACCGACGCGGATTATCAGGAGTTGTTGGAGATGGCCTATCAGCAGGGAGCCCTCGATGCCTCGGAAAAGGAGATCATCCTCCAGATCATCAACCTCGACCGCCGCACGGTGCGCGACGTGATGAAACCGCGTTCGCAAATGGCAAGCATTCCCGACGACCTGTCCATCGAGGAAATGATCGCGGCGGCCCGGAAGTACCGGCATCGCCGATTGCCCATGTATGACGAGACGCCCGACACGATTGTGGGCGTGTTGAACACACGCGCCTTGCTGTTGGACCCCCACGTCGATTTGTCCGAAGCGATCGAGTTCCCCTCGTTCGTGCCGCACTCGATGAACCTGTTGCAGTTGCTCAAGAGCCTGCAACGCCAGCAACGCGGCATGGCCATCGTGCTGGATGAATTCGGCGGCACCGCGGGGCTGGTGACCATCGAGGACATTCTGGAGGAAGTGGTGGGCAAGATGCGCTTCAAGCAAGACGGTCCAGCGCTGGTGATGAAGCTGGATGCGAACCGCTGGCGGGTGAGCGGCTCGACCCGGCTGGACGATTTCCGGCGTGAGTATCCCGAACTGGGCGAAGTGGCCGGTGTCGAGACGATGGGCGGCCTGCTGGTCCAGCTCGTGGAAACCGTGCCCGCACCCGGCGAGTCGGCCGTTTATCGCGGCTTGAAATTGACGGCGCACGTGACGGATTCGCGGCGCGTAAAAGAATTGCTGGTGGAACAGCTCAAATGACGGATCCGCTCCTAAACTGGTCGGTGCTCGCGTTTTGTGCGGCGCTGTCATTCATGCTTTCGGGCATGGAGGCGGGCGTGTTTGCGCTGAGCCGCGTGCGTGTCCGGCAGCAGATGAGGGCGGGACGCAGCTCGGCTCGGCTGTTGCACCGGTGGCTGGAAAACCCGGAAAACTTCCTCTGGACGATCTTCGTGGGCAACACGCTGGTGAACTTCATCGTGCTGTGGCGCCTATTCGCGCTGCTTTACGCCTGGCTGCATGACTTGCGCTGGTTGTTCGCCATCGCCTTTGTGGCGGCGGTGTTCCTGTTCTTCGCGCTGCTTGATTTGCTGCCCAAGATGTTGTTCCGCCAGTTCCCCAACCGGTTGTGCCTGGCGCTGGCCAGGCCGTTCCGCCTCGTGCACATCAGCCTCCGGCCATTGGTGGCGCTGGTGGAATGGGGTTCAACGCTCCTGCTGCGCTGGCGCGGCGGCAACGTGTTCAAGGGCCAGTTATTCGGCAACCGTGAAGAGTTCCGCCAGCTGATGCAAGATACGGCCCAAGACTTCACCAGGGAGGAGCGCGCCATGATCAATCGCGTGCTGGACCTGCAATCGCAGACGGTGCAGTCCGTGAGCACGCCCATCGCCATGGCCGTGACCGTGACGGCAGAAACCAAGATCGGCGATTTCCTCACCCTCTGCCGGGAGAAGGGGCGCACACGTTTTCCGGTGTGGGATGTGCGGGCCGGCCAGCGGCGCATCGTGGGATTGATCGATCTGGACGAGGTGATCTATCGCACCGACCTCCAGCCCGAGCGAGCCGTGGGGGAGTTCGTCCAGACGGCCATTTACCTGGATGAAAGCGTGCGGGTGGAGGATGCGTTGCGCCGGATGCGGCGGGCGGGCCACATGCTGGCCATCGTGATGCGCAACCGGCGTGAGGTGGGCATCGTTTCCATGCAGGACATCCTGCGAAAGGTGTTCGGGGAGGTGAAACTCTGATGGACACGCACCTGATCACGATGATTGCGTTGAAGCTGCTGGCGGTGATGGCGCTGGTGCTGCTGAACGGCTTTTTCGTGGCGACGGAGTTCGCGCTGGTCAAGGTGCGTTCGACGCAGCTGGAAACGCTGGCGGCCCGCAACCATAAGCGCGGCAAGATGGCTCTCCACTTGACGCATCATCTGGATGAGTATCTCAGCGCGTGCCAGTTGGGCATCACGCTTTCGAGCCTGGGGCTGGGGTGGATTGGTGAGCCGGTGTTCGCTGACCTGTTGCAACCGTTGTATGGCGCGCTGGGGATCGATGGGGCGGATCATGAAGGGTTGCGCCACTCCATCTCGTTCGGCGTGGGGTTCAGCGTGATTACTTTCCTGCACATCGTGGCGGGTGAGATGGCGCCCAAGTCACTGGCCATCCGCCTGCCCAAAGAGACTTCGCTGTGGGTGTCATTTCCCATGCGGGCGTTCTATCTGGTGATGTATCCCTTCATCTGGGCGTTGAACGAAAGCTCCCTGCTGCTGCTGCGCTTCGTGGGCATTGCGCCCGCAGGCGAGGGACACGGCGAACATTCGGAGGATGAGCTGCGGCTGGTATTTGATGCGACGCAGAAGCGGTCCGGCGGCACTGCATTGGGCCGCGCCATCGTGCTGAACGCGCTGGACCTGCGGCGTCGGGTGGTGCGTGAAGTGATGCGGCCGCGCCAGGAAATCGCGGCGTTGAACACCAAAGATACCATCGCCGGCTGCCTGGAACTGGCCGACCGGACGCGATATTCGCGCTTCCCACTATGCGAGGGAGGCGACGTGGACCGCACTTTGGGCGTGGTGCATATCAAGGACTTGTTCGCCATGAAGCAACGGGACGCAAGCGCGTCAGGGTTGACTGCGGTGGCCAAGAAACTGATTTACGTGCCGGAGACCGCCCGGCTGGAGCGCGTGTTGCAACTATTGCTCGACCGGAAACTGCACATGGCCATCGTGGTCGATGAATACGGCGGCACCATGGGTTTGCTGACGTTGGAGAACATTCTGGAAGAGCTGGTGGGTCAGATCCAGGATGAGTTCGACCAGGAAAAGCCCATGCTGCAGCGCTCCAGCGAAACAACGTGGGAAGTGTCCGGCGCCCTGCCGCTGCACGAACTGGAAGAGTTGGTTGGCGAATCGTTGCAGACCGGCGGCATCATGACGGTGAACGGATTGGTCACGCAGAAACTGGGCGGGTTCCCCAAGATGGGCGACACCGTGAAGCTGCGCGAATATGAACTGCGCGTGCAGGAGATGGACGGCATGCGCGTGGCGCAGCTCAAGGTTTCGCGGGTGGTTGAGGAACAAAAATAAACATCCCATGAGCATGAAACTTCGCCTCATCTTAGTCCTTTCCCTGGCCGGTCTGCTGACGGGCTGTGCGCAACGTTACAATATCCAGACCAGTCGGGGGGTCATTACCTCCAAAGGCAAGCCGCGGCAGGACAAGGCGCGGGGCGTGTTCATTTACCATGATCCGCAAGGCAACGAACGCACGATTCCCGCCGGGTCGGTCCAGCAGATCTACCCCGCGTCGGATGCCCCCAGCCCGGGCCAGTTCAAAGCGCCCGGCGCAAATTAAGAAACCGCTCGACGTATTTGCCGAGGATATCGGCTTCCAAGTTGACGTGGTCGCCCACCTTGCGGTCCCGCAGGGCGGTCGCCTCAAAAGTGTGCGGGATGATCCAGATGCGGAAACTCTTCTTGGTGATGGCCGCCACCGTGAGGCTGATGCCGTCCACCGTGATGGAACCCTTGAAGACCAGATAACGCATCACATCCTTGGGTGCCTCGATGTCGAGCAAGTGATCCTGGCCGGCGCGCTCCCACCGGACAATTCTGCCCAGGCCATCCACGTGGCCAGTGACGAAGTGGCCGCCCAATTCGCCGTTGGCGCGAAGAGACGGCTCCAGGTTCACCAGTGAACCGGGCTTGGCGAATTGCAGGTTGGTGCGTTTCCACGACTCCTGAAGCAGATCGAACTGCGCGAGCCGGTCATTGCCGCGTCTGGCCAGTTTCACCACGGTGAGGCAGCAGCCGTTGACGGCAAGGCTGTCGCCCAGTTTCAGGCCGCGCAGTGCTTTGCGGCCGCGAACGGTGAGCTGGATGGATTTAGCCGCAGGCCTGATGCGCTCGACGGTGCCGGATTCAACGACGATGCCAGTAAACACCCGGGCATTTTGCCGGGTGGAGCGTGGTGCATGCAAGCGCAGTTCTGCTCGGTTCGCCTTATGGTTGAGTGTTGGCGCGGTAAAACCGGGGCGGGGCATACCGTCCTGCCCTTTCATCGCTGCTGGTCTCGTAGATGCTGTTTGTCTGCCCCTGACCCAAACTGGCTTGAACCCAGGAGCGCGAATCCCCCCCCCGCGTGGATGGGATCGTAGAGCTGCAATCAGCCGTCGTGTTTTCAGAACCACCCAGCAAGGCAAGGCGGCAGGGAACATCGCCTTGACTGCGGTCGAAGATGGGCGAACCCCTGTTGGACCAGGAGCCGCTGCAACTCGCTGCCGCGTCATCATTGTTGAGGACGACTTCGTTTTGTTTGACGACCGATTGGGCGCATGGGCACCACGACCGCACCGGCGTTGAAGCAGCAGGACGGAAACAAGTTGAGTTGATCGAGGTTGCCATAGTGCTCATCCATCGAGTTCAGTGCCACCGGGCGCTGCAATCGCAATAGGTCGGATCGAAGGTCCAGCAATGTCCGCCGATCATGAACACGATGCAGCCACTCAATACGCCGGTAGTCTTTTGGGCCGTGGGCACGGAAGCGCCCCGGGCAAGGTCCTTCGAATCTTCAGCGGCAGTCGGTTGAGCGATCGCGCAACCCGGTCAATCCCCGGTTTGCCAAGGCAAAGCTTGCGCTGGGACGGCTAGTTGTTTGACTGGTGGAATGTCGAAATCAAAACTCGATTCCATCCTGATACCGGCGGAACAAGGGGCGTCCAAGCGTCTCTGGGTGATGCTGCACGGTCTGGGCGACAGCGTGGAAGGTTATCGCTGGATGCCCGACACGTTTCGTTTGCCGTGGATGAATTATCTGCTCGTGAATGCGCCTGATGAATACTACGGAGGCTTTTCGTGGTTCGAGTTCGATGACAACGGCACGCCCGACATCATGCGTCCCGGAGTCGAGCGCAGCCGCGCGATGCTGTTCCAATTGCTGGATGCGCAACGCGCGGCGGGCCACCCCACGGAGGAAACCGTCCTGGGCGGTTTTTCTCAAGGCTGTTTGATGTCATTGGATGTCGCGGCACGATATCCGCATCGGCTGGCGGGCGTGGTGGGCATCAGCGGTTACGTGTGCGAACCGGAGCGACTTGTGCGTGAACTTTCACCCGTGGCCAAGCAGCAGCGCCTGCTGGTGACTCACGGCACCTACGACCCCCTGCTCCCGCTGGCTGAAACCCGCGCCCAGATCGAACTGCTTCAGCGCGTCGGCCTCAACATCCAGTGGCAGGAGTTTCGCAAGGAACACACCATCGCCGGTCAGGCGGAGATTGACCTGATCCGCCAATTCGTCACGGCTGGCTACTGAGCGAACCAGATCTGCTCCGGCGGCGGGGTGGGCTTGGGCATCCAAACGATGGCGTTGTCCACGGCGGCGCGCATCTTGCCGAACCACCACGCGGCCCGCTCGATGCGAGTGGTGCGGCGGGGCAGCGGCGTGCAGCGCGTTTGGGGGTTGAATCCGAGTTCCAACTGATCCGCTTGAATGTTTCTGTTGTTGTTCATAACGGCGCCAGTCTCGCAGGGGGGGTAGGACAATGGCTGGGGCAGCAAAAAGATTCTTGGAGGGCGTTGCCATCCCTGCCGGCGAGGGTCCCCCCAAGAGGTTGAGCCAGCAGGGATGCTGGCACTCGCTGGCCGCTGCAACTGTCCGTTATGAATTCAACGCAAGCTGAAGCAGCCGCTTCTCTTCATCGCTGTAGCTCAGGGTGAGGGCACGAGCGCGGGCTTGCCCGGTCATCTTGCCCCAGCACTTTTGGAGGGCGGCGATCAGCTTCTCCTCAGTCGTCTTCGCGGCCAGCTCGCTGAATTGGTGTTCCAGGAAGACGAGGCACAGCGCGTCCTCCAGCACGCGACAATCAGCATCGGCGGGAAAATTCTTCTTCAAGTTCAGCTCGCGCACCTGGCGGATGGTGGCGTCATCGTAACCCACGCCGCGCAGGATCCCCGCGGCTTTGTCCGCGTGGAATTCCTTCAGGACCTGGCGCCATTTCAGGTAGCCCGCCCGAGTGGCCGGATACGAATCACGCGGAATTTCCCACCTGCACAAATGCTGACAGCGCGCGGCCAGGCGCAGCGGCTCCGAGGCATTTGGCGCAAGGCGCATGACCCAATCCGTCAACCAGTGAGAGTAAGCCAATTCGTGGGGCTGCTCGATGCCTGCGGCTGGGATGCGCTTGGGGTCCTTCGTGTTCTCGGCATCGAAGCGAGCGATGGCGGCGATGAACCGCGGGGAGTCGGTGAATGAGGGGGTGCTCATTGGTTGATGGCCGCCCGATACAGCCAGCCGTCGGGATTGGAGGCGACGACAATGGGGTAAAGATTTTCCGTCATGCAAAACGAAACGTCCTCCGCCAGTTCAGGGATGGCCAGGAGCCGACGGGCATTGGAAGACTTCTCCATGGCCGCCTCGAAGTCGTCAGCGTTTGCAGAGAGCATGTCGGCAACGAAGTGGGCCGAGTCGCAGAGGTTGATCCTGGCGTTCAAGCGAACGAGTTCGTGGCATAGCGCGCCGGCGCCGAGGCAATCCTCGAACGCCACGTTCTCGCCTGTTCCGCTGCACACCAACACCACGCGTTCACAACCAGCCCGCAACAAATGTTCTGCTGTGCGCCTCAGGTTGAGGAAGGACGCGGCCAAAACCTGCCTTGCTCCCCGGCAGGCGGCGAAGGCGCGCGTGCCGTTGGTGGTGGTGGTGACGATGCGGCGCCCACGCACGAGCTGCGCCGTGTATTCGCGCGGCGAGTTGCCGAGGTCGAAGTCCGGTCCGCCGGAAATGGCACCCGTGATTCGCAGGCCGGCGCGTTCGCCAGCGAGGAGAATCGTGCGGTCGGCTTCACGCTGCTTGAGTGCCGCCTCGATGCTGGCCACGGGCAAAATGGAATCCGCGCCGCGAGCCAAGGCGGTGACGATCGTGCTGGTGGCACGGAGAACATCAAAGATCACGCACGCGGAATCGGAGAGGTCGCGTTGCCGCAGCAACCCGAACTCGGCGGGTGTAAAGGTGACTTCAACGTGCATGATTCTTCGGGTGATCGGGACCGCCCGTGCGCAGGTAGTGAAACAGATATTGCTGGGCGAGGCCAGCGTGCGGACCGAAATGGGTGGCGGCAAAATGCTCCAACCGGGCGCGACGGGCGCGACGCTTGGGGAAATACAGCCGCTGCAATGCGCGCTCGACCCAGACATCAATCGGGAACGCTGCATCCTGTCCGCAGGAGAACAGCAGCACGCAGTCGGCAATCTTCCGGCCCACGCCGGGGCAACGCATGAGCTCGGCGCGGGCAGCATGGAGCGGGATTTGACCGAGTCGAGCAAGATTGAGTTCGCCGCCAGCCACCATGCGGGCAGCGGCCATAAGGTATCTGGCGCGGAAACCCATCTTGCAGGCGCGCAGTTCACCTTCGGTCGCCGCGGCAATCCGGGCGGCGGCGGGGAAGGTGTAATGCAAGGCGGGGTGTATCGCGTCGTACGCGACGCTGTTGTGTTGTTGGGGCCGGCTGGCTGTTTGTGGCGGGCAGGGGACCGCCCGCCCGGCCTGCCCGATGGGATCGCCGAATCGCTCGCAGAGCAACTCCACGCATTGCTGGATCTGGACGATCTGCTTGGTGGAACTCAGGATAAAGCTGGCCAGACATTCCCACGGTTCCTGCCTCAGCAAACGCAGGCCGCGGCAGTGCGCAATGGCGGCGCGCAAGGGTTCATCGACGGGAAAAGTGGCCAGCATCCTCTGGTGATTCGCGTCGAGCCGGAGATAGGATTGCAGCCAGGACCAGTCCGCAGTGGGCGCATTCACAGTTGCGCGGATATAATCGGGTGCGACTTGCTCGAGCTGCACCCAGCGACCGTGAACGACCGCCACCCACGCGCCTCCCACCGGTCGCCAGCGAAAGGCCTGCCCGCTCGTGAGGGTGGCGGCGAGATCGTAATCGCGGACCGGAAAGTGCGCGGTGGTTTCCATGCGCAGCCGCAGATAGCCAGATTGAAAAATCAGTAGCGGACTACGGAGCGGATGGGGAACCCTTGGAGCTTTTCGCGACCATTCAGGAATGACAACTCGATGAGGAAGGAGAACTCCAGAATCTCCGCGCCGAGTTTGCGCACAAGCGACGCGGCCGCCGCTGCCGTGCCGCCCGTGGCGAGCAGGTCATCGATCAAGATGACGCGGGAACCGGGTTTCAACGCATCGGTGTGAACCGCCACGGTGGCGCTGCCGTATTCAAGCGCATAGTCCTCCTCGTGCGTGGAGTAGGGGAGCTTGCCCTTCTTGCGGATGGGCACGAAGCCAGCCTTGAGCTGGACGGCCGCCGCAGCGGCGAAAATGAACCCGCGGGCGTCAATGCCCACCACGGCATCCACCGAGCCGGCCGTGAATGGCTTGCACAATTCGGCGATGGTGCCGTTGAAGAGCCGGGCGTCAGCCAGCACGGGCGTGATGTCCTTGAACTGGATGCCGGGTTTGGGGAAGTCGGGAACATTGCGGATGGCCTTCTCGATTTCAGCGGCGGTCGGCATGGATGTGATCATGCCGCGGATGTTGGGGAGAACGATTCACCGCCTCAAGCTTCAATCATTCTTCAATTCCTCCAAATCACCGCTCGCGTTGGGTGCGCCGGTTAACTAGGCTCGCCGGATGAATGTGTTGCCCCAACCCGATGCGATCCTGACCCATGAGAGTGATCTCGATGGTCTGGTGGCGGGCGTGCTGCTCCAGCGGCTGGCGAAGAAGCTCTTCAATGCGGACACCCGGCTCGAGGCGTGGAATTACAACGGCTGGCGCAATCGTCCCATGACCGAGAAATCCGCGTGGGTCGCGGACATGGTGTTCGAGACGCGGCTCGACAAAGCCAACTGGCTGGTGGTGGATCATCATGTCACCGATGCCAAAGCAGGCCAGGCCCAGTTCGTCCATGACCTGAACAAGTCCGCCAGCCTGCTTTGCTATGAGCTGTGCCAGCAACACGGGCTAGGCTCGCCAGAACTGGACCGCCTCGTGCATCTGAGCAATGTGGCCGATTTGTTTCTGGAGGAGGATGCGGACTTCCAGCTTGCCTGTGATTACGCGAGCCTCGTGAAGATTTATGGGTTTTGGAATCTGCACGCTCTGCTCGGCGGGCAGCTCGAGACGCTCGTTGATCATCCCCTGCTCGAAGTGATGGCGGTGAAGCGGCGCATCGAGGACCCGATCGGCTACGATTGGAGCAAGCTCAACGTGCAAGAGATCACGCCGCAAATCGGTTTTGTGGAGACGGTCGTGGGCAACACCAACCTCATCGTGCATCAGTTGCTCGAAAGGCAGGAGACGAAACATCCGGTGCTGATCACGGCCTTCCGCAAGTCCACGGGCAGCGTCATTGTGAGCCTGCGCAGCCGGAACGGCGAGGCGCTGAAAGTCGCGGAGCGCCTGCAAGGCGGCGGTCACGCCAACGCGAGTGCGGCCACCTTGCCGCGCTCAGTGAGGACGGTTCCGGACGCAGTGACCTACCTGCGGCAGACGCTCAACGGGCGAGTTGGGGCGGGGCGTAGCGAAGAAACGTTGAACAGTCTGGCCAGCGCGTTCGCGCAGTTGGATGCGCTGAACAAGTAGGCCAGAGGGGTTGGGGAACACTGCAGCCACCGACGAGAGGAGGCGACGCTACGGGCTGGCCGCACTTCCCGCCTGCTCATGTCAGCGGCCACGCTTAATGCTCCAGCCTTGCTGGGCCAAGTCTGCCATCCTAAGATTCGGCGCAATGGCTGACATTCCCACCAACCCACGCACGGACGGACGCAAGCCGGACGAATTGCGTCCCGTGCGTTTTCAAAACGGCATCGCGCCGAACGCCTCCGGTTCCACCTTGATCGAGTGGGGGAACACGCGGGTGATTTGCGCGGTGATGATCGAGGAGTCAGTGCCGCGCTGGATGAAAGAGCAAGGCGTCGCGGGCGGGTGGTTGACGGCTGAATATTCCATGCTGCCGTATGCCACCGAGCAGCGGAAGCAGCGCGACAGCACCCGCGGCAAGGTGGATGGCCGTACTCAGGAGATCCAGCGTTTGATTGGCCGCTCGATGCGGGCAGCGGTGGATCTGGAAAAGCTGGGGCCTCGCACGGTGTGCATTGATTGCGATGTGTTGCAGGCCGACGGCGGCACCCGCACGGCTTCCATCACCGGTGCGTTCGTGGCGTTGTCGCTGGCGATTCGAAAGTTACTGTTGCAGCGGAAGCTGACGGAAGATCCCATCCTGCATGGGGTGGCGGCAGTCAGCATGGGCGTTTGCGCAGGCGAGCCGTTGCTGGATTTATGTTACGTAGAGGATGCGGCGGCCGCGGCGGATTGCAATCTGGTCATGAATACGCGCAGCGAGTTCATCGAACTACAAGGCAGCGGTGAGGAAGCCACGTTCTCGGAGGCGGAGCTGGCAGCGTTGCTTGCGTTGGGCAAGAAGGGGGTCAGCGAGCTGCTGGCTGCGCAGCAGCTCGCCCTGCGGTGACGGAACAGGCAATAGGTTGAGACTGTATTCGCGCCAAAGGAGCTATGAGTTCACAACGAATCACCCGTTTGATCCTGATCCGGCACGGCGAAGTGGAGGAGAAGTATCATCGCATCTTTGGCGGCCGAATTGACATGAATCTCTCAACGCGCGGCCGCGAGCAGGCCGTGGCGCTGGCGAATTATCTGAAGCGCAAACCCGTTGAGGCGGTTTATGCGAGCCCGATGCGGCGGGTGCAGCAGACGCTCGAGCCTTATGCGCTGCAGGGCACGCCTCGAGCGGCGATTCTCAACGACCTGCGCGAGGTGGATTTTGGGGAGTGGACTGGGCACAACTGGGAGACGATTCAAACTCACTTCGGGTTAAGCGCCTTCGACTGGCTTGAGTTGCTTGAGCAAGATCGCATTCCCAATGCCGAGCCTGCCAAAGATTATCGTGCCCGCGTCGAGGGTTGCGTGCGGCAGATGGTTGGGAATCATCCCGGGCAGCTTGTCGCAGTGTATTGCCACGGGGGCGTGGTGCGCATGTTGTTGTCGCTGCTTCTGAATTTGCCGCTGCCTGCGTTCGCGCATTTCGATGTCGATTATGCGAGCATGACGGAGGTCATGCTGCACACGCACAAGAAGCCCGAGGTTTCGCTGCTCAATTTCACTCCGTGGCGGGATCTCCCTCCAGTCTAATTCGAGATCGTGAACAAGCTCTCCGTTCACCCCAATCAATCCACCACTGCAGGCCGAGCCCCAAAACAAATGAAACCGTCCCGCAAGCCGTCTCTCTGGCAGGTTCACGTCACCACCACGGCGGACGCCGAGGATGCCTCGGCCGAAGCGTTGGCAGACGAATTTGGTGCAACAGCCTCCTGCTACGTGGACTTTGAAACTCAGGTTGCGGTGACCTCGGTTTATCTCGATCAACGGCCGGAGAATCTGGAGCGACGCATGAAGTCGGTTCACGCTCGGCTGCTGGCGGCCCAAGCCAATGGTATGGAGGTGGGCCCAGCGACAGTGCGTTGCCGACAGGTCAAGCGCGAGAACTGGGCGGAGTCGTGGAAACGACATTTCAAGCCGCTTTCCATCGGTGGTTCGTTGCTGTTGAAACCGGGCTGGAGTCGGCGCAAGCCCAAGCCGGGCCAGACGGTAGTGGTGTTGAATCCAGGGTTGAGCTTTGGCACGGGCCATCACGCCACGACGTCGTTTTGTTTGCGGGAAGTGGTCCGCTTTGCGCGCAGTGGGGGTGGGTCGTTCCTCGACATCGGGACCGGGTCGGGCATTTTGGCAATCGCAGCGGCCAAACTTGGGTGCGCACCCATTGAGGCATTTGATTTCGACCCTGAGGCGGTGCGCGTAGCGCGGGAGAACGCGCGCCAAAACCGCGTGCAACAGCGCCTTAGTTTGTTTGAAGGCGACGTGACCAAGTTGCCCAGCCGTCCCAAGCTTCGGTTTGATTTGGTCTGTGCGAATCTTATCTCCAATCTATTGATGGCTGAGCGCAAACGAATTGCAGCGAGAGTTGCGCCCGGCGGCACATTGGTTTTGGCAGGTATCTTGCAGGTCGAATTCCACAAAGTGCGAGAGTCGTTCGAGGCGTTGGGCTTCCGATTGGCGCGCCAACGGGATGAGCGGGAGTGGGCCTCGGGGGCGTTCGTTTGGGCGCCCCGGTAGCGGTTGGGGCGAAAGATTTGTGGAAATTTTGAATGCCGGGGGCAAGTGGGTGTCGTATCCTTGCAGTGCGTGAAGAGCTATCTTCCAGCCTTTCGCAAATGGACGGTCCGCCCCACGGACCCGGTTGGCACTCTTCCCGCTGACGTAAATGTCGAGAAAGGAAACACGCCATGATGAAAACGTTTCAATTCATAAACGAAGCCATCAAAGATCCCAAGCACCCCTTCCGCAAGGCCGACAGCCAGCCACGGAAGGCGCAGAAAAATCGCTACGAACGGCGTAAAATCAAAGAATTCCTGCACTTGGGTGACTGGTCGCAGGAGGAAATGGCCTGAGCTGAAATCCTAACCTAAAAGGAAATTTGAGAGGGGCCGTGCCTTTGGGCGCGGCCCTCTCTTTTTCTCTGAACGACTCCATGCAAGCGCGCCAGGGGGTGCGTGTCGAGGTTTGCTCATGGTGACTTGTTTTTGCCTGCTAAGCCAGCTGGATCAGGTGGTAATATTTTGATCAAAAACACGCAAAACCTCATGGACGTTTTTAAGGGTGAGTGATGTGCTTGCCCCCCGAAGCAGTCAGTCGAAGTCATTGGGCCATTGGTTATGGCCAAGGGTTCAAACGTCGGCCCGGTTTGGCTCGCAGTCTGGCCTGGCTCGGTAATGGGTCCCATATTGGCCCGTCGCCGAACCGATTTGCAGACGCTCAGGACGCAAAACAGGGTCGGCGCTCTTTTTGATCAGAAGCGTACCGGGACGTGGGTCAGTCCGTGTGCGTCGGCGACGGTCTTGTGCGTGATGCCGCCGCTCATGGAATTGATACCACTCACCAGTGCGGGTTGCCGCTGGCAGGCTTCGGCAAGACCATGGTCAGCGAGCAACTCGACGTAGCGATAGGTGGCATTGGTGAGCGCCTGCGTGGCGGTGCGGGCGTAGGCCCCAGGCATGTTGGCCACGCAGTAGTGCGTCACTCCTTCTTCGACAAAGACGGGATTTTCGTGGGTAGTGGGCCGTGAAGTTTCGGCGCACCCGCCCTGGTCAATCGCGATGTCCACCAGCACGCTGCCGGGGCGCATCAACTTCAACATGTCACGCCGAATGAGCTTGGGCGCTTTGGCCCCAGGCACAAGCACAGCGCCGATCAACAGATCTGTTGCGGGCAAGATCTGCAGCAGGTGGGACTCATCGGAGTAGAGTGTGTGCGCGGTGGTGAGGGTGATGTCGAGATACCGCATCCGCTCGATGTCCACTTCGAGAATGGTGACGTCCGCGCCGAGGCCGGTGGCCATGCGGGCGGCGTTTATGCCTGCCGAACCGCCGCCAATCACAACCACCTTGCCTGGCAGCACGCCGGGAACACCGCCCAACAAGGTGCCGCTGCCGCCGTAGTGTTTGGCGAGGAAGTATCCGCCGACGAGAATGCTCATGCGCCCCGCAATTTCACTCATCGGCTCGAGCAAAGGCAACCGTCGGTTGACTTCGATGGTCTCGTAGGCGATGGCCGTGGCGCCCGTACGAGCCAGTGATTCCGCGAGTGTTTTGTCCGCTGCGAGGTGCAGGTAGGTGAACAGAATCTGGCCATGGCGGAGCAGGGGAATCTCGGCCGGTTGCGGCTCCTTCACTTTCACAATCATGCCGGCGCGCTCGAACACTGCGGAGTGGGTGTCGACGAGCTGGGCTCCGGCGGACTCATATTCTTTGTCGAGAAAGCCCGCGCCGATGCCAGCACCGCGCTCGACGAGCACGGTGTGGCCGCGTTTGGTGAGTTGATACGCCGCGGAGGGGAGCAGAGCGACGCGGAACTCTTGCTTTTTAACCTCTTTGGGAACGCCGATGACCATGGGGAAAGGGGTGTTGGAATTGTGCGGTGATCAAGTGGTGGATTGCAGGACGGGCGTTTGATCATGAATCGTTGCTGCCGGGCGCTGTGGCCGGGGTGACCTCAGCCAGCAAAGGGGTGCGATTCACGAGCGTCAACATGGTGACGCTGGAGGCGGCTTCACGCTCGGCATCGAGGATACGTTGGAATTCACCGAAGACTTCCTTGCGGGTGGGCTCGTCGCGCGTGGCGAGCTCCTGACCATGGCTTGCGCGCATCGCCTGGAGAATGTCGTGGCAGGTGATCTGGTCGAGCGGGCGGGCGGGCGCGAAGCCAATGTCGCGTTCGCTCAACTCCACCACCAGTTTCGCCCCGCGCAGCGTCTGCAAGACTTCATGCACGAGCCGCGTGGGGATGGTCAACTCCGTCGCGAGCTGATTGATAGAAGCGGGAGCGAAACCGTTTTGGAAGCGCAGGCAAATCGCCGTCATCAAGCGGAACGCAATGAACTCACGTCCCCGCTGGTTGACCCCCTCGGCGGCGCGCTCCTGCAAATAGGTCTCCAGGTTCTGAAATGCATAGGCCACTTGCGCGCCGAACAGCAGGATCAGCCAGGAGAAGTAGAGGCCGATCAGCAGCACCGGCAATACGCTCAGGCTTCCGTAAAGATTGCTGGTGGTGACGATGCGTGAGGCGAAGAAGATGTTGAACTGTCCGTTCAAGTGCCACAGCAGACCGCCAACCACGCCGCCGATGAGCGACGCCTGCCATTGCACTTTGGTATTGGGCATCGTCTGGTAGAACAACATGAACGCGCCGCTCAGCAGCATCCACGGCGCGAGCTGCAGCAGAAAATGTCCGAGCCACACGGCATCCGCCGAAGTTTGCACGGCTTGAAATTGCGCCCCCACCATAAGGATGGTGGCGAGGATGAGAAACGGACCGGCAGTAATTGCGGCCCAGTAATGCACGAGGCGGGTGATCCAGTTGCGTCCGCGCTCGACGCCCCAGATTTCGTTGAAGGCGGCCTCGATGGTGGCGAGCAAGCTGATGGCAATGAAGATGAGGCCAATGGTGCCGGTCACCCCGAGCGTGCCGCTGTTCAAGTTCTCGATGAAGCCGCGGATCTTCGAAGCGGTTTGCTCGCGGGCATCAAAGCCTTCCGCGCCAGCCGGAATCAGGCCGAGTTGTGGCGCAACCTGTTCCACGACGTAGCCGATCGAATCTTCCACGAGAGTTCCAGCCCGGTCGGGTGTCAGGAAGAGCCTGGAGACGCTGATGCCGACGGCGAGCAAAGGCACCAGAGCGAGCAACGTGGTGTAGGCCAGCGCGGAAGCGCGGACGGGACAGCGATTGCGCAGGAAGGTGCGCGTTAACAGCACGCAAAAATGCACGAACCGCTGGAGGCGCGGCATTTTCCCGGGCCCATCGCTCCAGCGTGCTCCACGGCCGCCCAGAACGTCGCGGACGTCGGCGGCGATGCGGGAGAAAATATTGGGCGAATCTGTGGGCACGCTGCGGGAGCGAAACTGACAGAGCAACGCGGCCAAGTCAACGGGGGGAGGGCGCCTCGCGCGGTCGGGGTTTCCAGTTGCGAGTTGCGCGTCACTGGCCATCCGACACTGGTTCCGAGTTTGCTCGCCTCGCCCAGCACGTTTCGCCAGATTACGCGCCACATGAACAAGTCGGATTACTCAGGCGCACTCAAGTCGGCCATTGTTGCCGCCCGGGCGGCGGGCGATTTGATGCGGAAGAACCTCAATGCCACGAAGAAGGTCAACCAGCATGCGGCCCACGACATCAAATTGGATCTGGATGTGCGTTGCCAGCACCTCATCGAGCGCCAACTGGCCAAGGCGTTTCCCGCCATTGCTGTTTTGGGCGAGGAGGGCGAATCCAGCCATGCCAATCCTTCGGCTCGCTGGGTGATTGATCCGATAGATGGCACAGTGAATTTTGCCTACGGCATTCCGCACGCGTGCGTGTGCATCGCATTACAGGTGCGCAGCCGGGCCAAGGCTGCCGAGGTGGACGACGGTTATGCCACGGTGGTGGGCGTGATATACGATCCGTTCATGGATGAATTGTGGAGTGCGGTGGTCGGCGGCAAGGCGCGCTTGAACGGCAAGCCCATCCGCGTCAGCCCACGGAGAAGGCTGGGCGACGCCATCGCCGCGATGGGTTACGGCAAAACCGAGCAGACGATGGGCGAAGCGTTGAGGGTGTTTCAGAAGATGTCCCAGAGCACACGCAAGATGCGGAACATGGGCGCGGCAGGGATTGCGCTGGCATACGTGGCGTGCGGCCGTTTCGATGCTTATCTCGAACGCGGAATCAGTCTGTGGGACATCGCGGCCGGAGGATTAATCGTCGAGTGCGCCGGTGGCGAATTCTGGCGTGAACGCATGCCCGGCGGCACGTATCGGATGATCGCCAGCAACGGACAGTTGCGGAAACAAATCCAGTCGTTGTAGTAGT